>NZ_JBIARQ010000001.1:0-465968 GCF_042890065.1 Streptomyces sp. NPDC002328 | reverse complement strand
AACCAACCACATTCTTTTTGCGCGGGGCAGCACGATTCCTTGGATTGAGGCCCCCCCCCGCGGGCGGGGGGGGGGGGGGCCCCCCCCCCCCCCCCCCCGGCCTGTGCCCACCCACCACCTGACTCGGTAGGGAGAAGGGTGAGGTCGTCCAGCCCGTCCGGGGGCGAAGCCCCCGGGGCGGGAGGACTACAGGCCGTACTGCTCCCGGGCTTCCTTCACCGACGTCGCCTTCACTTCGCCCCGCTTCGCCAGCTGCGCCAGCGCCGCGACGACGATCGACGGCGCGTCCACGCCGAAGTGACGGCGAGCCGCCTCGCGGGTGTCCGACAGACCGAAGCCGTCGGCGCCCAGCGAGGACCACTCCTGCTCGACCCACTGCGCGATCTGGTCGGGAACCTGACGCATGTAGTCGGACACCGCCAGCACCGGCCCGTCCGCGCCCTGGAGCGCCTGACGGACGTACGGCACCCGCTCCTCGCCCCGCAGCAGCGCCGCGTCGGCCTCCAGCGCGTCGCGGCGCAGCTCGGTCCAGGAGGTCGCGGACCACACGTCGGCGGCCACACCCCAGTCCTCGGCGAGCAGCTTCTGCGCCGCGAGGGCCCAGTGGATCGCCGTACCGGAGCCCAGCAGCTGGATGCGCGGCGCGTTGGCGGCCGGGGTGAGCCCCGCCGACTCCGCCGTGTTGAAGCGGTACAAGCCCTTGACGATGCCCTCGTCGATACCGAGGCCCGCCGGCTTGGCCGGCTGCGGCAGCGGCTCGTTGTAGACGGTCAGGTAGTAGAAGACGTCCGAGTCCTCGCCCGGGGCCGCCTCGCCGTACATCCGGCGCAGACCGTCCTTGACGATGGTGGCGACCTCGTACGCGAACGCCGGGTCGTACGTCAGCGCGGCCGGGTTGGTCGCCGCGATGACGGGGGAGTGCCCGTCGGCGTGCTGGAGGCCCTCGCCCGTCAGCGTCGTCCGGCCGGCCGTCGCGCCGACGAGGAAGCCGCGCCCGAGCTGGTCGCCGAGCTGCCACATCTGGTCGGCCGTGCGCTGCCAGCCGAACATCGAGTAGAAGATGTAGAACGGGATCATCGCCTCGCCGTGCGTCGAGTACGACGTCGAAGCGGCGATGAAGTCGGCCATCGAACCGGCCTCGGTGATCCCCTCGTTGAGGATCTGGCCGTTCTGGGCCTCCTTGTAGTACATCAGCTGGTCGCGGTCGACCGGCTCGTACGTCTGGCCCTTGGGGGAGTAGATCCCGAGGGACGGGAAGAGGCTCTCCATGCCGAAGGTGCGCGCCTCGTCGGGGACGATCGGCACCCAGCGCTTGCCGGTCTCCTTGTCGCGGACCAGGTCCTTGACCAGCCGGACGAAGGCCATGGTGGTGGCCACGTTCTGCGAGCCGGAGCCCTTGTCGAAGGAGGCGAACGCCTTCTCGGCGGGCGCGGGCAGCGGGGCGACCGGCTGCACGCGGCGGGCCGGGGCGGGTCCGCCGAGGGCGGCGCGGCGCTCCTGGAGGTAGCGGACCTCGGGGGAGTCGGCGCCGGGGTGGCCGTAGGGGACGACCCCGTCGACGAAGGCGCTGTCCGCGATCGGCAGCTCCAGCAGGTCGCGCATGGTCTTGAACTCGTCCACCGTCAGCTTCTTCATCTGGTGGTTGGCGTTCTTCGACGCGAAGCCCGGACCGAGGGTGTGGCCCTTGACCGTCTGGGCCAGGATGACCGTCGGCGCGCCCTTGAACTCGACCGCGGCCTTGTAGGCGGCGTACACCTTGCGCGCCTCGTGGCCGCCGCGGGAGAGGTGGAAGCACTCGAGGATCTTGTCGTCGCTCAGCAGTTTCGCCATCTCGGCGAGCGCCGGGTCCTTGCCGAAGAAGTCCTCGCGGATGTAGGCGGCGTCGCGGGTCTGGTACGTCTGCACCTGGGCGTCCGGCACCTCGCGCAGCCGGCGCACGAGCGCGCCGGTGGTGTCGAGCTGGAGCAGCTCGTCCCAGGCCGTGCCCCACAGCGTCTTGATCACGTTCCAGCCGGCGCCGCGGAACTGGGCCTCCAGCTCCTGCACGATCTTGAAGTTGGCGCGGACGGGGCCGTCGAGGCGCTGGAGGTTGCAGTTGATGACGAAGGTCAGGTTGTCCAGACCCTCGCGGGAGGCGAGCGCGAGCGCCGCCGTGGACTCCGGCTCGTCCATCTCGCCGTCGCCGAGGAAGGCCCAGACGTGGGAGGCGGAGACGTCCTTGATGCCGCGGTTGGTCAGGTAGCGGTTGAAGCGCGCCTGGTAGATCGCGGAGAGCGGGCCGAGGCCCATCGACACCGTCGGGAACTCCCACAGCCAGGGCAGCCGGCGCGGGTGCGGGTACGACGGGAGGCCGTTGCCGCCCGCCTCCTGACGGAAGTTGTCGAGGTGGTGCTCGGTCAGCCGGCCGTCGAGGAAGGCGCGGGCGTAGATGCCGGGGGAGGCGTGGCCCTGGATGTAGAGCTGGTCGCCGGAGCCGGGGGAATCCTGGGATTCCTTGCCCTTGAAGAAGTGGTTGAAGCCCGTCTCGTAGAGCCAGGCCGCGGAGGCGAAGGTGGCGATGTGGCCGCCGACGCCGTGCTTGCTGCCCCGGGTCACCATGGCGGCCGCGTTCCAGCGGTTCCAGGCGGTGATCCTCGCTTCCATCGCCTCGTCGCCGGGTACGGCGGACTCGGCGACGGTGGGGATGGTGTTGACGTAGTCCGTCTCGAGCAGCTTGGGCAGCGCGATGCCGTTGCCCTCGGCGCGCTCCAGCGTGCGCCGCATCAGGTATGCGGCACGGTGCGGCCCGGCCGCCTTGGCGACCGCGTCCAGCGAGGCCTGCCATTCGGCGGTCTCCTCCGGATCCCGGTCGGGGAGCTGGTCGAGCGCGCTCGGCTGGATGGCGTTGGGGTCGGTCATGTCGCCGCCTTCCTCAGTCGAAGGGGGTTCCCTCATCGATCGGGGTTCGGGTGCCCTTGGTCTTTGGCAGGACAGGGCGGTGGGGCGGTGGTGCTGTGACACCGTGCGGCTCGCGCCGCGTTTGCCCGTCGGCGACAATAACTCCCTGATCGATGATCGATCAAAGGGTTGAGGCGCAAAACCTCTTGATCACGAGAAAGTAGGCACGGGGTGCCTCCGGCGGGGGCACGGGGTGTCGCCGCCGGGGAGGGTTTGTGCAGGTGGGGAGTGTGTGAGGTTTGAGCGGGGGACTGCTCGGGTGTCGTCTGCCGGGTTCGGCCCCTTGGGGGTTGTCGTGGGCCTGAGTCAGGCGGTTGCCGCCTGCGGGGTGGTGGGGGCCTCGCGGGTCTGCTCGCGTCCCTCCTCCTGCCGGCTTCGGCTGCGGGCCTTCTGTTCGCGGGTGATCACCTCGGTGGCCGCGCCCACCGCGAGGGCGACCGGCCATTCCAGGGCTCCGGCGACGGCCATGCCGCCGAGCATGCCGTAGTAGGCCAGCTTGCGGCCGGAGGGGAGCCGTGAGGCGGCTCCTCGGACGCCGGTGAACATGTCGCCGGGGGTCACATAGGGGATGGTGACCCTGGGGTGCGCGGTGTGGAGGTGGACCACCTTGCCGCCGGAGTGGCCGTTCTGGTGGTGCGCCGTCTCGTCGCGGCTCTCCGGGGGCGCCTCGGGCCGGGTCGTGCCGGTCTCGGCGGCCTCGGTCTGGGTCGTCTGCGTGGGCTGTGCGGGCTGTTGCTGTGGCTGCGGGGAAGTCATCTCGGTCCTCCCGTGGTGCGTGGTGGGGGTCCCCCGCCCCGCCTTCCAACCTCGGACCCCGATAAACCCGTAAAACTGTGGCAATCGGGATGTATTGCGCCGGGCGCGCGCCCGCATGGAACGCCTTCCAGAGGTGCAGCGCTCCCAGAGGTGCAGCGCTCCCAGAGGTGCAGCGCTCCCTGAGGTGCAGCGCTCCCAGAGGGGCGCGGGGCCCGCCCCTCAACCGATCCGCCCCACTCCAGCACCGACCCACCTGGCCGCCGGCCAGGCGACCGCCGCTCCGAGGGCGATCGTCCAGCCCACGGGCCCCAGCGGGCGGTTGCCGAAGAAGTGGCTGAGGCCCGGGACCGTCACCACCACCGCCAGCGTCAGCAGAGAGCCGACCACGGCCAGCGCGACCACCGGATCCCGCCCCGCGTCCGCCAGCGTCTGGAACAGCTGGGAGGAGACGAGGGCGACCAGCGCGACCGTGTCGGCGTGCCCGCGGGTGCCGGTCGCCCGGGCGATCACCCAGGCGACGGTCGCCGCCGCCGTCGTGACGACGGCACGCGCCCGGATCTGGCGCGTGAGCGCCGCCCCGAGCGAGGCCTCCGGCCCCTCCGCGAGCAGCTTGTCCGCCCGTTCCGCCGGCGGCCGGGCGGCGATGGCCAGCGCCGGCAGCATGTCCGTCAGGACGTTCACCAGCAGCAGCTGACGCGCGTTCAGCGCACTGCCCCCGGTGAGCACACTCGTCGCCAGCGTGAAGACGATCTCCCCCACGTTGCCGCCGAGCAGGATGCCCAGCGCCTTGCGCACCGACGCCCACATCGCCCGCCCCTCGACGATCGCGTCCACGATCGTCTCGATCCGGTCGTCGGTGACCACCACGTCCGCCGCGGAACGCGCCGCCGGCGTCGCCCGGGACCCGAGCGCGATGCCCACGTCGGCGATCCGGATCGCGGGCGCGTCGTTCGCGCCGTCACCCGTGACGGCGACCGTCCGCCCGGCCGAGCGCAGCGCGGTGACGATACGGACCTTGTGCGCCGGCGTGACCCGCGCGAACACCGTGATCTCCGGCAGCGTGCGCGCGAGCGCGGCCTCGTCGAGGGCCTCCAGCTCCGCCCCCGTCATCAGCCGCGGCTCCTCCTCGGGCCGCAGCTCCCGGGCGATCGCGGCGGCGGTGCTCGGATGGTCGCCGGTCACCATCACGATGCGCACCCCGGCCTTCGCCAGCCGGCGCACGCTCTCGGACGCCGTGGCCCGCACCGGGTCCGCGAGCCCCAGCAGGCCCAGCAGACACAGGCCGTCGAGATTGTCGTCGCTGACGTCCGCGAGTTCCGCGAGGGCGGCGTCGTCCCGCGGGGCGTCGGACGGCAGGACGCGCTCGGCGACCGCCAGCACCCGCAGCCCCTGCCGCGCCAGCCGGTCGACCTCCGCCTCGATCTCCTCCCGGCCCCCGCCCCCGAACGGCTCACCGGTCCCGAACGGCTCCCCGGCCTCGCCGGAGGCCCGCTCGCCCCCGGACCCCTCGCCCCCGGAGGGCCCCCCGCCCCGGCGGATCCGCTCACACCGCGCCAGGACGACCTCCGGCGCCCCCTTGACGACGATCCGCGCCCGCCCCCCGGACCGCCCCAGCACGGCGTGGAAGCCCCGCGCCGGCTCGAACGGCAGCTCCGTCACCCGCTCCCACGTCTCCGAGGCGAACCCGGCGGCCCGCGCGGGGGCGATCCCGAGCAGCTCCGCGCCGGCCGCGATCGCCCGGTCGGTGGGATGCGCGAGCCCCGCGGCGGGCCCCGGGGGACCGGCCAGCGCCGCCGTCGCGAGGACCCGGCGCAGCGACGGGGTGAGCCGCTCCGGCGGACGCCGCTCCCGCCCGTCCGACACCTGCTGGAGACTGATCCGGCCCTCGGTGAGCGTGCCGGTCTTGTCGAAGCAGAGCACGTCGGTGCGCCCCAGCGCCTCGATCGTGGAGGCGCTGCGGACCAGCGTGTCCCGGCCGGACAGCCGACGCGCCGCCGCCAGCTCCGCGACCGTGGCCACGAACGGCAGCCCCTCCGGCACGGCCGCCACGCACAGGCTGACCGCCGACCCCAGGGCCGCGCCCAACGGCCGTCTGCGCAGCACGTCCACGGCGAACAATGCGACCCCCGCCGCCACCGACATCGGCAGGAACCACCGGCCCAGCGCCTTCAGCCGCCGCTCCACCCCGCTCTCCGGAGGACCGCCCTCCGGGCCCGCCTCCGCCGCGCCGCCCGCCTCGGTGGCGGAGCCGGTGGCGACGACCACGGCGAGCGCGTGGCCCGCGGCCACGGTGGTCCCCTGGTAGAGCATGGACGTCCGGTCCGCGACCGCCCTGGCCGCGTTCGGCGCGGCGGTCTTCAGCACCGGCAACGACTCACCCGTGAGACTCGACTCGTCGGCCTCCAGCCCCGTCGCCCGCACCACCCGGCAGTCGGCCGGGACCGCGTCGCCCGCGTCCAGCTCGACCACGTCGCCGGCGACCAGGTCCTCGGCCGCCGCCTCGACCGCCTCGGCCCGGTCCGCGCGGCGCACCCGCACCCGTACCGACGTCGCCTCCACCAGCCGTCGCGCGGCGCGGTCGGCCTTCTGCTGCTGCACCCCGCCCACCAGCGCGTCCACCCCGAGCACCCCGCCGATGAGCACGGAGTCCACCACCGAGCCGAGCGCCGCGGAGATGCCGCCGCCGACGGCCAGCACGGGAGTGACGGGATTGGCCAGCTCCTCCGCGAACCTGCCGAGGAACGTGACCGCGCCGTCCCGCCGGTCCCGGCCGCCGCCCTCCCGGCGCCGGGCGGCCTCGGCCTCGTCCAGACCACGGGAGCCCGACCCCAGACGGCCCATCACCTGACGTACCGTCATGGCGTGCCACGGCGTGCGCTCGACGACCGCCGGCACCGGACGGCCGCTCAGTCGCCGGGCCGCCCAGAAGCCCGTCGTCATCCCCGCCACGGTCACCGCGTCCGACAGCAGACGCACCCGCGCCCAGGCCCCCGGGCGGGGCAGGAGCAGGGCCAGTGCCGAGCCCACGGCGGCGCCGGCGCCCTCCAGCCGGCTGCACACCACGCCCACCCGCCGGGCCTCCGGCAGGGCGGTCAACAGCAGATGGGCGACCTCGGGCGGGGCGGCGACCGGGGCGTCCCACGGCACCCGGCGCGGGCCCGTGAGCACGCCGACGCCCAGATCCGCCTGCGCGAGCGCGCATCGGGCGCGCGCCGACACCACCGCGACGCCGTGGCCCCGCGCCTGGAGCGAGCGCACCAGCGCGACGGTGCGGCGGCGGCCGGTGGGGTGGGCCTGGGCGAGCCCGAACCTGTGGTGCAGCCCCGCCGGCCCGCCCACCAGCCGCACCTCGCCGCACGCACGCGCCGCACGCACCAAGTGGTGCGAGAGCGCGTGCAGTTGGGGCACCAGCCCGGCCACGGCCACGGGCGTCCCCTTCCGTACGACGAGCAGGACCCGCACGCCTTCCCCGGCCCAGCGCGCCGCCTGCGCCGCCGTCTCCCGCGGGACCGCCGCCGCCTCTCCCTCCCCCTCGGGGGCGCCGCCCTCTCCGCCGAACGGCCGCAGCTCCCAACCCGCCCGCCGGCGGCCCTGTTCGAGCAACTCGTGGATCCGCGCGTGGACTTCGTCGTCGTCGAGATCGCTTCCCCGCGGTCCGAGACGCACCACGTGCTCGACCGTCCAGCCGCCCGTCGCCAGCACCCGGGCGTCGAGGACGACGGTGTCGATCCGGTCGAGACGACGCAGCGCCTCCGGCCGCAGCACCAGCGCTCCCCGCTCGGACGCGGTCCGCGCCACCGACGACGCGAACGCCTCCTTGCCGTACCGGGGACCCCTCGGCGTCCCGGCCGCGAGCAGGGCGAGACCCCGGTCGTGGCTGAACGTGCCGAGCGCGGTGAGCCCGTACCCGCCGACAGCCGCGGGGACCGCGACCCGGGCGTACCGCTCGCCGGGGCCCGGCGGCAGCGCGGCCGGACGCCGCTGGACGGCGACCGCGTCATGGCGGTAGGCGCCCTCGTGCGCGGCCAGCCGGTGCGCCCACTCCTGCCACACCCGGTGGCGGGCCCGCGCCTCCGCGTACCGGGCGCCGGCCGTCGCCACGCCCAACGCGGCGCCGATGGGCCGGAAGGTCAGCGTGTTCAGCAGCAGGTTGGCGACGGCCCAGCCCCGTTCGGCGCCCGACTCCCCGAGCCGGCGGGCCACCGCCTCGCGCACCCGGGGCGTCGCCTCCGCGAGCTGGACCACGGACAGCACCACCGGCGGCAGCCCGCGCCACCGCAGCAGCCCCCCGGCGGACGCCGCCCCGACGCCCACCATCCCGGCCCCCATCTGCACGGCGGCCTCGACCCGGGCCCCGCCGGCCCCGGGGAACCCGACGGCGCGGCCCTCGCCCTCGCCGGCCTTCCCGGCGGCCGCGCCGTCCGCCGCCGTCACCGCGGCGACCAACCGGTCCAGGTCCGTCTCAGGCCCGCAGCCCACGTACACGCAGCCCAGCGCGCCGTTCACCTCGGCGCGGCTCACGCCCGGGACCTCGCGCAGCGCGGACTCCGCCGCGCGGGCCGCGGTCGCCGTCCCCGGGCGGCCCAGGCGGCGTGTCTCGATCTGGACCCCGCCCTCGGTCCGCCACAGCCGGGGTCCGCGGGGGCGCAGCACCCCCGCGGCGGAGCGCAGCGCGCGCGAGAGGAGGGAGCGGGGCAGTGCGGTCGAGGAGAGCAGTCCGGGCCAGATCACGCGGCCTCCACCCAACGCCGGCGGGGCGTCGACTACGGCGTCCCGGAAAACACACGGGCCCCACCAGTATGAGCCGCCCCACCGACTCCGTCCTGCGCAGGAGCCACCAGGCCGCCGCCCGGCTCTCAGACCGTGTCGGAGTCAGCGCCGTCGGCCGCGCGGGGGGCGCAGCCCAGGACGTGTTCCTTGACCAGGCGGCCGATGTCCGGGTCCCGTCGCTGGAACGCCTCCACCAGTGCCTGGTGCTCCTCCGCGTAGGACTGCTGCACCGTGCCCAGCCAGCGGATCGACAGCGCCGTGAACACCTCGATGCCCAGGCCCTCCCAGGTGTGCAGCAGCACCGAGTTGCCCGCCGCGCGCACCAGCTCGCGGTGGAAGCCCACCGTGTGCCGCACCTGCCCGGTGCCGTCCGCGGCGCGGTCGGCCTCGTACAGGGCAGCCACGTGCGTCTCCAGGGCCGAACAGTCCTGCGCCAGCCGCTGGGCGGCCAGCTCCGCCGCGATCGCCTCCAGACCGGCCCGGACCGGGTAGCTCTCCTCCAGATCGGCCGCGGTCAGATTCCGCACCCGTACGCCCTTGTTGGGCGCGGACTCGATCAGCCGCAGCGACTCCAGCTCGCGCAGCGCCTCCCGCACCGGCGTCTGGCTGACCTCCAGCTCGGTGGCGATCCGCCGCTCCACGATCCGCTCGCCCGGCTTCCAGCGACCGCTGACGATCCCCTCCACGATGTGCTCGCGGATCTGTTCGCGCAGCGAGTGGACGACGGGCGCGGTCATGAGTGCTCCTTAGGGAGGGGCCGCCCATCGGCCCCTGGGGCGGTGACGTGGAGAAACAATACGGCCGACAGCCCGTCCCGGCAGGGGGCGCGGGGGCGCTTTCCCGCAGGTGAGACGAGACTTACACACCCAGGAAACGCGGCGACGCCCCCGCCGGGAGCCCGAGGGCTCCGGCGGGGGCGCCGTACGACCGTACGCAGGTGAGCGACTCAGAGGCCGAGCTCGACCTCGAACTCGCCCGCCTCCAGGATCGCCTTCACCGCGGTCAGGTAACGCGCGGCGTCGGCGCCGTCCACCAGACGGTGGTCGTAGGACAGGGTCAGGTACGTCATGTCGCGGACGCCGATGACCGTGCCCTCCTCCGTCTCGATGACGGCCGGACGCTTCACCGTCGCGCCGATGCCGAGGATCGCCACCTGGCCCGGCGGCACGATGATCGTGTCGAAGAGCGCACCGCGCGAACCGGTGTTGGAGATGGTGAAGGTCGCGCCGGACAGCTCGTCCGGGGTGATCTTGTTGGCGCGGACCTTGCCCGCCAGCTCCGCCGTGGCCTTGGCGATGCCCGCGATGTTGAGGTCGCCGGCGTGCTTGATGACCGGGGTCATCAGGCCCTTCTCGGAGTCCACCGCGATCCCGACGTTCTCGGAGTCGAAGTAGGTGATCGTGCCCTCGGCCTCGTTGATCTTGGCGTTGATGACCGGGTGGGCCTTCAGCGCCTGGGCCGCCGCCTTGACGAAGAACGGCATCGGGGAGAGCTTGACGCCCTCGCGCGCGGCGAAGGAGTCCTTGGCCTGGGCGCGCAGCCGCATCAGGCGGGTCACGTCGACCTCGACCACCGAGGACAGCTGCGCCTGCTCGTGCAGGGCCTTGACCATGTTGTCGCCGATGACCTTGCGGATGCGCGGCATCTTGACGGTCTGACCGCGCAGCGGCGAGGCCTCCAGCACCGGGGCCTTCTTCGCGGAGGCGGCCGGAGCGGCGGCGGCGGGAGCCGGGGCAGCGGCGGCGGCCTTCGCGGCCTCGGCGGCGGCGAGGACGTCCTGCTTGCGGATCCGTCCGCCGACGCCGGTGCCCTTGACGGCGGCCAGGTCGACGCCGTTCTCGGCGGCGAGCTTGCGCACCAGCGGGGTGACGTACGCGCCGTCGTCGCCGACGCCCGCGGGAGCGGCCGGGGCCGCCGGGGCGGGAGCGGGAACCGGGGCGGACGGCACCGGCTCGGGGGCCGGGGCGGTCTGCTGCTGCGGGGCCGGGGTGGTCGGCGCCTGCGGGGCCGGGGCCGGAGCGGGCGCGGCAGCCGGGGCGGGAGCCTCGGCGGCCGGAGCCGGAGCCGGAGCGGGCTCGGCCGGAGCGGCCGGGGCAGCGGCGGCGGGGGCGGGGGCGGCGGCCGGAGCCGCGCCCGGGGCGCCGATGACGGCCAGCTTCGCGCCGACCTCGGCGGTCTCGTCCTCGCCGACGACGATCTCCAGCAGCACACCGGCGGTGGGCGCGGGGATCTCGGTGTCGACCTTGTCCGTCGACACCTCGAGCAGCGGCTCGTCGGCCTCGACGGAGTCGCCGACCGACTTCAGCCAGCGGGTGACGGTGCCCTCGGTGACGGACTCGCCGAGCGCGGGCAGGACCACGTCGGTGCCCTCGGCGGAACCGCCGCCGGTGGCCGCCTCGGCGGTGGGAGCGGGGGCCGGGGCCTCCTGCTCGGTGGAGGGGGCGGCCGCGGCCGGCTCGGGAGCGGGCTCGGCGACCTCCTCGGCGGCGGGGGCCGGGGCGGCAGCCGGCGCGCCGGTGCCGTCGTCGATGACGGCCAGCTCGGCGCCGACCTCGACGGTCTCGTCCTCGGCGACCTTGATGGAGGCCAGGACGCCGGCGGCGGGCGAGGGGATCTCGGTGTCGACCTTGTCGGTCGACACCTCGAGCAGCGGCTCGTCGGCCTCGACGCGCTCGCCCTCGGCCTTCAGCCAGCGGGTGACAGTGCCCTCGGTGACGCTCTCGCCGAGCGCCGGAAGGGTTACGGAAACCGCCATGGTTTCTGTTGCTCCTTACGAATTGCGGAAGTCTGGATCGTCGCTTCGCAGTGCGGTGACCGAGGGTCGGTCAGTCGTGCGCGTGCAGCGGCTTGCCCGCCAGGGCCAGGTGGGCCTCGCCGAGGGCCTCGTTCTGCGTCGGGTGGGCGTGGACGAGCTGGGCGACCTCGGCCGGCAGCGCCTCCCAGTTGTAGATCAGCTGGGCCTCGCCGACCTGCTCGCCCATACGGTCGCCGACCATGTGGACGCCGACCACGGCGCCGTCCTTGACCTGGACGAGCTTGATCTCGCCCGCGGTCTGGAGGATCTTGCTCTTGCCGTTGCCCGCCAGGTTGTACTTCAGAGCGACGACCTTGTCCGCGCCGTAGATCTCCTTGGCCTTGGCCTCGGTGATGCCGACGGAGGCGACCTCCGGGTGGCAGTACGTCACCCGCGGGACACCGTCGTAGTCGATCGGGACGGTCTTCAGACCGGCCAGGCGCTCCGCCACCAGGATGCCTTCGGCGAAGCCGACGTGCGCGAGCTGGAGCGTGGGCACCAGGTCGCCGACGGCGGAGACGGTCGGGACGTTGGTGCGCATGTACTCGTCGACCAGGACGTAGCCGCGGTCCATGGCGACGCCCTGCTCCTCGTAGCCGAGGCCCTGCGAGACGGGGCCGCGGCCGACGGCGACGAGCAGGACCTCGGCCTCGAACTCCTTGCCGTCGGCGAGGGTGACCTTGACGCCGTCCTGGGTGTACTCGGCCTTGGAGAAGAAGGTGCCGAGGTTGAACTTGATGCCGCGCTTGCGGAACGCGCGCTCGAGGAGCTTCGAGGAGTTCTCGTCCTCGACCGGGACGAGGTGCTTCAGACCCTCGATCACCGTGACGTCCGCGCCGAAGGACTTCCACGCCGAGGCGAACTCGACGCCGATGACGCCGCCGCCGAGGATGATCGCGGACTTCGGCACGCGGTCCAGGACGAGGGCGTGGTCGGAGGAGATGATCCGGTCGCCGTCGATCTCCAGGCCCGGCAGCGACTTCGGCACGGAGCCGGTCGCGAGGAGCACGTGACGGCCCTGGATCCGCCGGCCGTCGACGTCGACGGAGGTGGGGGAGGACAGTCGGCCCTCGCCCTCGATGTACGTCACCTTCCGGGAGGCGACAAGACCCTGGAGCCCCTTGTACAGGCCGGAGACGACGCCGTCCTTGTACTTGTGGACCCCGGCGATGTCGATGCCCTCGAAGGTGGCCTTGACGCCGAACTGCTCGCTCTCGCGGGCCTGGTCGGCGATCTCGCCCGCGTGCAGCAGGGCCTTGGTGGGGATGCAACCCCGGTGCAGGCAGGTGCCGCCGACCTTGTCCTTCTCGATCAGGGCGACGTCCAGGCCCAGCTGGGCCCCGCGCAGGGCCGCGGCGTAACCACCGCTACCGCCGCCGAGGATCACTAGGTCGAAAACGGTGCTGGCGTCGTTCGCCACGTCACGTCCTCCATGCATGTGCGCCGTGCGCCGGTCGTCGCTGACCGCCGGCGGCTGGTGTCCGGCCGCTCTTTCTTCGGCCCTGTGGTGGGGGCCCTGTCCTGCCGAGCCCCATCTTTGCACTTGTGGGAGACGGACGAGACGCCGGGCTGCTGTGTGAGACGCCCACGCTCGCTTGTGACAAGGGCGACGGCACCCACCAAGGGGCGCGGGCAACTGCGCGACCAGCCCCACACGGCCCGCACCCGCCGCGCGACGGGTCGACCCGAGTGATGAGGCGCACAGTCCCCCGCGTCCCAGAAGCGGGCGTCAGCCCAAGTCACCCGCGGCGGTCAGCTCAGCGAGCCGCACAAGTGTCCGCACAGCCGTACCGGTCCCGCCCTTGGGCGTGTACCCGAAGGGCCCGCCCTCGTTGAACGCCGGCCCGGCGATGTCCAGGTGCGCCCAGGTGATCCCCTCGCCCACGAACTCCCGCAGGAACAGCCCCGCGACGAGCCCGCCGCCCATCCGCTCGCCCATGTTCGCGATGTCGGCGGTGGCCGAGTCCATGCCCTTGCGCAGGTGCTCCGGCAGCGGCATCGGCCAGGCCGGCTCGCCGACCTCCTCCGCCGCCTCGAACACCGCGGAGCGGAACGCGTCGTCGTTCGCCATGATCCCGAACGTGCGGTTGCCCAGCGCCAGCATCATCGCGCCGGTGAGGGTCGCCACGTCCACGATCGCGTCGGGCTTCTCCTGCGAGGCCGCCCACAGCGCGTCGGCGAGCACGAGCCGTCCCTCGGCGTCGGTGTTCAGCACCTCGACCGTCTTGCCGCTGAACATCCGCAGCACGTCGCCGGGGCGGGTGGCGGAGCCGGAGGGCATGTTCTCGGCCAGCGCCAGCCAGGCGGTGACGTTGACCTCGAGACCGAGGCGCGCGACGGCGACGACGGCCGCGAAGACCGCCGCGGCACCGCTCATGTCGCACTTCATCGTCTCGTTGTGGCCGGCCGGCTTCAGCGAGATGCCGCCCGAGTCGTAGGTGATGCCCTTGCCGACGAAGGCGAGGTGCTTCTTCGCCTTGGAGGAGGTGTACGACAGCTTCACCAGGCGCGGGGCCGACGCGGAGCCGGAGCCGACGCCCAGGATGCCGCCGTAGCCGCCCTTGACGAGGGCCTTCTCGTCGAGGACCTGGACCTTGACGCCGTTCTCCTTGGCCGCGCTCTGCGCGACCGCCGCGAACGCCTCGGGGTTGAGGTCGTTCGGCGGCATGTTGATCAGGTCGCGGGCCCGGTTGAGCTCCTCGGTGACGGCGGTGGCGCGGGCGAGGGCCGCCTTGTGGGCGGCGTCGCGCGGCTTGCCGCCGAGGAGGACGGCCTCGGCGAGCGGGGCCTTGCCGTTCTTGGCCTTGGGGTCCTTGGCGCTCTGCTTGTAGGTGTCGAAGGAGTACGCGCCCAGTCCGACGCCCTCGGCGACGGCGCCCAGGTCGGCGGCGTCCGTCACGGGCAGCGCGAAGGCGGCCTTCTTGGACCCGGTGAGGGTGCGGGCGGCCACACCGGCCGCCCTGCGCAGCGCCTCGGCGTCGTAGGCGGCGTCCTTCTCGGGCTCTCCGCCCAGACCCACCGCCAGCACGAGCGGCGCCTTGAAGCCGGCGGGGGCGGGCAGCTTCGTCACCTCGCCCTCGGCGCCGGTGGCGCCGAGGGTCTCCAGGACGGCGGCGAGCCGGCCGTCGTAGGCCTTGTCCACGGCCTCGGCGCCCGGGGCGACGACCAGGTTCGCGGACCCGGAGGCAGGGCCCTTGGCGACACCGATCACGATCGCGTCGGCCCGCAGGCCGGGCGCCGCGGCGGTGCTGAGAGTGAGAGCAGTCACGGTGGTGAAATCTCGCTTCCGATGTGAAGTTGCGGTGGCCGAATGCGGTGGGTCGACCGGCCCGACGGCCGACCCTAGATCCGGGCCGGGGGAGCGGTCGTCACCGGGGTGTGTCCCACCGGCGCGGCGAACCGGTGGGGCGAACCCCGCAATGAGCCTACGCGTGCGCGTGCGTTCGCTCATGCATGCGGGTGTTCACCTGGCGGTGGCGTCATGGCCATGAGCCGATCCTCGCACCCCGGGAGCCGCCCCACCTACGGCAAACAGGACAGTCGTGGGGGGCCGTTCGACCACGAGCCCTAGCCCAGACAGAGCACCACCAGTGCCGTCGTGGCCGCCGTCTCGGCGAGGCCGCCGAACACGTCGCCGGTGACGCCGCCGAAGCGGCGGACGCAGTGGCGCAGCAGGAGTTCGGCGGCGGCGACGCCGAGGACGACCGCGAGGGCCGCGCGGACGGCGTCGTAGGGGCCCGCGAGCGCGCCCGCGCCGGCCGCGGCGGCGACGCAGACGGCCACGACGGCCACCGCACCCCGCGCGGGGACGACCCCGGCGACCGCCGCGCCCAGCCCCTCCGGCCGGGCGGCCGGCACCCCGGTGCGCGCGGCCAGGGTGAGCGCCAGCCGGGCCGCGACCGCCGAGACGAGGGCCGCGGTCGCGCCGCGCGCCCAGGAGTCGCCGTAGAGCTGCGCCAGCGCGGCGGTCTGGGCGAGCAGGACGAGGACCAGGGTGAGCACGCCGAACGGCCCGATGTCCGACTGCTTCATGATCCGCAGCGCGTCCTGCGCGGGCCGCCCGCTGCCCAGGCCGTCCGCGGTGTCGGCCAGCCCGTCCAGGTGCAGACCGCGCGTCAGGACGGCGGGGACGGCGGCGGAGGCGACCGCGGCGAGCAGCGGGCCCGCGCCCGCGAGCAGCGCCAGGAGTCCCAGCCCGGCCGCGCAGCCGCCGACGACCAGCCCGACCGCCGGGGCGGCGGTCATGCCCCCGCGCGCGGCCGCCCGGTCCCAGCGGGTCACCCGGACCGGCAGCGCGGTCAGCGTGCCGAAGGCGAAACGGAGGCCGTCGGGGACGGAGGCCGGGGACGACGGGGGTGGGGGCGGCGCGGGGGGCGGGGGCGGCGGGGGTGTGGACACCGGCGCAGGTTACCCGGCGGTCGGACGGGCGCCTCCGGAAGACCGGGACGAAAATGCGCATATGGGAGATTGGTTGCAGCAGAACATTGTCGAGCCGGGCAAGCTCCCGCTGCTCCTCGCCCTCACCGCCTTCGTCCTGACCTTCGCCGTCACCCGGATGGTCACCCGTCTGATCCGTGCGGGGAAAGGGCCGTTCGGCAACGTCAGCGCGGGCGGCCTGCACATCCACCACGTCGTCCCCGGCGTGGTGCTGACCGTCCTCGGCGGCTTCGGCGCGGTGGCCAGCGGCCGGCACGGCTTCGGCTCGGCGGCCTTCGCGGTCGTCTTCGGCGTCGGCGCGGGGCTCGTCCTCGACGAGTTCGCGCTGGTGCTGCACCTCGCCGACGTGTACTGGACGGAGGCGGGCCGCCAGAGCGTGGAGGCCGTCGTCCTGACGGCGGCCCTCGTCGGCCTGATGCTGGTGGGCTTCTCGCCCTTCGGGGTCAACGACCTGAGCGCCGACGAACTCCAGGACCGCGGCACCGTGATCGCGACCGTCGGCGGCAACTTCCTCGTCGCCCTGGCCGCACTGACCAAGGGCAAGGCCAAGATGGCGATCTTCGGGGTCATCGTCCCGTTCATCGCCCTGATCGGCCTCGTGCGCCTGGCCCGTCCCGGCTCCCCCTGGGCCCGCCGCTTCTACCGCAACCGCCCCCGGGCCCGCGCGAAGGCCGCTCTCCGCGCCTACCACCACGACCGCCGCTGGTCCCGTCCCAGCCGGGCCGTCGGCAACTGGCTCGGCGGCAAGCCGGACCCGGAACTGCGCCCGGCGAGCCACAAGTGACCTCGCGCGGTCACCCCTCTTCGAGCGACTCCCTCTCCGGGTCCTTCTCCGGCTCCTTCTCCGAGTCCTCCTCCGGGTCCGCCTTCGAGGCCTCCCGCTCCGCGGGGGCGGCCGGCTTCTCCGGGAGTTCCGCCGCGAGGGCCGCCGCGGCCTGCACCAGGGGCAGCGCCAGGAGGGCGCCCGCGCCCTCGCCCACCGTCACGCCCTGGTCCAGGAGCGGTTCCAGGGCCATCCGGTCCAGTGCCTTCGCCTGGCCCGGCTCGCCGCTGCGCTGGCCCGCCAGCCACCAGTCCGGCGCGCGGAACGCGATCCGCTGGCCGACGAGCGCGCAGGCCGCCGCCACGACCCCGTCCAGCACGACGGGCAACTTCCTTACGGCGCACTGGAGCAGAAAGCCCGTCATGGCGGCCAGATCGGCCCCGCCGACCGTCGCCAGCAGTTGCAGCTGCTCGCCCAGCACCGGCCGGGCCCGCCGCAGCGCGTCACGGATGGCGGCGCACTTGCGCATCCAGGCGAGGTCGTCGATCGCCTCGCCGCCCCGCCCGGTCACCACCGACGCGTCCGTCCCGCACAACGCCGCGACCAGCACGCCCGCCGCCGTCGTCCCGCCCACGCTGACATCGCCCAGCACGACCAGGTCCGTACCGGAGTCCGCCTCCTCGTCGGCGACCGCGACCCCGGCCAGGAACGCCGCCTCCGCCTCCTCGGGCGTCAGCGCGTCCTCGACGTCGATACGGCCGCTGCCGCGCCGCACCCTGTGCCGTACGACGTCCTCGGGGAACGCGTCCGGCTCGCAGTCCAGCGCCATGTCCACGACCCGCAGCGGCACCCCGAGCCGGCGCGCCAGCACCGACACCGGACGCCCGCCCTCCAGCACCTCCCGCACCAGCTGCGCCGCGCCGCCCGCGGGCCGCGCCGAGACGCCCAGCCCGGCCACCCCGTGGTCGCCGGCGAACAGCACCACCCGAGGCCGCTCCACCGGCCGCACCGGCACCGATCCCTGCGCCGCCGCGAGCCACTCGCCCAGGTCGTCGAGGCGTCCCAGCGCTCCGGGCGGCACGATCTGACGCTCCCGGCGCGCCTCCGCGTCGCGGCGCACCCCGCCGTCGGGGCGCTCGATCAGGTCGGTGAAGTCGTCGAGATTCAGCGAGCTCATTCGCCGAACAGTACCGGCACCGATCGAACGCTTCAGCGCCACTCCGCCACCACACCCCCGCGACGTCGTTGCACCCGGCAAGGCGATCCCATACGTTCCGGTTTGCCACGAATTGCCGCAGTCACCCGCGTCGCCCCGCCGCTTCTCCCACCGGAGCCGCTCATGCCCCCCAGGCCCATCCACGAGCCGCGCCGCGACGACTGCCCCTGGTGCGGCTCGAAACGTCTGCGCACCCGGCTGCGCGCCCCCGACCTGCTGCACCGCCGGCCCGGGATGTTCGTCGTCGACGAGTGCCGGGACTGCGCGCACGCCTTCCAGAACCCGCGCCTGACCCCGGAGGGCCTCGCCCTCTACCGGCGCGAACCGCAGGCGGGCCGCGCGCGGGGCCCGGCGGCCCGCGTCCTCGCCGCCCGCACCAGCCGGCGCCGCCTCAGGTCCGTCGCCCGGGTGATGCTGCGGTTCCCCGAGCCGGAGAGCTGGCTGGACGTCGGCACCGGGCACGCGCTGTTCCCGCAGGCCGCGAAGGAGCTGTTCACCTACACGTCGTTCGACGGCCTGGACCTCACGCCCCGGGTGGAGCGGGCGCGGCAGGCCGGACGGGTGGAGGAGGCCCACGTCGGCCGGCTGACGGCCCCCGCGATCACCGCCCGCCTGCGGGGCCGCTACGACGTCGTCAGCATGCTGCACCACCTGGAGCACACGCCCGACCCCCGGGAGGAACTCCGCGCGGCCCTCACCGTGCTGCGCCCCGGCGGCCACCTCCTCCTCGAACTCCCCGACCCGCAGAGCGCGTTCGCCTCGCTCCTCGGCAAGTGGTGGGCGCCGCACGGGCAGCCGCTCCACCTGCACCTCCTCCCGCTGGCCAACCTCCGCGCCGAACTGGAGTCACGGGGCTGCACGATCGTGACGGCCGACCGCAGCGCCGCACACGTCCCCCACGACCTCACGGCCGCCCTCTCCCTCTCCCTGCCGCACGCCCGCGGGGCGGCCCCCCTCCTGACCGCCGCCACCGCCCTGGACCACACCCTCTCCCCCCTCCTGCGCCACACCCGCTTCTCCAACACCTACCGAGTGATCGCCCGGAGCCCCGCGGCCTCCGCGCCCCGGTGAAATCCCCCCGCGACACCGCTACCCCCGCAACACCAGCGCCTGTCCCGCCACCACCAGCACCACCTGCTCGCACTCGCCCGCCGCCGCCGCGTTCAGCCGTCCCAGCTCGTCCCGGTACCGGCGCCCGGAGGCCGTCGCCGGCACGATCCCCGATCCCACCTCGTTGGAGACCAGCACCACCGTCCGCCGGGTCGCCCGCAGGGCCCCCGCCAGCTCCGTCACCCGCCCCCGCAGCTCCCGTTCGCCCCCGCCCGCCCACACCGCGTCGTCCCACGCCCCGACGGAGTCCATCGCGTCCGTCAGCCACAGGGAGAGACAGTCGATCAGCAGCGGAGGCCCGTCCGCCGCCAGCAGCGGCACCAGGTCGCACGTCTCCGCCGTACGCCACGACCCCGGCCGCCGCTCACGGTGCAGGGAGACCCGGGCCGCCCACTCCCCGTCCCCGCCCCGCGTCCCCCCGGTCGCCACGTACAGGACGTCGGGGAAGGACTCCAGCCGCCGTTCCGCCTCCACCGACTTGCCCGACCGGGCCCCGCCCAGCACCAGCGTGCGCCGCGGCACGTCCGGCACGTTCTCGTACGCCCCCACCGTCAGCGTCGTCCCGTCCGGCACCGTCCGCGCCCCCGCCGCCGCGAGCCGCCGCCGCGACTCCGCGCCCGGCGGCGCCTCGTGGTCGAGATGGACGGCCACGACGTCCGTCGTCGGCCCGACGGCCCCCACCGCCCGCAGCTTCGCCAGCCCGTCCGGCCGCCCCACGACGTCCGCGAGGACCAGGTCGTAGCGCTCGGCGGGGTCCGCCGACTCCTCCAGACCGGCCGGCGCGCCGCCCGGCGGCAGATACAGCAGCCGCTGCCCGTCCGGCCCGGTCACCGCGTACCCGGTGCCGGGCGCGTCCAGCGCGACCGCGCGCACCCGATGCCCCGTCAGCAGCGCCGACTCCCGCCCGTCCGGCACCCGTCCGGGCTGCGGCAGCCCGGCCGGCACCTCCACCGCGGGCCCGTCGTGCGGGTGGGACAGCAGCGCCTGCCGCACCCCGCCCAGCGAACGACCCGCCCGTGCCGCCGCGAACGCCGCGCCCGGCGTCAGGTCCAGCAGCAGCGCGCCGTCCACGAGGACGGAGGTCGCCGCGCGCGCGTCCGCGCCGAGCGAGGTCGCGCAGACCGCGCACGGACAGTCGGGGCGGGGGAGTCCCGCGGGGGCGCCGGTTCCGAGCAGAGTGACTTCCACGAACCGATTTTCGCTTGTCGCCGCTGGTCTTGCGCATCCGACTAGGCTGCGAGCAGGAGCCGGACCAAGATCCGGCTCTCGCGTTGTTCGTGCTCATACGTTGGAGGTGTACATGGCGGCATGGACGTGGCGGTTCGAGAAGGCCGACGGCACGGAGGTCCAGCCCGCGGTGCAGCCCGAGGAGTGGACCACTCAGGGGGACGCCGAGTCCTGGATCGGGGAGCACTGGAAGGCCCTGCTCGAAGGCGGCGCGGACCAGGTGCGGCTGTTCGAGGACGCCACCGAGATCTACGGCCCGATGAACCTGCACGCGGACGAGTCGTAGCACCCGCCGAACACCGGCAGGGCACCAGCCGGGCGGGGTGGCCGTTCCGCGGCCACCTCACCCGGGCTCACCGGGCTCACCCGCGAAGCGGCCGCGCCCCCCGGCTCCCGCTCAGCCCCGGACCTCGCTCAGCCCCGGACCCCGCACAGATGCAGCAGCGCCGCGACCCGGCGGTACGGGTCCGTGCGCCCCGCCCGCTCCTCCGCGGCCAACAGCGCCTCCAGGTCCTCCGGGACCTGCGCCCCGTCCACCGCGGTGTCCGTGAACACCCGTACGCCGTACCAGGAATGAAGCGGCGCGCCGATGCCGGCGAGCGTCGCCGTCAGCCTCTCCAGCCGGTCCGCCCGGACGTCCAGGCCGAGGCGGTTGCGGTAGGAGACGGTGTCGAAGGCGGCCAGGGTTCCCGCCCAGTCGCCGGCCAGGCCGGGCCGCAGCGCGAGCGCGTCGGCGTTGCGGACCAGGAGGGACAGCAGCCCGCCCGGGGCCAGCACCCGCGCCAGTCCCGCCAGCAACGGGTCGGGCTCCGCCACGTACATGAGCACGCCGTGGCAGAGCACGATGTCGAAACTGCCCGGCAGGAAGTGCACACCGGTGTCCCGGCCGTCCCCCTCGATGATCCGCATCCGCTCCCGGATGCCCTCCGGCTCCCCCGACAGGGTCTCCCGGGCCGCGGCGATCATCGTCGCGTCCTGCTCCAGGCCCGTCACCCGGTGACCGAGCCGGGCCAGCCGCAGCGCCTGCGTGCCCTGGCCCATCCCCACGTCGAGCACCCGCAGCCGCTGCCCGACCGGGTACCGCCCGGCTATCTGCTCGTCGAGCTGCCGGGCCACCAGCTCCTGCCGCACCACGTCACGCAGTCCGCCCAGCGTGTTCAGCCAGGCCCGCGCCGCGTCCCCGGAGAACGAAGCACCGCTCAGGGCTTCGCTCCGCGCTTGAGCTGCGGCTTGGGCAGCCGGAGCCGACGCATCTGGAGCGAGCGCATGAGGGCGTAGGCCACCGCGCCGCGCCGGTTCTCGTCCGGGAAGCGCTCGGCGAGCTGCTTCTTCAGACGGAACCCGGTGACGATCGAGTCCAGCACGATGAGCACGATCACCACGAGCCACAGCAGCAGCGCGATGCTCTGGAGGGAGGCGACCCGGACCATGCTCAGCACGAGGATGATCACGGCCATGGGCAGGAAGAACTCCGCCACGTTGAACCGCGAGTCGACGAAGTCGCGCGCGAACCTGCGCACCGGGCCCTTGTCACGGGCCGGCAGATACCGCTCGTCGCCGCCGGCCAGCGCCTGACGCTGCCGCTCCAACTGGGCGCGGCGATCGTCACGCTGCCGCTTGGCGGCCTCCTTGCGCGTCATCGGGGTGTTGGCGACGCTGCGGCGCTGGGACTGGGCCACACTGCGCTTCGGCGTGGGCCGGCCCTTGGGGGCCTGCGGGTCGCGGGGCTGACTGGAGTCGGTCGGCGACGCCTTGTCGGCGAGCGCTGCCTTCTCATCCTTGGCACGGCTACGGAACACAAAACCCAAGGGTAAGCGCTTCTCCGGCATGGACCCCAGCTCCGTGGGGAACGATCCGGCAACACCGGTCGTCTGTAGTGGGGACAGACCGGTCGGAGACGGGGTGAGAGGGGACACCCGATGACCTGTCGCTCACCCTGAAGGTCACCTACTCCTTACGCCGGAGCAAGGCCTTGGTCAGTCGTCCTTGGGGATGAGCGCATCCGTCCCCGAACAGTGCGTCAATAGATGCAGGGCCCGTACTGTGGGTTCTGTCGCAGACCTGTGAGCTGGAGTCCGTCAGAAGGGGGCGCGCGAAGCCCATGAGCGGTGTGATGAAGCGTATGGGGATGATCTTCCGCGCGAAGGCGAACAAGGCCCTTGACCGGGCCGAGGACCCGCGCGAAACCCTCGATTACTCGTACCAGAAGCAGTTGGAGCTCCTCCAGAAGGTCCGCCGCGGCGTCGCCGACGTGGCCACCTCGCGCAAGCGGCTGGAACTCCAGCTCACCCAGTTGCAGTCGCAGTCCTCCAAGCTGGAGGACCAGGGCCGCAAGGCGCTCGCGCTGGGCCGTGAGGACCTCGCCCGCGAGGCGCTCTCCCGCCGCGCCGCCCTCCAGCAGCAGGTCACCGACCTCGAGACGCAGCACGCGACGCTCCAGGGCGAGGAGGAGAAGCTCACCCTCGCGGCCCAGCGTCTCCAGGCCAAGGTCGACGCCTTCCGCACGAAGAAGGAGACCATCAAGGCCACCTACACCGCCGCCCAGGCCCAGACCCGCATCGGCGAGGCCTTCTCCGGCATCTCCGAGGAGATGGGCGACGTCGGCCTGGCCATCCAGCGCGCCGAGGACAAGACCGCCCAGCTCCAGGCCCGCGCCGGCGCCCTCGACGAACTCCTCGCCTCCGGCGCCCTCGACGACCCCACCGGCATGGCCAAGGACGACCTCCAGGCCGAGCTGGACCGCCTCTCCGGTGGTACGGATGTAGAGCTGGAGCTCCAGCGCATGAAGGCCGAGCTGGCCGGCGGCTCCTCGGCCGGGCAGCAGGCCATCGAAGGTGGCACGAGCCAGTCGCAGCCCCAGCAGCAGCCGCAGGACACCCCGCGCTTCGACAAGCAGTAGCCCGGCGCCGGGGCCGGCACCTCAGGAGGGCGACATGATCGTACGGATCATGGGGGAGGGCCAGTGGACGCTGGCCGACTCCCGCTTGGCCGAGCTGGACAAGCTGGACGACGAGCTGCTGAAGGAGATGGAGAGCGGCGACGCCGACGGCTTCCGCCGCACCCTCGGCGCCCTCCTGAACGCCGTCCGCACCCTCGGCGACCCCCTCCCGGACGACACCCTGGAACCCTCGGATCTGATCCTCCCGGCCCCGGACGCGAGCCTGGAGGAGGTCCGGGACATGCTGACCGACGACGGCTTGATCCCGGGCTGAGCCGGCCGAGGCCCGCTTTTTCTGGTGCCGGGCACGGTAACTTCAGCCCGTCTGGGGTCCCCCCTCTGGGGGAGTTTGAGGACGAGGCCCCTCAAGGGCCGAAGCGGGGGCCTGGGGGCGGCAGCCCCCAGCAACGTCCACTACAGCGACGGTCACTCGAAAAGGCACCGCACCTTGACTCCCCTCGCCCGAGCCCAGCGCCAGCTGAAAGCCCACCCCCTGGCCGCGGACGCGACCCTCGCCACATGCGTCCTGATCTGCATGCTGGCCGGCTCCTTCGTGGACCCCCACGGCGAACACAGCGTCAGCTGGAGCATCCGCACCCCCGACCCGCTGAGCCTGCTCCTGATGACCCTCAGCGCAGCCGCCCTCGTCTTGCGCCGCAGCGCCCCCATGACGGTCCTCGCGCTCACCGGCACCTTCTCCCTCGTCGAGTCCGTCACCGGCGACCCCCGCGCCCCCGTCGCGATGTCCGCCGTCGTCGCCCTGTTCACCGTCGCCGCCGCCACCGACCGCGCCACCACCTGGCGCGCCGGCCTGCTCACGATGACGGTCCTCACCGGCGCGGCCATGCTGGCCGGCCCGCTGCCCTGGTACGCCCAGGAGAACCTGGGACTCCTCGCCTGGACCGGCATCGGCGCCACCGCGGGCGACGCCGTCCGCAGCCGCCGCGCCGCCGTCCAGGCCATCCGGGACCGCGCCGAGCGCGCCGAACGCACCCGGGAGGAGGAGGCCCGCCGCCGGGTCGCCGAGGAGCGCCTGCGCATCGCCCGGGACCTGCACGACGTCGTCGCCCACCACATCGCCCTGGTCAACGTCCAGGCCGGGGTCGCCGCGCACATCATGGACAAGCGCCCCGACCAGGCCAAGGAAGCCCTCGCGCACGTCCGCGAGGCCAGCCGCTCCGCGCTGAACGAACTGCGCGCCACCGTCGGCCTGCTGCGCCAGTCCGGCGACCCCGAGGCCCCGACCGAGCCCGCCCCTGGCCTGGACCGCCTCGACGAACTCGCCGGCACCTTCCGCAACGCCGGCCTCCAGGTGGAGGTCGCCCGCGCCGACCAGGACACCACGCTCCCCGCCGCCGTCGACCTGGCCGCCTACCGGGTGATCCAGGAGGCCCTGACCAATGTGCAGAAGCACGCCGGGCCGGACGCCAAGGCCGAGGTCAGCGTCGTCCGCGTCGGACCCCGTATCGAGGTCACCGTCCTCGACGACGGCGCGGGCGACGCCCCGCCGCCGGCGGAGGGCGGCGGCCACGGCCTGCTCGGCATGCGCGAACGCGTCACCGCCCTGCACGGCGCCCTCACCACCGGCCCCCGCTACGGAGGCGGCTTCCGCGTCCACGCCGTCCTGCCGCTGGAGACCCGACCGTCCGCCCAGGAGGATCTCGTATGACCATCCGTGTCCTGCTCGCCGACGACCAGGCGCTGCTGCGCAGCGCCTTCCGCGTGCTCGTCGACTCCGAGCCCGACATGGAGGTGGTCGGCGAGGCCTCCGACGGCGCCGAGGCGGTGCGGCTGGCGAAGGAGCGCGCCGCCGACGTCGTCCTGATGGACATCCGCATGCCCGGCACCGACGGACTCGCCGCGACCCGTCTGATCAGCGCCGACCCGACGCTCGCCCAGGTGCGCGTGGTGATCCTGACGACCTTCGAGGTCGACGACTACGTGGTGCAGTCGCTGCGCGCCGGGGCCTCCGGCTTCCTCGGCAAGGGCAGCGAGCCGGACGAGCTGCTGAGCGCCATCCGGGTCGCCGCCGGGGGCGAGGCCCTGCTGTCGCCGGCCGCCACCAAGGGCCTGATCGCCCGCTTCCTCGCCCAGGGCGGCAGCGACGACGCCCGCGACCCCGCCCGCGCCCAGCGGCTGGACGCGCTCACCGTGCGCGAACGCGAGGTCCTCGTCCAGGTCGCCGGCGGCCACTCCAACGACGAGATCGCCGAACGTCTGGAGGTCAGCCCGCTGACCGTGAAGACGCACGTCAACCGGGCCATGGCCAAACTGGGCGCCCGCGACCGGGCCCAGCTCGTGGTGATCGCGTACGAGTCCGGGCTGGTACGCCCGAGGGTGGACTGAGCCGGCCCGGCCGTACTGCGCCCGGAGTATGCGCCGGATAAGGAAACCGCCCTGGGGCTTACCGATCAGCCGTCCCGGATGGATCAGGGTGTAGGGGCGGGCCGCTCCCGTGCGTTCCGTGCCTCTGCCGCTCACAGAGCCGCTCGATAGAAGAGAGACCCTGACCCATGTCCTGGCTGTCGCGATTCAGCCTCGCGCAACGGGCCCTCATAGGCCTCGTGTCCATCGTCGCGCTCGTGTTCGGCGCGATCGCCATTCCGCAGCTGAAACAGCAGCTGCTGCCCACCATCGAGCTTCCGATGGTGTCCGTCCTCGCGCCCTACCAGGGGGCCGCCCCGGACGTCGTCGAGAAGCAGGTGATCGAGCCGATCGAGGACAACCTCGAAGGCGTCGACGGCATCACCGGCGTCACCTCCACGGCGAGCGAGGGCAACGCCGTGATCATGGCCTCCTTCGACTACGGCAACGACACCGAGCAGCTCGTCGCCGACGTCCAGCAGGCCGTCAACCGGGCCCGCGTCCAGCTCCCGGACTCCGTCGACCCGCAGGTCGTGGCCGGCTCCACGGACGACATGCCGACCGTGGTCCTCGCCGTCACCTCCGGCAAGGACCAGCAGGCCCTGGCCGACCAGCTCGACACGACCGTCGTGCCCGCCCTGCGCGACATCGACGGCGTCGGCCAGGTCACCGTCGACGGCGTGCGCGACCTTCGGGTCACCGTCACCCCCGACGACGCGAAGCTCGCGGCGGCCGGGCTGACCGGGCAGGCCCTCGCCCAGGCACTCCAGGCGGGCGGCGCGACCGTCCCGGCCGGCTCCTTCGACGAGGCCGGCGCCAACCGCACCGTCCGCGTCGGCGGCGGCTACACCTCCCTGGAGCAGATCCGGAACCTGGCGATCCCGGGCGTGGCGGGCCGCAAGCCGGTCCGGCTCGGCGACGTCGCCGCGGTCGCCCAGCGCGAGGCCGAGGCCGACTCCCTCACCCGCACCGACGGCAGGCCCAGCCTCTCCGTCGCCCTCACCATGGACCACGACGGCAGCGCGGTCGCCATCTCCGAAGCGGTCGAGGACAAGCTGCCCGGTCTGCGCCAGGACCTCGGCTCCGGCGCGTCGATCACGGTCGTCAGCGACCAGGGCCCGGCCGTCTCCAAGGCCATCGAGGGCCTGACCACGGAGGGCGCGCTCGGTCTGCTCTTCGCGGTCCTCGTCATCCTGGTCTTCCTGGCGTCGATCCGCTCGACGCTGGTGACGGCGGTGTCGATCCCGCTGTCCGTGGTCCTCGCCCTGATCGTGCTGTGGACCCGCGACCTCTCCCTCAACATGCTGACCCTGGGCGCGCTGACCATCGCGATCGGCCGGGTCGTCGACGACTCGATCGTCGTCCTGGAGAACATCAAGCGCCACCTCGGCTACGGCGAGGAGCGCCAGTCGGCGATCATCACCGCGGTCCGCGAGGTGGCCGGCGCGGTCACCTCCTCCACCCTCACCACCGTCGCCGTGTTCCTGCCGATCGGGCTGGTCGGCGGCATGGTGGGCGCGCTGTTCGGCTCGTTCAGCCTCACCGTGACGGCGGCCCTGCTGGCCTCCCTCCTGGTCTCGCTGACGGTCGTCCCGGTCCTGTCGTACTGGTTCCTGCGCGCCCCCAAGGGCACCCCCGAGGACGCCGAGGAGGCCCGCCGCGCCGCCGAGGAGAAGGAGGCCAAGAGCCGTCTCCAGCGCGTCTACGTCCCCGTCCTGCGCTTCGCCACCCGGCGCCGGCTGACCAGCGTGGCCATCGCGGTCGTCGTCCTGATCGGCACCTTCGCCATGGCGCCGCTGCTCAAGACCAACTTCTTCGACCAGGGCGAGCAGCAGGTCCTGACGGTCAAGCAGGAGCTGGCGCCCGGTACCAGCCTCGCGGCGACGGACGTCCAGGCGAAGAAGGTCGAGAAGCTGCTCGCCGGCGTCGAGGGCGTGAAGGACTACCAGGTCACCGTCGGCTCCTCCGGGTTCATGGCGGCCTTCGGCGGCGGCACGGACACCAACCAGGCCTCCTACCAGGTGATGCTGGAGGACTCGGCGTCCTACAAGGACGTCCAGGACCGCGTCGAGAAGGGCCTCGCCGGGCTGAAGGGCATCGGCGTCACCACCGTCGCCGCCGGCGACGGCTTCGGCAGCCAGGACCTGTCCGTGGTGGTGAAGGCGGCCGACGCCGAGGTGCTGCGCACGGCGGCCGAGCAGGTCCGCTCCGCGGTGGCCGGCCTCGACGACGTCACCGACGTCACCAGCGACCTGTCGCAGAGCGTGCCGCGCATCTCGGTCAAGGCCAACTCCCAGGCCGCGGCGGCCGGTTTCGACGACCAGACGCTGGGCGCGGCGGTCGCGCAGGCGGTGCGCGGCACGACGGCGGCGAAGGCGGTCCTCGACGACGCCGAGCGCGACGTCGTCATCACCTCCGCGAAGCCCGCCCGCACACTGGCGCAGCTCAAGGCCCTGCCGCTGGGCGCGGTGAAGCTCGGCGACATCGCCACCGTCGAACTGGCGGACGGCCCGGTGTCCATGACCCGCATCGACGGCCGGCGGGCGGCGACCGTCACCGCCCGTCCCACCGGCGACAACACGGGCGCGGTGAGCGCGGACCTCACGGCGAAGCTGGACGCGCTGAAGCTCCCGGCGGGCGCGACGGCGGAGATCGGCGGCGTCTCGCAGGACCAGGACGACGCGTTCGCGAACCTCGGCCTGGCGATGCTGGCGGCGATCGCGATCGTGTTCATGCTGCTGGTGGCGACCTTCCGCTCGCTGGCCCAGCCGCTGATCCTGCTGGTGTCCATCCCGTTCGCGGCGACGGGCGCGATCGGTCTGCTGCTCGCCACCGGCACCCCGATGGGCGTCCCGGCGATGATCGGCATGCTGATGCTGATCGGCATCGTGGTGACCAACGCGATCGTCCTGATCGACCTCATCAACCAGTACCGCGAACAGGGTTACGGCGTCGTCGAGGCCGTGGTCGAGGGCGGCCGGCACCGGCTGCGCCCCATCCTGATGACCGCGCTGGCGACCATCTTCGCGCTGCTGCCCATGGCGTTGGGCGTCACCGGCGAGGGCGGCTTCATCGCCCAGCCGCTGGCGGTGGTCGTGATCGGCGGCCTGGTCACCTCGACCCTGCTCACGCTGCTCCTCGTCCCGACGCTCTACGCGATGCTCGAACTGCGCAAGGAGCGCCGGGCGGACAAGCGCGCGGCGAAGCGGGGGGCGGCCGAGCCCGAGAAGACCCCGGAGCCGGCCGGAGTCTGACGCCCGCCGCGCCGATGTCCCTTCCTCCCGCGGGGTTTCCTATCCTGTGAGCGGGAACTGCTCTGCGGGGGAAGGGGGATCGGGGCGGTGGCGCTGCACAAGGAGGACCCGAAGTCGCTCGGCGGGTACCGGATCGTCGACCGGCTCGGCGCCGGCGGGATGGGCGTGGTCTACCGCGCCCGGTCCAGATCGGGGCGCGAGGTCGCCGTCAAGGTGGTGCACGCGCAGTACGCCGAGGACGCCGTCTTCCGGACCCGGTTCCGCCAGGAGATCGAGGCCGTCCGGCGGGTGAGCGGCGCTTTCACCGCGCCCGTCGTGGACGCCGACCCGGAGGCCGTACGGCCCTGGATGGCCACCCAGTACGTGCCCTTCCCGTCGCTCGCCGCCCGGATCCGGGACGAAGGACCGCTGACGGGTGCGGAGTTGCGGCGGCTCGCGCTGGGACTCGTGGAGGCGCTGCGGGAGATCCACCGGGCCGGGGTCGTCCACCGCGACCTCAAGCCGGCGAACGTCCTGATGGCTGAAGACGGGCCCCGCGTCATCGACTTCGGCATCTCGCGCGCGGCGGAGAACCAGACGCTGACCGAGACCGGCCACATGATCGGCACCCCGCCGTTCATGTCCCCGGAACAGCTCACCGACGCCCGCTCGGCCGGTCCGCCCTCGGACGTGTTCTCCCTCGGCGCGCTCCTGACCTACGCGGCGACCGGCCGGGGCCCCTTCGACGCGCACAGCCCGTATCTGACGGCGTACCGGGTGCTGAACGACGAACCGGATCTGACGCGCCTGCCGTCCTCGCTGAGCGAGGTCGTCGCCGGCTGTCTGGCCAAGTCCCCCGAGGAACGGCCGGGGCTGGACGAGCTGTTGAAGGCGTTCGCGGTCGTCCTGCCCGGCGAGTCGCCACAGGACGAGGCAACGGTGGCCCAGCGCCGCCCAGGCCCCGACACAACCCCCGCCCCGCCCCCCGCCGCGTCTACCGCCGCCCCGCCCACAGCGGCCCCGCCAGCCGCCGGGGCCGCCCTGCCCGCGTCAGCCGCCGCCTCCTCGGTCGCCGCGCCCGACGCCGCGCCCGACGCCGCGCCCGACGCCGCGCACGTCGCCGCCTCGGCGGCCCCGCCGGCTGCCGCGCCTGACGCTGCCTCGGCCGCCGCGCCCGCCGCCTCGACCGCCCCGCCGGCCGCCGGGGCCGCCCCGCCCACAGCCGCCCCGGCCGCCGCCTCGGCTACCCCGCCCGCCGCCTCGGCCGCCCCGCCGGTCGCTGCGCCCGACGCCGCGCAGGTCGCCGCCCCGGCCGCCGCGCCCGACGCCGCGCCCGTCCCAGTGCCGGTCCTCGCCGAAGTCGCCGGGGCGCCCCTCGCCCCGGTCGCCGCCGGGGCGGCCGTCAGGCGGCGTGGGCGTGGGCGGTTGCTCGGCCTGGCCGGGGTTGCCGGGGTGCTCGCCGTCGCTCTCGCCGTCTATCTCGCCCTCGGGCCGCTGAAGGGCGGCGGGGGCGGCGGGGAGGCCGCCGAGGAATCCCGGTGGGGGGCCCTGCCGCCGGGGTGGAGTCCCTGGCAGTCGACGGTCCACGACCGAGCCGCCGCCGGTGTCGTGACGGCACCGGCGGACGCGGGCGACGTGCCGTCGGGCGTGTCGCCGTCCTGCGCGCTGAGCGAGGGCGCTCTGTACTGCGGCGGCGACGGCACCCTCCCCGTCCGGGTGGACGCGCGGACCGGCGAGACGCTCTGGCGGGCCGACTCGGTGCCCCCCGGGGTCCCCGCGAAGCGCTACGCGAGCTCGGTCATCGCGGCGCGGGACGGTGTGGTGCTGGTGAGCCAGTCGGTCATGAACGCCGCGGGGAACGACCAGACGTTCAGCGTCGTCGGCCTTGCCGCGGACAGCGGCCGACGGCTGTGGTCCCGTACGGCGGACCGTTCGTCGTCCTTCGAGCCGATCCGTGTCGGCGATCTGCTGCTCGTCCCGGCCGACGGATCCCGGGTCACCGCCCGCTCGGCGAGCGACGGCACGGAACGCTGGACCGCTGCCCTGCCCGGTGCCTACGACTGCGGGTTGAACGAGGTCGAGGGCCGCCCGTACGCCATGTGCTTCGACCGCGACGGGGACGGCGGCGAGGGCAGCCGGATCGTCGTCGCCGCCTTCGACCCGGCGGACGGCAGCACCCGGACGGTGACGACCTTCGCGTTCGACGGCGTCTACGTGGGCACGGCCGACGACCGGTTGGTCCTCGTGGGCTTCCGCGACCGTGAGCTGACGGGCTACGAGGAGCAGGCGTACACCGAGGCGGTGCTGATCGACCCCGCCACCGGGGCCCGGCGGACGGTGCCGCTGGAGGGCGCACCCCAGGGAAGGCCGGCTCTGGCGCACGGAGTGCTGTCGTTCGCGGCCGGCAACGGCCGGGTGACGGCCCTGTCGCCCACGACCGGCCGGCGGCTCTGGCAGACCGCGACGACCGTGGAGCAGCCCGGCCGCCCGGTCGCCGGCGACCAGGGGGAGACCGTGTACACGGCCGGCGCCGGCGGACGCGTGGCGGCCCTCGACGTCGGCGACGGCAGTCTGCTGTGGGAGTCCCTCCCACGCGCCGGGCGGATCGGCAACTACTCGGGCTCCGTCTCGTCGCGGGTGTTCTTCGACGAGGGGGCGCTGGTGGTGTCCACTCCCGACGGCACGCTGTTCACCCTCGACCCGGACGACCCGCGCCGCGAGGCGCCGGAGTGAGCGACCGCTCCGACGCCCGCGCCGCGCACCCGCCTACGGCAGCGCCAGCATCCGCTCCAGCGCCAGCTTCGCGAACGCCTCCGTCTCCGGGTCGACCTCGATGCGGTTGACCAGCTTGCCCTCGGCCAGGGACTCCAGGGTCCACACCAGGTGGGGCAGGTCGATGCGGTTCATGGTCGAGCAGAAGCAGACCGTGCGGTCGAGGAAGACGATCTCCTTGCCCTCGGGCGCGAAACGGTTCGCCAGCCGGCGCACGAGGTTCAGCTCGGTGCCGATGGCCCACTTGGAGCCGGCCGGGGCCGCCTCCAGCGCCTTGATGATGTACTCGGTCGAGCCGACGTAGTCCGCCGCCGCCACGACCTCGTGCCGGCACTCCGGGTGGACGAGCACGTTCACGCCGGGTATGCGGGCGCGCACGTCCTCCACCGACTGGAGGCTGAAGCGGCCGTGCACCGAGCAGTGGCCCCGCCACAGGATCATCTTCGCGTCCCGCAGCTGCTCGGCGGTGAGCCCGCCGTTCGGCTTGTGGGGGTTGTACAGGACGCAGTCCTCCAGGGACATGCCCAGGTCGCGGACGGCGGTGTTGCGGCCCAGGTGCTGGTCGGGCAGGAACAGGATCTTCTCGCCCTGCTCGAAGGCCCACTCCAGCGCCCGCTGGGCGTTGGAGGAGGTGCAGATGGTGCCGCCGTGCTTGCCGGTGAACGCCTTGATGTCGGCGGAGGAGTTCATGTACGACACGGGCACGACCTGCTCGGCGACGCCGGCCTCGGTCAGCACGTCCCAGCACTCGGCGACCTGCTCGGCCGTCGCCATGTCGGCCATGGAGCAGCCGGCGGCGAGGTCGGGCAGCACGACCTTCTGGTCGTCGGAGGTGAGGATGTCCGCGGACTCCGCCATGAAGTGCACACCGCAGAACACGATGTACTCGGCCTCGGGGCGCGCGGCCGCGTCCCGGGCCAGCTTGAAGGAGTCGCCCGTGACGTCGGCGAACTGGATGACTTCGTCCCGCTGGTAGTGGTGGCCGAGGACGAAGACCTTGTCGCCGAGCTTCTCCTTGGCGGCGCGGGCCCGCTCCACGAGGTCCGGGTCGGACGGGGAGGGCAGGTCGCCGGGGCACTCGACGCCCCGCTCGCTCTTCGGGTCGGCCTCACGGCCGAGCAGCAACAGGGCGAGGGGACTCGGCTGTACGTCGAGCTCCGGGGTCTGGGCGGTGGTCACGACACGCACCCTTTCTACTTTTCGTCGAACTGACGTTATCTATGATAACCCGCTTCACGTCACTTTGACGATGGTCATTGCGTCGATGTGACGTGAATCCCTGGTCCGGCCCGCGGACGCTGTTCGCTCCCACGCGTGTGTGCGAGCATGAAGGGCAGAACGAGGCCACAAGAGGAAAAGAAGCAAAGAAGCTGGAGACACGTTCCTCGGCCCGGAATGAATCCGCGGCCCCGCCGGTTGCAACCGTCGGCAAGCAGTCTCCGTACAACCCGGGAGAGATGTAGATGTCCGTATCGGACGAGACCAGCACCGTCACCGACGGCATCATCCTGACCGACGCCGCCGCGTCGAAGGTCAAGGCCCTGCTCGACCAGGAAGGCCGTGAGGACCTCGCCCTGCGCGTGGCCGTGCAGCCCGGCGGCTGCTCCGGTCTGCGCTACCAGCTCTTCTTCGACGAGCGTTCCCTCGACGGCGACGTCGAGAAGGACTTCGACGGCGTCAAGGTCGTCACCGACCGCATGAGCGCCCCCTACCTGGGCGGTGCCACGATCGACTTCGTGGACACGATCGAGAAGCAGGGCTTCACGATCGACAACCCGAACGCGACCGGCTCCTGCGCCTGCGGCGACTCCTTCAGCTGAGCCGTCCCGGAACGACGTGAAGGCGGCGGCCCCCTCCGACGGGGCCGCCGCCTTCCGCGTTCACCCCGCCTGCGCGGGGCCGTCCGGCTTACGGGAGCCGCGCTCCCGGCTTCTCCAGCGGGACCGCCTTGCCGTCCGAGCCCACCACGCTCCGGCCGCCCAGCGGCTCGTCGAGCTGCACGGTCTTCTGGAACACCTTGGCGATCTTGATGCAGACCTTGTCCGGCCACGGCGTCGCCGTCACGGTCACCTTGACCTGATCACCGCTCTCGGTCGCCTTCGCCGCATAGTCGGCGCAGACCCCGCCGGTGAAGCTCACCGTCAGCTCCCGGCCCTCGGCGGTGTAGCCGTCGACCTTCACGTCATGGGTCTTCGCGTCCGAGCCCGGCGCGTCGGACGCGCCGGCCGTCGGGGGCGCGCTCAGGAACTCCGGCTCGACGGCCGGATGCGTCACCGTGTACGTGCCGGCTCCGGCGGCGGCGCCCCGCACCTCGAACAGCCAGGACGGCACCAGCACCTGCCGGCCGCCCGAGGAGTGCGGGGCGAGCCCGAACACCGCGTCCTGGACCGTCAGCGTCTGCTTCTGCGGAACGGCGGTGGACGGGGCGCACGGGCTCTCCAGCCGGTCCCCCTTGCCCTCCGGCCGGCCGTCCAGCGGGGCCGAGGTGGCGCAGCCCCCGATGCCCATCCGGTGGCCCGTGCCCGGCGCGGCGTTCATCCGGTCCAGCGTCTCCTGCGCGCCCAGCACCGGGTACGAGTCCCCCTCGGCGGGCGTCTTCAGCTGCCCGTTCCCGGAGACGACCTCGCCCTGGCCGCTGACGGTGACGCCGGTGGTCCAGCCGTAGGTGGGCAGACCGCCGAACGCGGCGTCGGCGTTCACCATCCGCTGGGCGCCCACGACCTGGCTCGCGTCGATCTTGGCCTCGTCCTGGCCGACGGCCTTCAGGACCGGCGCGGCGGCCTTCTTCGCGGCCTCCTCGCTCACCGGGGACCCGGCCGTGGAACCCTGCGTGCAGACGGCCGCGCCGCCCTCGCAGGCGTCGGTGCCGGCGGCGTACCGGCTGAACGACCACAGGCCGGGCGCCTGCTTCTCCACCCGGAGCACCGGACCCGAGCCGTCCGTCCCGGCGCCGACCTTCCAGCTCTGTCCCTCGGTGACCGGAGTCCCCTCGACCCTTAGCGCGGCGGCCAGCCGGGCCACCTCGCCCGCGGTGACCCCGCCCTTCGCCCAGTACACGGGCGCGGAGTCGGGACCGTCCGGGAGGGTGCCGTCGGCGCGGTAGACCACCCCGTAGGGGTTGGGCTCACCGGGCGCGATGCCGTTGCCGCCGCTGTCGCCCTCGGAGGGGTTCGTCGCCACGCTGTGGTCGTCCAGCACGAGCGCCGGCGGAGTCCCGTCCTTCGAGGGCGCTCCGGCCCCCGACTCCCCGCCCCCACCGCCCGCGTTGGCGGCGAGGAAGGCCCCGCCCCCGCCGACGAGCAGCACGGCGGCCGCGACGGCGGCCACCACGGCGGGGGACCGCCGCCGCCGAGGCTCATCGGCCTCACCGTCGAACCCATCCCCTACGGACACGTCCTGGGCGGTGACGTCCTCGCCGGAGGCGGCGGGGGGCACGTCGGGGGCGGCGGGGGCGGCGGGGGCGGCGGCGGGCGTCTTCTCGCCGGGGCCGGGGCCGGGCTCCGAGGTGGTCGCGGCCTCCGCGGCGGTCACGGCCTCCGCGGCGGTCACGGCCTCCGCGGCGGCCTCGGGCTCCTTGGTGGCCCCAGCCTCTGGGGAGACTTCGGGCTCCTTCGCGGCCTCGGGGTGCTTCGCGGCCTCGGGCTGCTGCTTCGTCGCCTCGGGCTCCGCGGCGGCCTTCGCCGTGTCGTCCGACGCCTCGCCGTCCGTGTCCTGCACGGAACCCTCGGCGGCCTCGGAGGTCTCGGCTGCCTCGGCGGCGTCTTCCGCGACACCCTCGTGGGCGGCCTTCGCCGCGCCGCCGTCGGCGGGTTCCTTCTTCTCCGGTGTGGTCCCGTCCTCCGGCCCGCGTGCGGCGTCGTCGTTGTCGGGTCGCTCGGTGTTCACCGCATCGCTCCTTCGGCTGCTGCGCTGCTGTCGTATCTCACATCCCCTTTACGAGGGACAGCGATGGGACGCAGCGGGGGAGCGCACGGTTCCCCCATGCGCCTCAACCGAAGAAAACCAGGTTCAGTTGCCGTACTCCGGCATCGCCTCCAGCAGGCGGGCCGACGCCGCCGGCACGGTCACCCCGTGGAGCAGGGAGAGCGGCACCGGCCGGGAGGCGATCCGCTCCGGGGCCGCCCAGTGCGGGGCCATCCGCGCGCAGTCGCCGCGCAGCGAGGCCAGGCCGCCGTCCAGGTCGGCCGGTGCGGGCGTGTGGACCTTGAGGTTCGTCATAGCGGCACCGTACGCACGGGGAACCGTGCGAAGAAAGATCTACTATCGGGTAGTTTCTGAGGCTTCGGTGGCGGCGGCCGACCCGGTAGCGTGAACTGTCAATCCCGCTCCCCACCACAGGAGAGTCCACGCCGTGCGCATCGCAGTCACCGGCTCCATCGCAACCGACCATCTCATGACGTTCCCCGGCCGCTTCGCCGACCAGCTCGTCGCGGACCAGCTTCACACGGTCTCGCTCTCCTTCCTGGTCGACAAGTTGGACGTGCGGCGCGGCGGGGTCGGCGCGAACATCGCCTTCGGCATGGGCCAGCTGGGCACCCAGCCGGTCCTGGTCGGCGCCGCGGGCTCCGACTTCGACGAGTACCGGGCCTGGCTGGACCGGCACGGCGTCGACACCGACTCGGTCCGTATCTCCGAGACCCTGCACACCGCCCGTTTCGTGTGCACGACGGACTCCGACCACAACCAGATCGGCTCGTTCTACACCGGCGCGATGAGCGAGGCCCGCCTCATCGAGCTGAAGACGGTCGCCGACCGCGTCGGCGGCCTCGACCTGGTCTTGATCGGCGCCGACGACCCGGAGGCGATGCTCCGCCACACCGAGGAGTGCCGCTCCCGGTCCATCCCCTTCGCCGCCGACTTCTCCCAGCAGATCGCCCGGATGAACGGCGAGGAGATCCGGATACTGCTGGACGGCGCGACGTACCTCTTCTCCAACGAGTACGAGAAGGGCCTCATCGAGTCCAAGACCGGCTGGAGCGACGAGGAGATCCTCGCCCGGGTCGGCCACCGCGTCACCACCCTCGGCTCGCGCGGCGTGCGCATCGAGCGGGCCGGCGAGAACCCGATCGAGGTCGGCTGCGCCGCCGAGGAGCGCAAGGCCGACCCGACCGGCGTGGGCGACGCCTTCCGCGCCGGCTTCCTCTCCGGCCTGGCCTGGAACGTCTCCCTGGAGCGCGCCGCCCAGATCGGCTGCATGCTGGCCACCCTCGTCATCGAGACGGTCGGCACCCAGGAGTACCAGCTGCGCCGCGGCCACTTCATGGACCGGTTCGCCCAGGCGTACGGCGACGAGGCCGCGGCGGAGGTGCGCAAGCATCTCGGCTGAGCGCCTGGCTCGGCGGTGCCGGGTGGGGTCGTCGGTTTGCTGCGGCAGCGTGGGGGCTGGTCGCGCCCACGCGGCGGAGCCGCATGTCGATACAGCCCCGCGCCCCTGCCCGGTATTGCCGAACCGCAGCTGACATCGCTCAGTCGGCTCAGCCACCCAACAAGCCTTCGGGCCGGCCACCCCGGTCGCCCCCCGCCGTCACCCCACCCGTCAGGAGAGCCGGCGAACCAGGTATGCCGTGCCTCGGTCCGCCGGCTCCTCGCCGGCGTACTCCTGGCCGCGCATCTCGCACCACGCCGGGATGTCCAGGCGGGCGGCCTCGTCGTCGGACAGGACGCGCACCGTCCCGCCGACGGGCACGTCCCCGATGACCTTCGCCAGTTCGATGACGGGGATCGGGCAGCGCTTCCCGAGGGCGTCGACGACCAGCTCGTCCTCCCGCAGGACGGCCGCCGGCGCGGACGGCGCCCCCAGCTTCTCCCGCACCCCCGCGACCGCCCCCGGCAGCACCGCGAGGAACCGTTCCACGTCCTCCTCCGCGGCCCCCGCCGGCAGCGACACCCGCACATTGCCCTCGCTCAGCACCCCCATCGCCCTCAGCACATGGCTGGGCGTCAGCGTGCTGCTGGTGCAGGACGAGCCGGACGACACGGAGAACCCCTCCTGGTCCAACTCGTGCAACAGCGCCTCCCCGTCGACGTAGAGACACGAGAACGTGACGGTCCCGGGCAGCCGCCGCCGTGGATCGCCGACCACCTCCACATCGGGCACCAGCTCCGGCACCCGGGTCCGGATCCGCTCCGTCAACTCCCGCAGCCGCGCCGCCTCGGCGGCCGCCTCCGCCCGCACCGCCCGCAGCGAGGCCGCCGCGGCGACGATCGCCGGCAGGTTCTCGAACCCGGCCGCCCGCCCCGACTCCCGCTCGTCCACCGGCCCCCGGGCCGCGAACCGCACCCCCTTGCGCACCGCGAGCAGCCCGACCCCCGACGGCCCGCCCCACTTGTGCGCACTCGCCGTCAGCAGCGACCAGGGCCCGGCCACCGGCCCCCACCCGAGCGACTGCGCCGCGTCCACCAGCAACGGCACCCCCGCCGCCCGGCACGCCTCGGCCACCTCCGCCACCGGCTGCTCGGTCCCCACCTCGTGGTTCGCGGACTGGAGACAGGCGAGCGCCGTGTCGGAGCGCAGCGCCTCCTCGTACGACTCCACGGTCACCGCCCCCGACCGCCGCACCGGAACCCGCGTCACGGTCCCGCCGTCCGCCTCGAACACCTCCGCCGAATGGAGCACCGAGGAATGTTCGACCGAGGACACGATCAGGTGGCGTCCGACCCGCCGCCGACCCGCCAGCGCCCCCGCGATCCCGCTGTGCACGGCACGGGTTCCGGACGAGGTGAACACCAACTCGTCCGCCCGGCACCCCACGGCCTCGGCCGCCGCCTCCCGAGCCGCGTCCAGCAGCAACCGAGCCCGCCGCCCTTCCCGATACAACCGCGAAGGATCGGCCCACCCTTCATCCAGAGCAGCCAACAGCGCCTGCCGGGCAACGGGATGGAGGGGAGCGGCGGAGGCCGCGTCAAAGTAGGACACACAGCAACGTTAAAAGAACGCCGGCGCACTGCACCCCTCAGGGGCGCGGGGCTGTGTTGATATGCGGCTCCGCCGCGTGGGCGCGACAAGCCACAGCGGATGCCGCACCCGCCAAACAAGCGAACCACCCGAGTGAGTAGGCACCCCTCCTGGAGAACCCCCGGAGGGCGTCGGCTAGGGTTTGGTCCGCATAAACATCCAAACCCCTGCCCGACGCAGGGCGGCGACCGACCAGCGAGAAGGCCGCAGCCAACAGCGCGGGCGAGACTCTCGGGAAGGCGCTACGTGAGTCCCAACGGCTCCGACCTCCCCCGCTGCCTGAAGGACGCGGGCGGTACCCCCACGCCGCGGCGCCCGATGCGGCGGAAGCTGCTGCAGGCACTGACCGCGGGACTGGTCCTTGCGACCGCAACCGGTTGCACATGGGAGGACTTCCCCCGCCTTGGCATGCCCACCCCGACCACGGAAGAGGCTCCGCGGATCCTCTCCCTGTGGCAGGGATCGTGGGCCGCCGCGCTCGCCGTTGGCGTGCTGGTGTGGGGCCTGATCCTGTGGAGTGCGATCTTCCACCGGCGCAGCCGGACCAAGGTCGAGGTACCTCCGCAGACCCGTTACAACATGCCCATCGAGGCCCTGTACACGGTGGTCCCGATCATCATCGTCTCGGTGCTGTTCTACTTCACCGCCCGTGACGAATCCAAGCTCCTCAGCCTGGAGAAGAAGCCCGACGTCACGGTCAACGTGGTCGGCTTCCAGTGGAGTTGGTGCTTCAACTACATCCAGAACGTCGACGGTTCCACCGGTGACGCGAAGACCGACGAGAACCTGGCCGCGATCCCGGACCGGTACAAGAAGGACTTCCCGGCCGACGCGGGCGGCGTCTACACCTGCGGCACCCCCGGTGAGCGGAACCCGCAGAACGGCAACCCCGGCCCGACCCTCTGGCTCCCGGAGGGCAAGACGGTCCGCTTCGTCCTGACCTCGCGGGACGTCATCCACTCCTTCTGGGTGGTGCCGTTCCTGATGAAGCAGGACGTCATCCCGGGCCACACCAACGCCTTCCAGGTGACCCCCAACAGGGAGGGCACCTTCATGGGCAAGTGCGCCGAGCTCTGCGGCGTCGACCACTCCCGGATGCTGTTCAACGTGAAGGTCGTCTCCCCCGAGCGTTACGAGCAGCACCTCAAGGACCTCGCCAAGAAGGGGCAGACCGGTTACGTTCCCGCGGGCATCGAGCAGACGAGCCACGAGAAGAACCGGGAGACGACAAACCTGTGAGCATCCTCAACGAACCCCAGGGTGCCGCGGCAGCAGGGTCCCACTACCAGGACGAGCTGCCGGTCCGGCGCCAGCGCCGTGGTGAAGTGGTCGTCAAGTGGCTGACCACGACTGACCACAAGACGATCGGCACGCTCTACCTCGCCACGTCGTTCATGTTCTTCATCATCGGCGGCGTGATGGCGCTCTTCATGCGCGCCGAGCTGGCCCGTCCGGGCCTGCAGATCATGTCGAACGAGCAGTTCAACCAGGCGTTCACGATGCACGGCACGATCATGCTGCTGATGTTCGCGACGCCGCTGTTCGCCGGCTTCGCGAACTGGATCATGCCGCTCCAGATCGGCGCGCCGGACGTGGCCTTCCCGCGGCTGAACATGTTCGCCTACTGGCTCTACCTGTTCGGCTCGCTCATCGCCGTCGCCGGGTTCCTCACGCCGAACGGCGCCGCCGACTTCGGCTGGTTCGCCTACGCCCCGCTGTCGGACGCGGTCCGCAGCCCCGGCATCGGCGCCGACATGTGGATCATGGGGCTGGCCTTCTCCGGCTTCGGCACCATCCTCGGCTCGGTCAACTTCATCACCACGATCATCTGCATGCGCGCCCCGGGCATGACGATGTTCCGCATGCCGATCTTCACCTGGAACGTCCTGCTGACCGGTGTCCTGGTCCTGCTGGCCTTCCCGGTCCTCGCGGCCGCGCTGTTCGCCCTGGAGGCGGACCGCAAGTTCGGCGCCCACGTCTTCGACGCGGCCAACGGCGGCGCGCTGTTGTGGCAGCACCTCTTCTGGTTCTTCGGACACCCAGAGGTGTACATCATCGCCCTGCCGTTCTTCGGCATCATCTCCGAGGTCATCCCGGTCTTCTCCCGCAAGCCGATGTTCGGCTACATGGGCCTGATCGCCGCGACGATCTCCATCGCCGGCCTGTCCGTGACCGTGTGGGCGCACCACATGTACGTGACGGGCGGTGTGCTGCTGCCGTTCTTCTCCTTCATGACGTTCCTCATCGCCGTCCCGACCGGCGTGAAGTTCTTCAACTGGATCGGCACGATGTGGAAGGGCAGCCTGTCCTTCGAGACGCCGATGCTCTGGGCCACCGGCTTCCTGATCACCTTCACCTTCGGTGGTCTGACCGGTGTCATCCTGGCCTCGCCGCCGATGGACTTCCACGTCTCCGACTCGTACTTCGTGGTGGCGCACTTCCACTACGTCGTCTTCGGCACCGTCGTCTTCGCGATGTTCTCCGGCTTCCACTTCTGGTGGCCGAAGTGGACCGGCAAGATGCTGGACGAGCGCCTCGGCAAGATCACCTTCTGGACGCTGTTCGTCGGCTTCCACGGCACCTTCCTGGTCCAGCACTGGCTGGGCGCCGAGGGCATGCCGCGCCGGTACGCCGACTACCTGGCGGCCGACGGCTTCACCGCCCTGAACACGATCTCGACGATCGCCTCGTTCGTCCTCGGTCTGTCGATCCTGCCGTTCATGTACAACGTGTGGAAGACGGCCAAGTACGGCAAGCCGGTCGGCGTCGACGACCCGTGGGGTTACGGCCGCTCCCTGGAGTGGGCGACCTCCTGCCCGCCGCCGCGGCACAACTTCCTCACCCTGCCGCGGATCCGCAGTGAATCCCCGGCGTTCGACCTGCACCACCCGGAGATCGCCGCGCTCGAGCAGCTGGAGCACGCCGACCACGGCACCGGCGCCATCGCGGGCAGCAAGGAGGCCGGCAAGTGAAGATCCAGGGCAAGATGTTCATCTGGCTGAGCGTCTTCGTCCTCGCCATGGCGGTCGTCTATGGCGTGTGGTCGAAGGAGCCGGCCGGCACCACGGCCCTCTTCCTGGCCTTCGGCCTGTGCATCATGGTCGGCTTCTACCTGGGCTTCACCGCCAAGCGGGTCGACACCGGCGCACAGGACAACAAGGACGCGGACGTCGCGGACGACGCCGGCGAGCTGGGCTTCTTCAGCCCGCACAGCTGGCAGCCGCTCTCCCTGGCCATCGGCGGCGCCCTCGCCTTCCTGGGGGTCGCGGTCGGCTGGTGGCTGCTGTACTTCTCCGCCCCGCTGGTCCTCATCGGCCTCTGGGGCTGGGTCTTCGAGTACTACCGCGGCGAGAACCGCACCCAGTAGCTCGCGCACCCTGGAGCACCCGCACCCCGCGGCACCCGCCGCACGCGGCACAGCCCGGACACTCCGTCAGGAGCGTCCGGGCTCCTGCGTTCGCCGCAACGAGCGTCACCCGTCCGTGTCTCCCAGCGCGCCACCGTTGACACGGCTCCCTAGCGTGATCCACATGAGCCACGCACCCCGCCCCCGCCCCCGCACCGTCGTCGGCTGCACACTGCTGGTGATAGCCCTGGCCGAGGGCGCCACCGCCTGCGGCTCGGACGACAACCCCCTCGCCTCGCGCCCGTACGACGCGACGGACCAGATCGCCTTCAACGGGCCCACCGGCGAAGCCGAGAAGGCCGACCCGGACAAGCCCCTGGAGATCACCGCGCGGGACGCCGACGGCCGCATCACGGACGTCACAGCCATGGACGCCGCCGGCCGCTACGTGGCGGGCGAGCTCTCCGCCGACGGCACCCGCTGGCACAGCACCGAGCCGCTCGCCGCCGATGCCCGCTACACGGTCCGCGTCAGCACCGAGGACGAGGACGGCGCCCCCGGCCGCCGCCTGCTGTCCTTCGTCACCGGCAAGCCGACCGACAAGAAGCGCCTGACGGTGGCCTTCGGCCCGCAGACGGGCACCTACGGCGTCGGCCAGCCCGTCACCGCGGAACTGAGCCAGGCCGTCAAGGACCCCGCCCAGCGCGCGATCGTCGAACGGGCCCTCAAGGTGGACTCCCAGCCCGCCGTGCAGGGCGGCTGGCACTGGGTGGACGACAAGAAGCTCCACTACCGCCCCCAGGACTACTGGCCCGCCCACACCACGATCCGCGTGCACAGCAACCTGGACGGCATAAAGATCGGCGACCGCCTCTGGGGCGGCGCCGGCAAGGACCTCGATCTCACCATCGGCGACCGCGTCATAGCCGTCACCGACGCGGCGACCCACACCCTGACCCTCGTCAAGAACGGCGAGGAGGTCAAGAAGCTGCCCGTCACCACCGGCAAGCCCGGCTTCGACACCCGCAACGGGATCAAGGTCGTCCTGGGCAAGGAGTACTACGTCCGCATGCGCGGCACCAGCATCGGCATCCCCGAGGGCTCCTCGGAGTCGTACGACCTGCCCGTCTACTACGCCACCCGCGTCACCTGGAGCGGCGAGTACGTGCACGCCGCCCCCTGGTCCGTCGGCTCCCAGGGATACGCCAACGTCAGCCACGGCTGCACCGGCATGAGCACCGCCAACGCCTCCTGGTTCTACGACAACGTCCGCCAGGGCGACGTCGTGCAGGTCGTCAACAGCAAGGGCCGCACGATGGAGACCTTCGGCAACGGCTTCGGCGACTGGAACGTCGACTGGAAGAAGTGGACCGAGGGCAGCGCGTTGACGTCCGGCGCGCACAAGAGCGTGCCGGACACGACCCGTCTGCGCCCCGCGGCCGTCTAGCCGGCGCCCCTCAGGCGCTCTGGAGCCGCTTCTCCCGCAGCAGCGCGGCCAGCGCCCCCGCGAACTCCACCGGCTCCACCGGCAGCGTCACCGCCGCGTCCGCCCGGCTCCACGTGGCCAGCCACGCGTCCTGCGGCCGTCCGATGAGCAGCAGCACCGGCGGGCAGCGGAACACCTCGTCCTTGATCTGCCGGCACAGCCCCATGCCCCCCATGGGCACGGCCTCCCCGTCCAGGACGACGACGTCGACACCGCCCTGGTCCAGTGTCCGCACGACCGCCTCGTGCGTCGCGCACTCGATGAACTCCACGACGGGCGAGTCCGGCGCGGGCCGCCGACCGGTCGCGAGCCGCACCTGCTCCCGGGTGCCTGAATCGTCGCTGTAGACCAGCACCGTGGCGGTCGCCTGCATGGTTCCTCCGCGTCATTGGAGTGGAACTTCGGGGTACCGATGGGGCGGATGCTACTCCCCCGACCACCCCGTCAACACCTGTCGGAACACCCCCGTGATGGGCCATACGGGCACTCCACACGGTACGGACACTCCGAACGGCACCCCCGGGAGTGAGGGCGAGATAAGCGACCGACATAATGTCGGTCGTGGCGACAGCAACGACAGTAGAAACCGGGCACGCGCACCCGTCGGTCAATCGGCCGAACCTCACCAGCGTCGGAACCATCATCTGGCTGAGCTCCGAGCTGATGTTCTTCGCGGCCCTCTTCGCGATGTACTTCACCCTGCGATCGGTGACGGGTCCCGAGTACTGGAAGGAGATGGCGCACCATCTCGACTTCCCGTTCTCGGCGACGAACACCACGATCCTGGTGCTCTCCTCTCTCACCTGCCAGCTCGGCGTGTTCGCCGCCGAGCGCGGTGACGTGAAGAAGCTCCGGATGTGGTTCATCGTCACGTTCGTGATGGGGGCGATCTTCATCGGCGGGCAGGTGTACGAGTACACCGAGCTGGTCAAGGAGGCGGGGCTCTCCCTGTCCTCCGGCCCCTACGGCTCGGTCTTCTACCTGACCACCGGCTTCCACGGCCTGCACGTGACGGGCGGTCTCATCGCCTTCCTGCTGGTCCTCGGACGCACCTACGCGGCCAGGAGGTTCACCCACGAGCAGGCGACCGCCGCGATCGTCGTGTCCTACTACTGGCACTTCGTCGACGTCGTCTGGATCGGCCTCTTCGCCACGATCTACATGATCAAGTAGCCGGGCCCGCACCCACACATCCAGAAGCATCGACGCAGAAGATCCTGACACCGGGGTAATCCGTGAAAAAGCTCTCCGCACGACGACGCCATCCGCTGGCGGCGCTCGTCGTCCTACTCCTCGCGCTGGCATGCACCGGGGGGCTGTACGCCGCGTTCGCACCCGCGAGCAAGGCGCAGGCAGATGAAACCGCCCAGTCCCTGGCCATCGACGAGGGCAAGAAGCTCTACGCCGTAGGCTGCGCCAGCTGCCACGGCACCGGCGGTCAGGGAACCTCCGACGGTCCGAGCCTCGTGGGCGTGGGCGCCGCGTCCGTCGACTTCCAGGTCGGCACCGGCCGCATGCCCGCGGCGACCTCCCAGGGCGCCCAGGTGCCGAAGAAGAAGGTCGTCTACTCGCAGGCCGAGATCGACCAGCTGGCCGCCTACATCGCCTCGCTCGGCGCCGGCCCGTCCGTCCCGACCGAGGCCGAGTACGGTCCGGAGGGCGCGGACATCGCCAAGGGCGGTGACCTGTTCCGCACCAACTGCGCGCAGTGCCACAACTTCACCGGCAAGGGCGGCGCCCTCACCCGAGGCAAGTACGCACCGACGCTCGAGGGCGTGGACCCGAAGCACATCTACGAGGCCATGCAGACCGGCCCGCAGAACATGCCCTCCTTCCCCGACACCACGCTGTCGGAGCAGAACAAGAAGGACATCATCGCGTACCTGAACGCGGTCAACGGAGATGAGACGGAGAGCCCCGGCGGTCTCGAACTGGGCGGCCTCGGGCCGGTCAGCGAGGGTCTGTTCGGCTGGATCTTCGGTCTCGGCGGACTGATCGCCGTCGCCGTGTGGGTCGCCGCCCGGACCGCAAAGGCCAAGAAGTCATGAGTAGCCAAGACATTCCAGAAGAGAACCTGCCCGCTGAGCAGGGCACCCACCACAGCGTGCACGGCGCGGTGAGCGTCGCGGACGAGCAGCACCCGTTCGCGGACCCGGGGCTGCCGCCCCACGAGCACCGGATGCAGGACGTCGACGAGCGGGCCGCCAAGCGGTCCGAGCGCGCGGTCGCCTTCCTGTTCACGCTGTCGATGCTGGCCACCGTCGGCTTCATCGCCGCGTACGTGACGATCCCGCACGACAAGTCGATCTTCGTGTTCCCGATCGGGCACATCAGCGCGATGAACTTCGCGCTGGGTCTGACGCTCGGCGCGGCCCTGTTCTGCATCGGCGCGGGCGCGGTCCACTGGGCCCGCACCCTGATGTCCGACGTGGAGGTCGCCGACGAGCGTCACCCGATCGAGGCGAGCCCCGAGGTCAAGGCCAAGGTCATGGCCGACTTCAAGCAGGGCGCCAAGGAGTCCGCGCTCGGCCGCCGCAAGCTGATCCGCAACACGATGTTCGGCGCGCTGGCCCTGTTCCCGCTCTCCGGCGTCGTGCTGCTGCGCGACCTCGGTCCGCTGCCCGGCGACAAGCTGCGCCACACGCTGTGGGCCAAGGGCAAGCTGCTCGTCAACATGAACACCAACGAGCCGCTGCGTCCCTCGGACGTCGCGGTCGGCTCCCTCACCTTCGCCAAGCCGGAGGGCCTGGAGGAGCACGACCACGACTTCCAGACCGAGATCGCCAAGGCCGCCCTGATGATCGTCCGGATCCAGCCGGCGGACATCAAGGACAAGCGCGAGCTCGAGTGGTCGCACGAGGGCATCGTGGCGTACTCGAAGATCTGCACCCACGTCGGTTGCCCGATCTCCCTGTACGAGCAGCAGACGCACCACGTGTTGTGCCCCTGCCACCAGTCCACCTTCGACCTGTCCGACGGTGCCCGAGTGATCTTCGGCCCGGCCGGTCACGCCCTGCCGCAGCTGCGCATCGGTGTGAACGACGAGGGCTACCTCGAGGCGCTCGGCGACTTCGCAGAGCCCGTCGGTCCTGCATTCTGGGAGCGCGGATGAGCAACAAGGACGACCGCCGCAAGGCGCCCGCAGGTGAGCGGGTCGCCGACTGGGCCGACGGCCGGCTGGGGATCTACTCCCTGGCCAAGGCCAACATGCGCAAGATCTTCCCGGACCACTGGTCCTTCATGCTGGGTGAGATCTGCCTCTACAGCTTCATCATCATCATCCTCACGGGTGTGTATCTGACGCTGTTCTTCCACCCGTCGATGAACGAGGTGGAGTACCACGGCTCCTACGTCCCGCTCCAGGGACAGCTGATGTCCGAGGCCTTCAACTCGACCATGCACATCTCCTTCGATGTGCGCGGTGGTCTGCTGATCCGGCAGATCCACCACTGGGCCGCGGTCATCTTCCTCGCCGGCATGTTCGTGCACATGATGCGCGTCTTCTTCACCGGCGCGTTCCGCAAGCCGCGTGAGATCAACTGGCTGTTCGGCTTCCTGCTGTTCGTCCTGGGCATGTTCACCGGTTTCACCGGCTACTCGCTCCCGGACGACCTGCTCTCCGGCACCGGTGTCCGCTTCACGCAGGGCGCGATCCTGTCCGTGCCGATCGTCGGCACGTACATCTCGATGTTCCTGTTCGGCGGGGAGTTCCCGGGCGGCGACTTCGTCGCGCGGTTCTACTCGATCCACATTCTGCTGCTGCCGGGCATCATGCTCGGGCTCGTGGTCGGCCACCTGATCCTGGTCTTCTACCACAAGCACACGCAGTTCGCGGGCCCCGGCCGCACCAACAAGAACGTCGTCGGCATGCCGCTGCTGCCGGTCTACATGGCCAAGGCCGGAGGCTTCTTCTTCCTGGTCTTCGGCGCCATCGCGGCCATCGCCGGTATCGCGTCCATCAACCCGATCTGGGTGCTCGGCCCCTACCGTCCGGACCAGGTGTCCACCGGCGCCCAGCCCGACTGGTACATGGGCTTCGCCGAGGGTCTGATCCGCGCCATGCCGGGCTGGGAGATCAACTTCTGGGGTCACACGCTCGTCCTGGGCGTGTTCGTCCCGCTGGTGCTCTTCGGTCTGTTCCTCGGCGTGATCGCGCTCTACCCGTTCATCGAGTCCTGGATCACCGGCGACAAGCGCGAGCACCACATCCTGGACCGTCCGCGCAACGCCCCGACCCGTACGGCCTTCGGCGTCGCCTGGATCACCGGCTACATGATCATGCTGATCGGCGGTGGCAACGACATCGTCGCCACCCACTTCCACCTGTCGATCAACGCGGTCACCTGGTTCGTCCGGATCGGCTTCTTCGCCGGACCGGTGCTCGCCTTCGTGGTCACCAAGCGGATCTGCCTCGGCCTTCAGCGCCGCGACAAGGACAAGGTGCTGCACGGTCGGGAGACCGGCACCATCAAGCGCCTGCCGCACGGTGAGTTCATCGAGGTGCACGAGCCGCTCAGCCAGGAGGCCCTGTACACGCTCACCGCGCACGAGCAGTACCAGCCCGCCGAGATCGGCCCCACGGTCGACGAGAACGGCGTCGAGCGCAAGGTGAAGCGTTCCGAGAAGGTCCGCGCCAAGCTCAGCAAGGCGTACTACGGCGAGGAGAACCAGATCGCCAAGCCGACCGTCGAGGAGTACCGGGAGATCACGAGCGGCCACGGCCACCACTGATCACTGCGTCGCCACACCACACTGAAGGGCCCCGTCCGGTGTTCGGACGGGGCCCTTCGGCGTGCCGTCCGGCTGGATAGGGTGGGATCACAACTCTCTTACGGGAGTTCCCCTCTCGTACGACACCCAGGAGCGGCCATATGAGCGCTGTGCACCCCGCTGGAGGCGACACCGCGGCGGGCCGCTCCTGGCCCGGACTGCTGAACGGCCTACTGGAGGGCCGCGACCTCACCGCGGACGACACCGCCTGGGCGATGGACCTGATCATGCGCGGCGAGGCCACCGACGCGCAGATCGCCGGGTTCGCGGTGGCGCTGCGCGCCAAGGGCGAGACCGTCGAGGAGATCACCGGTCTGGTGCGCACGATGTACCGGCACGCGAACGTGATCGAGGTGCCCGGCCGGACCGTCGACATCGTCGGCACCGGTGGCGACGGCGCGAAGACGGTGAACATCTCCACCATGTCGTCGATCGTCATCGCCGGCACGGGCGCGAAGGTCGTCAAGCACGGCAACCGGGCCGCGTCCTCCGCGTCCGGCGCCTCGGACGTCCTGGAGAAGCTCGGCGTCAATCTGGAACTGACCCCGAAGCGGGTGGCCGAGGTGGCCGAGGAGGCCGGCATCACCTTCTGCTTCGCCATCAAGTTCCATCCGGCGCTGCGTCATGTCGCCGCGGCCCGCGGCCAGTTGGGCATCCGCACCACCTTCAACGCGCTGGGTCCGCTGACCAACCCGGCGAAGGTGAAGGCCCAGGCGGTGGGCGTCGCCGATCCGCGGATGGCCCCGCTCATCGCCGGCGTCTTCGCCGAACGCGGCAACTCCTCCCTGGTGTTCCGCGGCGACGACGGCTTCGACGAGCTGACGACGACGTCGACTTCACGGGTCTGGGTCGTCCGCGACGGCAAGGTCACCGAGGAGACATTCGACCCGCGGGACGTGGGCATCGAGCTGGTCCCCGTGGAGGCGCTGCGCGGCGCGGACCCCTCGTACAACGCGGAGGTCGCGCGCCGGCTGCTGGAGGGCGAGACGGGCCCCGTCCGGGACGCCGTGCTGCTGAACTCCGCGGCGGCGCTGGTGGCGCTGGACCCGACGGACGCCCCGCTGACCGAGCAGATCCGGGCCGGCATGGAGAAGGCGGCCCGGTCCGTCGACTCCGGCGCGGCCAAGCAGGCGCTGGAGCGCTGGGTGGCGGCGAGCAACGCGTAAGACCCCTCTCCAGAGGGGGGATGGGGCGCGGTCCCGCGATCCGGACAGGAGTTGCGGGACCGCGAACGCATCACGTACGTTCCTGTCCAGGTCATGAGTGACAGTCATGAGGCCCCGGCCGACTGTCCGGCAACCCTCCGTCCGTGGCGGGGTGCCCCGGGTGAAGACCAGGCCGTGCACAGCAAGGTGCGCGGCAAGCGCGGATCCCTCTCGCAACCAGGGATCCTGGTCGTCGAGGAGTCTCCCGTGAGCAAGCGAATGCGTTAGGGCGCCGAGCCCCGCCTCCGCACACCCTCTCTCACTCTTTTCCCTTCTGTCTCACGGGAGTTCCGCCATGTCCGTCTCCACCACCGCCCTCGCCCCGTCGGTTTGTTCCCCGCTGCCCGTTCTGGGCCGGGATGTCACCGTCCCGCTCGTCACGGGCGGCGAAGTCACCTACGCGGCGCTCGACTACGCGGCCAGCGCCCCCGCCCTCCAGCGCGTCTGGGACGACGTGGCGGCCTACGCCCCGTACTACGGCAGCGTCCACCGCGGCGCCGGCTACCTCTCCCAGCTCTCCACCGACCTGTTCGAGAACGCCCGCCGGACGGTCGCCGAGTTCCTCGACTGCCGCGCCGACGACCAGCTGGTCTTCACCCGCTCCACCACCGACTCCCTGAACCTCCTCGCCGCCGCGCTGCCCGCCGACTGCCAGGTCTTCGTCTTCGAGACCGAGCACCACGCCAGCCTGCTGCCCTGGAAGGACGCCCGCGTCACCTACCTCGACGCCCCGCGCACCCCCGGCCAGGCCGTCGAGACCCTGGAGCGCGCCCTCGCCGCCCGCACGGTGTCGACCGAGGGGGGCCACGGCCCCGCCCTGGTCTGCGTCACCGGCGCCTCCAACGTCACCGGCGAGCTGTGGCCCGTGCGCGAGCTGGCCGCCGCGGCCCACGCGCACGGCGCCCGCATCGTCCTCGACGCCGCCCAGCTGGCCCCCCACCACCCGGTCTCCGTCCGTGACCTGGACGTCGACTGGATCGCCTTCTCCGGCCACAAGCTGTACGCCCCGTTCGGCACCGGCGTCCTCGCCGGCCGCGCCGACTGGCTGCGCGCGGCCGAGCCGTACCTCGCGGGCGGCGGCGCGAGCCGCAAGGTCACCCGGCGCGAGGACGGGGGAGTGGACGTGGAGTGGCACGAGGGCGCCGCCCGCCACGAGGCCGGCTCCCCGAACGTCATCGGCGCCTACTCCATCGCGTCGGCCTGCAAGGCCCTCACCGAGGCCGGCTTCGACGCGCTGGTCGCCCGCGAGCGCCACCTGATCGACAAGGTGCGGACGGGCCTGGCCGACGTCCCGGAGGTCCGGATCCTCTCCCTCTTCGGCGACGACGCCCCGCGGGTCGGCGTCATCTCCTTCGTCGTCGAGGGCTGGAACAGCTCCCACTTCGCCGCCGCCCTCTCCGCCGAGTACGGCATCGGCGTCCGCGACGGCCTCTTCTGCGCCCACCCCCTGGTCCGCACCCTGCTGGGCAGCGCCCCCGAGACGCAGGGCGAGTGCGGCGCCCCCGAGGCGGCCCCCGGCGAGAAGTCCCTCAACGCCATCCGCGTGAGCTTCGGCGCGGGCACCCCCGACGAGCACGTGGACCGTTTCGTGGGCGCGGTGAAGGAACTGGTGACCCAGGGCGCGAAGTGGCAGTACAGGACGGAAGACGGCCGCTGCGTCCCGGCGGTGTGAGCGATTTCGCCCGCCGGCGACCTCGCTGTCCGAGCGCCCTCGGGGGCACCCCCAGGGGCGCGGGGCTGTGTCGATATGCGGCTCCGCCGCGTGGGCGCGACAAGCCACCGCGAACCCGCAGACGCACGAAGCACCCGCGCCCCGCAGACGCCTAGGCGACCACCTCAGGAGTCCAGCCCGATCGCAAAAGCCGCCTCGAGGTCATGCTGCGAGTACGTACGGAAAGCGACGTGAGTGTCCGTCCCCAGAACACCGGGGATCTTGCTGATCCGCCCGGGGATCACCTCGGCGAGGTCCTCGTGCTGCCGCACCCGCACCATGGCGATCAGGTCGTACGTCCCGGTCACGGAGAACACCTCGCTCACGGACTCCAGCGAAGCGATCGACTCCGCGATCTCGGGGATCCGGTCCACGCTGGTCTTGATGAGGACGATCGCGGTGATCACGGCTGGTTCTCTCCCTCGGGGGCCGGAGCTGGGGCGGCCTTCACTGTAGTCGGCCCGTTGAACCGGGCCCACGCGTAGCCGAAGCCCAGGCCGAACCCCATCAGATGCGCGAGGTAGGCCACGCCCGGCCCCTGCCCGGCCCGCCCCGCCGCCAGCCATTGCAGCGCCGCCCAGAACGGCAGCACCACCCAGGCCGGGAAACGCAGCGGCAGGAAGAAGAGGAACGGCAGGAGACTGGTCACCCGCGCTCTGGGAAACAGGTAGAGGAACCCGCCGAGGACCGCCGAGATCGCCCCGGACGCCCCCACCAGGGGCTGCTCGGAGCCGGCGTTGGCGGCGGCGTAGCCCGCGAGGGCCAGGCAGCCGCAGCACAGGTAGAAGAGCGTGAACTGGACGCGGCCCATCCGGTGCTCGGCCATGGCCCCGAAGACGTAGAGGAAGAGCATGTTGCCCAGCAGGTGCACCCAGGTGCCGTGGACGAACAGCGCCGTGGCCGGGGTGAGGAGCGCGCGGGGGGAGCCGTCGAACAGGTCGGCGGGGATCACGCCCCAGCGGCGGAAGTAGGCCCGTTGCGCGGCCTCCAGCTCCTCGCCGGCGCCGTACGCGGGATGGAGGCCGGAGGCCGGGCCGATCGCGAAGAGCAGACAGCACAGGGCGATCAGTCCGTACGTCACCGGCGCGGAGGGGTGCCGGATCGCTCGGTCCAGGGCCCCGTTCCAGTCGCTGATCATGGACACAGAGCATGACGTAACGGGACGGACTCCCCCCTCTCGCCTCGCCGCCGTGGACGGATGGGCGGCGAGTACCCGCCAGGCCGTAGGGTTACGAGCCACACGCACAGGGTGCCCGCCGGGCGTCCGGTGGGTGCCGGAGAAGCGGAAGACCGACACTAGAAGGAAGCGGACAGTCACGATGACGGTTCCCCTGCCGACCGCCACGACGCGGTGGCGCTGCACGCTGTGCGGCAACCTCACCCGGTTCGATGTGACGCGCTCGTCGAAGGTCGTCGAGTACGTGCACCTCGATCTGGCCGGTGAGCCGGACGTCGAGGAGCGCGAGGTGGTCAGTGAGACCATCGAGTCGGTGCGGTGCCGTTGGTGCAACGCCGTGGACCAGGTGGAACTCGTGGACAGGCCGGGCGCCGGCTCCTGAGGAGCGGGCCCGCACAGCTAGTGGGGTGTGACGGATGGTGGAGAGCGCAGGCGGGGGGCCGGGCGACGGCGCCGCTGAGGTGCTCGACCGTCCGCTGCCCGACGGCGTGCGCCGCCGGGTCGTGCAGATCGTCTCGGACGGTTTCGGCGGGCTGACCGTCGGTGAACTGCCCGCCCAGTTGCGGCAGTACGCCCGGTTCGCCCCGAACCGCCGGGCCAAGTTCGCGGGCAACGCGATGGCCGCCGCGCTGGAGACGGATCCGCTGTTCCGGCAGCGCATCGCGGAGAAGTTCAGAGAGGCGCAGCCGGAACTCGCGGGCGCCCTCGACTCCGGCTCGCCGCCCCCGGCCGCGGATCCGCTCGATGTGGCGGCCGCGGCCTATGTGCTGCGGCCCACCGGCTGGGTGAAGCTGGTGACGGCCGCCGGCGAGGAGGCGCAGCGCGCGGACGCCGAGCGGGCCGACGAGGAGAGCCGCGCGGAACTGGAGCGGCTGCGGGAGGAGCTCGAGCAGGCCCGTGACCACACCCGGGCCGAGACCGAGCGGCTGCGCGCCGAGCTGGACGCGGCGAAGAGGGAAGCGGAATCGCTTCACCGCAAGCTGCGTTCGGCCCTCAGCGATGTCAAGCGCGGTGAGGCGGCGCTGCGCAAGCTGCACGGCGAGATGGAGTCCGTGCGCGGCGAGGGCCAGGCGCAGGTGTCCGCCGCGGAGAGCGAGTCACGGCGGCTGAAGGCCCGGCTCGGTGAGGCGGAGGCCGCCCTGGAGGCCGCCCGGCGGGCGGCGCGCGAGGGGCGCAGCGTCGAGGACATGCGCGTACGGCTGCTGCTGGACACCGTGCTGGACGCGGCCCAAGGGCTGCGCAGGGAACTGGCGTTGCCGCCGGTGTCGGTCCGTCCGGCGGAGACCGTGGACGCGGTCGAACCGGGACGAATGACCCCGAAGGACATTGCCGCGCGCGCGTTGTCGGAGAACGACCCGGCGATCCTGGACCAGTTGCTCGCCCTGCCGCAGGCCCATCTCGTGGTCGACGGCTACAACGTCACCAAGACCGGCTATCCCCAGATGCCGCTGGAGAAGCAGCGGCTGCGGCTGCTCGGGCAGCTCTCGCAGCTCGCCGCGCAGACCGGCGCCGAGGTCACCTGCGTCTTCGACGGAGCCGAACTGGCCGCGCCGGTGCTGCTGGCGCCGCCGCGCGGGGTGCGGGTGCTGTTCTCCAAGCCGGGCGTCACCGCCGACGAGCTGATCCGCCAGCTGGTGCGCGCCGAGCCGCCGGGCCGGCCGGTCATCGTCGTCTCCACCGACCGCGAGGTGGCCGACGGGGTCGCCAAGGCGGGGGCGCGTCCTGTCGCTTCTGCGGTACTCCTGAAGCGACTGACCTGAACGTCAACGTACAGGTTTAATGCCCGAATTGGCGCAATCGTTACGCAACGTAGTGTCAATCGGACATCACTGCACGTGAATTGAGTGTAAAGAATGCGGTGCGTAGCCGAGATTTTTTGCCCGAGGATTTGAAGTGATCACGGGAGGGTCACTAGGGTCTGCCTTCGAACCTCCACACGGGTGATCCCTCTCAAGAAGGAGTTCGTCCTCAGTGGCGTCCCACCGTCGACCCAAGCAGCCGAGCCGCGCACGCGTCACCGTGCTGACCACCGCGGCCGCCGCCGCTGTCGCGCTGAGCTCGCAGGCGGCCAACGCCGCCCCCAGCGAGAAGCCCACCAAGGACGAGGTCAAGGCCAAGGTCGACACGCTCTACGAGCAGGCCGAGCAGGCCACCGAGAAGTTCAACGGGGCCAAGGAGAAGCAGGAGAAGCTCCAGAAGGAGATCTCCACGATCCAGGACAACGTCGCCCGTGGCCAGGAGGAGCTCAACGAGCTGCGCGACAGCATAGGTCTCGCCGCCGCCGCCCAGTACCGCACCGGCACCATCGACTCCTCCCTCCAGCTCTTCCTGTCGTCCGACCCCGACGACTACCTGGACAAGGCCTCCACGGCCGACCAGCTCAGCGCCCAGCAGGTCGAGGCGCTGAAGAAGATCCAGGACAAGCAGCGCGAACTCGCCCAGGACCGCGCCGAGGCGTCCGAGAAGCTCAAGGACCTCGCCTCCACCCGGACCGAGCTGGGCAAGAAGAAGAAGGAAGTCCAGGGCAAGCTGGCCGAGGCGCAGAAGCTCCTCAACACGCTGACGGCCAAGGAGAAGTCCGACCTGGCCGCCGCCGACGCCCGCGCCAGCCGCGACGCCGGCGAGCGCGTCGACCTCGGCAACACCGCCCCCGCCTCGGGCCGCGCCATGGCCGCCTTCCAGGCAGCCCAGGGCAAGATCGGCACCCCGTACGTCTACGGCGCGACCGGCCCCTCCTCGTTCGACTGCTCGGGCCTGACCTCCTGGGCCTTCGCCCAGGCCGGCGTCAAGATCCCGCGCATCTCGCAGGACCAGGCCAACGCGGGCACCCGGATCTACTCGCAGTCCGACCTCAAGGTCGGCGACCTGGTCATCTTCTACGGCGACCTGCACCACGTCGGCTTCTACGCGGGCAACGGCCAGGTGCTGCACGCCCCGCGCACCGGCACGGTCGTGCGCTACGAGTCGATCAACAACATGCCGTTCCAGTTCGGCGTCCGGATCTGAGGCGTCTCCTCTCCCGAGGCGACTCCTCGTCTTAGGCGTCTCCCTCAAGATCACGACACCGTGCCGCCCGAACGGGCGAATCACCACGACGTGAACTGACCCCGCACCCCGCCCATGACCTGCGTCAGAGGCGGGGTGTCACGTTGTGTGCCCGCGGAGGTCTTTGGCCCGCCCCCGGTGGCGGGGCTACTGTCGGCCGCGTTTCCTCGTCCGCCAGTGGAAGGAGCGCGGCTTCCCGTGGGGTCCCATCGCCGCCTTGCACCGTCCGGGTTCGACCGGGGCGCCCTGTGCGCCGTGTCCGTCGCCGCCGCCGCCCTCGGCGCGGTCGCCGCCGCCGTACCGGCCCCGGCCGCACCGTTCGACGACACCCGTGCCGAGGTGGACCGTCTCTACGAGCAGGCCGAGAAGGCCACCGAGGCCTTCAACAAGGCCGGTGAGCGGGCCGGAACGCTGCGCCGGCAGGTCGGCGACGCGCAGGACCGGGTCGCCCGGCAGCAGGCCCGCGTCAACGACCTGCGCGAGCGGCTCGGCGCGCTCGCCGGCGCCCAGTACCGCACCGGCGGCCTCGACCCGTCGCTGGCGCTGCTGTTCTCCGACGACCCGGACGACTACCTCGACAAGGCCTCCGCCCTCGACCGGATCACCCTCCACCAGGCCGGTGAGCTGAAGGACCTCCAGGGCGCCCTGCGCGAACTCGCCCAGGAACGCTCCGAGGCCGCCCGCCGGCTCGGCGAGCTGGAGAAGAGCCGCAAGGCGGTCGCCGGGCACAAGCGGATCGTCGAGCAGAAGCTCGCCAGAGCACGGCGGTTGCTGAACTCCCTGCCCTTCGCCGAGCGCGCCGCCTACGACCGGGCCTCCCGTTCCGGCCGGGACCACATGCCCGGCCCCGGCGACGCCGCCCCCGCCTCGGGCCGCGCGGGCGCCGCCCTGGCCGCCGCCCGCTCCGCGCTCGGCAAGCCGTACGTCTGGGGCGCCAACGGCCCCACCGGCTTCGACTGTTCGGGCCTCGTGCAGTGGTCCTACGCGCAGGCCGGCGTCGCCCTCCCGCGCACCTCGCAGGCCCAGGCGCACGCAGGCCGACAGGTCCCGCTCTCCCAGGCCCGTCCCGGCGACATCGTCACCTACCGCTCCGACGCCAGCCACGTCGGCATGTACGTCGGCAACGGCCAGGTCATCCACGCCCCCTATCCCGGCGCGCCGGTCCGCTACGACCCGGTCGGCATGATGCCGGTGTCGACGGTCACGAGACCCTGAGAGCCGGGCTCCCTCCCGGCGGGCCGCCGTACGATCGGGGGATGGCCGGGCTGAGACGGGTGAGCGGGGTGCGGGAGAGCATGTCCCCGCGTCCGTCCGGCATACCCGTGCCACCGCTCCGCCGGCCGGTGCCGCCGCTCCGCCTGCCGGTCCTGCCGCTCCTCCTGCCGGTGCTGTTGCTCGCGTTCCTCGTGGGCTGCGGGGGACGGCCGGCCGTGGACGGCGCCCGGGAGGACGCGCAGCGCGTGCTCGACCGGCGGGCCGCCGCGGTGCTGGCCCACGACGCGGACGCCTACGCCGCCACCGGCGACCGTGCCGGCTACGCCCGGCTGCGCACCCTGCCGCTGGCCGCCTGGTCCTACCGGGTGACCTCCGCCGCCCGCGCCGGCGACACCCTCACCGCCGGCGCCGAGCTCAGCTACCGCATCGAGGGCTACGACAGGGCCCCGGTGACCGTCGCCCGCACCCTGCGCCTGGCCCGCACCGCCGCCGGGAGCTGGGCGGTGACCTCCGAGCGGCCCGCGCCGAAGGCCGGCGACCAGCTGTGGGACCAGGGGCCCGTGACCGTCGCCCGGGGCGCGCACAGCCTGATCCTCGGCGTCGGGCACTCCGCCGAGCGGCTGCGGGGCTTCGCGGACCTGGCCGACCGCGCCGTCCCGGCGGTCTCGGCGGCCTGGGGCACGGACTGGGCGGGGCACGTCGTCGTCCTCGTGCCGCGGTCGCTGGACGGCATGGCGGCGCTGCTCGGCTCGCCAGCCTCCTCCTACCGGGGGATCGCCGCCGTCACCACGGGCGAGACGGGCGGCGCGGACCGCGCGCCCGCGGACCGGGTCATCGTCAACCCCGACGCGTACGGCATCCTCGGCCCGGTCGGCCAGCAGGTCGTGCTCACCCACGAGACCACGCACGTCGCCACCCGTGCCCACACCGGCGCGGCCACTCCGCTGTGGCTGTCCGAGGGGTACGCGGACTGGGTCGGCTACCGCGGCACCGGACGCACCCCGGCCCAGGTCGCCCCCGAACTCCAGAAGGCCGTCACCGAGGGACAGGCCCCGACGGAGCTGCCCGCCGACGGCGACTTCGGCTTCGCCGGGGACGCGGGCCGCCTGGCGCGGGCGTACGAGGGGGGCTGGCTGGCCTGCCTGCTGATCGCCGAACGGTGGGGCGAGGACCGGCTCGACGCGTTCTACCGGGCCGTGGGGGAGCACGAGCAGCGGGCCGGGGCGGTCGAGGAGGCGCTGAAGAGCGAACTGGGGACGACGCTGGAGGAGTTCACCGGCGACTGGCGGAACTACCTCACGGAACGGCTCGCCTGAGCCGGTGGGCCCCCTGCGGGCGGGCAGTCGCCTCCGGCCAGCCGGTCAGGCGGTGCCTTCCGGGCCGGCGATCGCCTTCGGCCAGCCGGTCGGGCGGTGCCTTCCGGGCCGGCGATCGCCTTCGGCCAGCCGGTCGGGCGGTGCCTTCCGGGCGGACGGTCGCCTCCGTCAGGCGGTCAGGCGGTGCCTTCCGGGCGGGCGGTCGCAGCCGGTCAGCCGGTCAGGCGGTGCCTTCCGGGCCGGCGATCGCCTTCGGTCAGCCGGTCGGGCGGTCCCTTCCGGGCCAACTGCCGCTCGCCCACGGCCTGTCGGGCCTCGGGATGCCCGGGCCGGGCATCGTGACACCCCGCCCGGCTGTGCACGGGCGGTGAACGCCGGTTGGGTAGGGTCGGCGGCGATGCACAAGACCCTGATCGTGACGAACGACTTCCCGCCCCGGCCGGGCGGCATCCAGGCGTTCCTGCACAACATGGCGCTCCGCCTCGACCCCGAGCGGCTCGTCGTCTACGCGTCCACCTGGAAGCGCGGCCGGGAGGGGGCCGAGGCGACGGCCGCCTTCGACGCCGAGCAGCCCTTCACCGTCGTCCGCGACCGCACGACGATGCTGCTGCCGACGCCCGGCGCGACCCGGCGGGCCGTCGGGCTGCTGCGCGAACACGGGTGCACGTCCGTGTGGTTCGGGGCCGCCGCGCCGCTCGGGCTGATGGCCCCCGCGCTGCGCAGGGCCGGCGCTCGCCGGCTGGTCGCCACCACCCACGGCCACGAGGCCGGCTGGGCCCAGCTGCCCGCCGCCCGGCAACTGCTCGGGCGGATCGGCGACACCACCGACACGATCACCTACCTGGGCGAGTACACGCGCTCGCGGATCGCGACCGCGCTGAGCGCCGGGGCCGCCGGACGCATGGTGCAACTGCCGCCGGGCGTCGACGAGAAGACCTTCCACCCGGGCTCCGGCGGCGACGCGGTCCGGGCCCGCCTCGGACTCGCCGACCGGCCGGTCGTCGTCTGCGTCTCCCGGCTGGTGCCGCGCAAGGGCCAGGACACGCTGATCCGGGCGATGCCCAGGATCCTGGCCGCCGAGCCGGAGGCCGTGCTGCTGATCGTCGGCGGCGGACCGTACGAGAAGGACCTGCGGCGGCTGGCCCAGGAGAGCGGCGTCGCGGGCTCGGTGCGCTTCACCGGCTCGGTGCCCTGGTCGGAGCTGCCCGCCCACTACGGCGCCGGCGACGTCTTCGCCATGCCGTGCCGCACCCGCCGGGGCGGACTCGACGTGGAGGGCCTCGGCATCGTCTACCTGGAGGCCTCGGCGACCGGACTGCCGGTGGTGGCCGGCGACTCGGGCGGCGCGCCGGACGCGGTACTCGACGGAGAGACCGGCTGGGTGGTCCGAGGCGACTCCCCCGAGGACACGGCAGACCGCATCACCACCCTCCTGGCCGACCCGGAACTCCGCCACCGAATGGGCGAACGCGGCAGACAGTGGGTGGAGGAACGATGGCGCTGGGACCTGCTGGCGGAGAAGCTGAAGGGCTTGCTGTAGGGCAGCGCCCGTAGGGCGCGCCCTACAGGGGCGCGGGGAACTGCGCGACCGGCTACCTACGGTCCGCACCCGCCCGTCCGCGGGACCCGGCACTCTGGAAGGCGTACGCAACCCCTAGCGGGAGGCGATAAACCGGCCCATGCTGACGCACATGACACCAAACCTGAGCAACCGTCAGCTGACGCACCCTCAACTGACGAGACGTCAAATCCTCGGCATGGCAGCCCTCCAGGCCGCAGCCACCCTCGGCTTCACCCGAATCAACCTCACCGCAGCCCACGCCGCCGAGCCCGACGCAGTCGACACCGCCCCCGCCATCGTCATAGGTTCCGGCTACGGCGGCGCCGTGGCCGCCCTCCGCCTCGGCCAGGCCGGCATCCGCACCCTCGTCCTCGAGATGGGCCGCCTGTGGAACACCGCCGGTCCCGACGGCAAGGTGTTCTGCACCACCAGCGCCCCCGACCACCGCTCCATGTGGTTCCGCACCCGCACCGAGGCCCCGCTCGCCACCTTCCTCTGGCTGGACGTCGTCAACAAGGACATCAGCGCCTACCCCGGCGTCCTGGACCGCGTGCACTTCGCGAACATGTCCGTGTACGTGGGCCGAGGCGTCGGCGGCGGCTCGCTGGTCAACGGCGGGATGGCGGTCACCCCGCTCCGCTCCTACTTCGCCGAGCAGTTCCCGACGGTCGACGTCAACGAGATGTACGGCACCTACTTCCCGCGCGCCCGTTCGATGCTCGGCGTCAACACGGTCGACCCCGCCTGGTTCGAGGCGACGGACTGGTACCGGTTCTCGCGGATCTCCCGCAAGCACGCCCAGAACGCCGGCCTGAAGACCACCTTCGTGCCCAACGTCTACGACTTCGGCTACATGCGGCGCGAGGCGGACGGCACGGCGACGAAGTCGGCGCTCGCCGGCGAGGTCATCTACGGCAACAACCACGGCAAGCGCAGCCTCGACAAGACGTACCTGGCGTCCGCGCTCGGCACCGGCAACGTCACCGTCCACACCCTGGAGAAGGTCCGCGCGATCAGCCGCGCCGCCGACGGCACCTACGTCCTGACCGCCGACCGCATCGACGTCACCGGGAAGGTCGTCGAGACCAAGCAGTACGGCTGCACCTACCTGTTCCTGGGCGGCGGCAGCGTCGGCACCAGCGAACTCCTCGTGCGCGCCCGGGAGACGGGCGCATTGCCCGCGCTGGACGCGAGCGTCGGGGCCGGCTGGGGCACCAACGGCAACGTGATGCTCGGGCGGGCCAACCATCTGTGGGACACCGTCGGCGCCGACCAGTCGACCATGCCGGTCATGGGCATCGACGACTGGGCCAACACCTCCAATCCCGTCTTCGCGGAGATCGCCCCGCTGCCGACGGGCCTGGAGCACTGGGTAAGCCTGTATCTGGCGATCACCAAGAACCCGCAGCGGGCGTCGTTCACGTACGACGGCGCCACCGGCGGGGTGAAACTGGGCTGGTCGGCGGCGCAGAGCGCCGTCTCCGTGGGCATGGCCAAGAAGCTGTTCGACCGGATCAACTCGGCGAACTCCACCATCTACCGCTACGACCTGTTCGGCTCGCCGAGCAAGGTCTTCGCCGACGACTTCACCTACCACCCGCTCGGCGGCTGTGTGTTGGGGAAGGCGACCGACGACTACGGCCGGGTGAAGGGATATTCGAAGCTGTACGTCACCGACGGATCGCTCGTGCCCGGCTCCATCGGGGTGAACCCGTTCGTCACCATCACCGCGCTCGCCGAACGCACGATGGCGCGGGTCCTCGCCGAGGACACCGCGCCATGACGCTCCGTCAGGAGGGCCAGAAGGGCCGCTACTTCGCGTAGATCGCCTCGATCTCCGCCGCGTAGTCCTTCGCCACGACGTTGCGCTTGAGCTTCAGCGACGGGGTGAGATGGCCCGTGTCCTCCGTGAACTGGGAGGAGAGAATGCGGAACTTCCGCACCGATTCCGCCTTCGACACCGCGGCGTTGCCGTCGTCGATCGCCGACTGGATCGCGGCCAGCAGGTCCGCGTCCGTACAGAGCGATGCCGCGGTGGACCCCGACGGCTTGCCGTGCTCGGCGGCCCAACGGCCCAGGAACTCCTCGTCGATGGTGATCAGCGCGCCCACGAACGGTCGCCCGTCGCCCACCACCATGCACTCCGCGACCAGCGCGTGCGCCCGGATGCGGTCCTCGATCACGGCCGGGGCGACGTTCTTGCCGCCCGCGGTGACGATGATCTCCTTCTTGCGGCCGGTGATCCTGAGATAACCGTCCTCGTCGAGGGTTCCGATGTCACCGGTGTGGAACCAGCCGTCGGCCAGCGCCTCCGCGGTCGCGCCGGGGTTGTTCCAGTACTCCTTGAACAGGTGCTCGCCGTGCAGCAGCACCTCGCCGTCGTCCGCGATCCGCACCACCGAGCCCGGCAGCGGCTGCCCGACCGTGCCGATCTTCTGCCGGTCCCACGGGTTGAACGCGGTCGCGGCACAGGACTCGGTGAGGCCGTAGCCCTCCAGGACGGTGAAGCCGATGCCGCGGAAGAAGTGGCCGAGCCGCTCGCCCAGCGGAGCGCCCCCGGAGATCGCGTACTCGCCGCGCCCGCCCAGCACCGCGCGCAGCTTGCTGTACACCAGCCGGTCGAAGACCTTGTGCTTGATCTTCAGACCGATCGACGGGCCCGACGGCGTGTCCAGCGCCCGGCTGTATGCGATCGCCGTGTCCGCCGCCTTGTCGAAGATCGCGCCCTTGCCGTCCGCCTGCGCCTTCGCCCGCGCCGAGTTGTAGACCTTCTCGAAGACGCGCGGCACGCCCAGCACCAGCGTCGGCCGGAAGGAGGCCAGTTCGTCGGTGAGATCCTTGATGTCCGGGACGGTGCCCAGCTTGATCGGCGCCATCATCGGGGCGATCTGCACCAGCCGGCCGAAGACGTGCGCGAGGGGGAGGAACAGCAGCACGCTGCACTCGCCGGTGCGGAACAGCGGACGCAGTCGCTCCACGATGTTGCCGCACTCGGCGAAGAAGCTGCGGTGGGTGAGGACACAGCCCTTGGGGCGCCCGGTCGTGCCCGAGGTGTAGACGATGGTGGCCGGGTCGTCGGCCTTCGCGAGCGAGCTGCGCTCCTCGACGGTCCGGTCCGAGACGTCCTTGCCGAGCTGTCCGAGCTCCTCCACGCCCCCGTTCTCGATCTGCCAGACGTGCTTGAGGGCGGGCAGCGTGTCACGCACCGACTCGACGGCGGCGCTGTGCGCGTCCAGCTCGACGACGATCGCGGTCGCGCCCGAGTCGGACAGGATCCACCGCACCTGCTCCGGCGAACTGGTCTCGTACACCGGCACCGTCACCGCGCCCGCGCACCAGATGGCGAAGTCCAGCAGCGTCCACTCGTAACGGGTGCGCGACATCAGGCCGACCCGGTCGCCCGGCTGGACCCCGGAGGCGATGAGACCCTTGGCGGCCGCGTGCACCTCGGCCAGGAAGACCGTCGCGGACACGTCCTCCCAGGCCCCGCCGGCCTTGCGGGCCATGACGGCGACGTCAGGGTGCTGCGCGGCGTTTCTGCGGACGATGTCGGTCAGATTGCCGTCCGCGGGGACCTCGTACAAAGCCGGAAGGCTGAACTCGCGCAAGACTGCTGCTCCTCATAGGGCGCCGGCGCCACGACGTTGTGCGATGCGACGGTGCGGTCCAAGGCTCGGGCGGTGCTCCGGTTCCTCGGGCGGGCCGGGACCCGCTGGCTGAAACCTGAGCACGACTGGACTGCCCGGACGTTACCCGCCGGTATGGCTTCTTTGACAGGGGGGCCCGGCGAGATGTTCGCTGCGTCACACAGATTGGTGTTTCCTCGCGCACAGTAGTCCACCGCTTTACTAACTGGCCAGTAACCGGTATTCCGGCCGCCACTGTTCACGTATGCCGCACACGCTTACTCTTGATCGCCATGGCATCCACACCGTCCGGCCGGGGCAGGACACGCATCCACGTGGTCAGCGACGTGCACGGCAACGCGCGTGACCTCGCCCGCGCGGGCGAGGGCGCGGACGCCCTGATCTGCCTCGGCGACCTGGTGCTGTTCCTGGACTACGCCGACCACTCCCGTGGCATCTTCCCCGATCTCTTCGGCGTTCAGAACGCGGACCGGCTCGTCGAACTGCGCACCGCCCGCCGCTTCGAGGAGGCGCGGGAGCTGGGGGCGCGGCTGTGGGCGGGCGTCGGCGAGGACCGGGCCGCGGTGATCGAACGGGCGGTGCGGGGGCAGTACGCAGAGATGTTCGCGGCGTTCCCCACGCCGACGTACGCGACCTACGGCAACGTCGACATGCCGAAGCTGTGGCCCGAGTTCGCCGGGCCCGGCACGACGGTGCTGGACGGGCAGCGGGTGGAGATCGGCGGCTGGGTCTTCGGCTTCGTCGGCGGGGGCCTGCGAACGCCCATGCGCACGCCGTACGAGATCGGCGACGAGGAGTACGCGGCGAAGATCGAGGCCGTCGGCGAGGTCGACGTGCTGTGCACGCACATTCCGCCGGAGGTGCCGGACCTCGTCTACGACACGGTCGCGCGCCGCTTCGAGCGGGGGAGCCGGGCGCTGCTGGACGCGATCCGCCGGACCCGTCCCCGGTACTCCCTCTTCGGCCACGTCCACCAGCCGCTGGCGCGGCGGATGCGGATCGGGGCCACCGAGTGCGTCAACGTGGGGCACTTCGCCGGCGCCGGGACACCCTGGGCGCTGGAGTTCTGACCGGGTGGGGTGGCAACGGCGCGGCGCACGCGCGGTAGCCTTCACGCTGCACACAGGGACCGCGTCTGGAGGAGCCGGGGCGATGGCGGAACACACCAGTTCGAGCATCACGATCGAGGCGGCGCCGGCCGACGTCATGGGCGTGATCGCCGACTTCGCCCGCTACCCGGAGTGGACCGGCGAGGTGAAGGAGGCGGAGGTGCTCGCCTCCGACGCGCAGGGGCGCGCCGAGCAGGTCCGTCTCGTCATGGACGCGGGCGCGATCAAGGACGACCAGGTGCTCGCGTACACCTGGACCGGTGAGCACGAGGTGTCCTGGACGCTGGTGAAGTCCCAGATGCTGCGCTCCCTGGACGGCTCGTACGTCCTGAAGCCGGCGGGCACGGGCACGGAGGTGACGTACCTCCTCACGGTGGACGTCAAGATCCCGATGCTCGGCATGATCAAGCGCAAGGCGGAAAAGGTCATCATCGACCGCGCGCTGGCAGGCCTGAAGAAGCGCGTGGAATCCGGCCAGTAGTTTTCCTGCGCGGGCGGGTGGGGGGGGCGAAGGCCACGACTTTTCCCCCCACCCACCCGTTCGGCAGCTCAAGAGGCACCGCAGAACCTGGATCGCTCGGGCCCTGCCCTGCGGGCAGCCGCGCCGCTACCCGGCCGCCCGCGCGGACGCTGGTCGCGCAACGCCGCCATGCGCTAGCGGCCGCGCCGCTGGGGCGCTACCCGGCGGTATCGGCGGACGGCGGGGCCGCAGAACCTCCCCAGCCGCGGGCAGTCGTGCCGCAGGGGCGATGGGGGTCCCCCCGCTCGAGCGAAGTCGAGAGTGGGGGAGGGTGGGCGCGGCGGCAACCCGTTAGCGCCGGGCCGTGCGACCCACCCCCGGCCCCGGTCGCCGGGCCGCGCACTCGGCCGACCCTCGGGCCACCCCCACGCCGGTTCACCGGCAAGCCGGGGGGAAGGTGATCGTCCGTTACCGTTCACCCTCATGCGTACCCTCCTGATCACCGGCCCGGGCGGCAGCGGCCGGACCACCCTCGCGGCGGCCACCGCGCTGTCCGCGGCCGGCGCCGGCGCCAAGACCCTCGTCCTGAGCGCCGACCGCACCGACACCCTGGGCGCCGCCCTCGGCGCGCCCACAGGAGCCGTACCGACCCAGCTCACCCCCACCCTCACCGCCTGGCGCCCCGACGCCTCCGCCGGCTTCCGCGACGACCTCGCCGGCTTCCAGGACCGCGCCTCCACCGTCCTAGACCTGCTCGGCGCCTCCCGCCTCGACCCGGAGGAGGTCACCCCCCTCCCCGGCGCCGGGGAGCTCACCCTCCTGCGCGCCCTGCGCGACGCCGCCCTCGCCGAGTCCCACGACCTCCTCGTCGTGGACCTCCCGCCCACCCCGCAGGCCCTCGGCCTCCTCGCCCTCCCGGAGGAACTGCGCCGCTACCTGCGCCGCCTGCTCCCCCCGGAACGTCAGGCCGCCCGCGCCCTGCGCCCCGTCCTCGGCCGTCTCGCCGGCGTCCCCATGCCCGCCGAGTGGCTGTACGAGACGACCGCCCGCTGGGACGTGGAACTGGCCGCCGTGCAGGCCGTCCTCGCCGACCGCGCCACCGCCGTACGCCTGGTCGCCGAGCCCGGACCGGCCGGCGAGGACGCCGTCCGCGACGCCCGCCTCGGCCTCGCCCTGCGCGGCCTGCCCGTCGAGCGCCTCGTCGCCAACCGCGTCCTGCCCGAGGACGCCGCCGACGCCGGCCCCCTCGCCGCACTGGTGACCCAGCAGCGCAAGGTCCTGACCGCCTGGGCCGAGGCCCGCCCCGTCGCCCACCTCGGCCACGACCCCCGCGGCGCGGACGACCTCACCGCGCTCGCCGTCCCCGCCGTCAACACGAGCGTCCCCCCGGTCGAGTGGCCCGTCGCCGACCGGGTCGCGCAGGACGGCGTGCTCGTGTGGCACGTCCCCCTGCCCGGCGCCATACGCGACGAACTCGACCTCGTCCGGCGCGGCGACGAACTCGTCGTCACCGCCGGGCCGTTCCGCCGGATCGTGCCGCTGCCCTCCGTGCTGCGCCGCTGCACCGTCGACGGCGCCGCCCTGCGCGACGGCGAGCTGCGCGTCCGGTTCGCGCCGGATCCCGCGCTCTGGCCGCGCACGTGATGAACGACGTACCGCCGTTCGGGTAACGTCGTAGAGGCGAACCGTAGTCAGGAGCCCGTCAGGAGCCCGCCATGAGCGAAGAGCGCCCCACACCCGACGCCGCCGGCGACGAGGGCTTCGGGGAGGCTCGCGCGACCGACGCCGACGCCTGGTCCACCGCCTGCGCCGAGGACCTGGCGGCGGAGAAGGCCCGCCGCCGCGCCGAGAACGGGCCGCCGCCGGGATCGGCCGCCGAGGAGTTGCGCAAGCTCGTCGACTCGGTCGCCGACCGGCTCTCCGGTCTCCAGTCCCCGCTGCTCGGGGCGGTCGCCGGGCCCGCCGCCCAGCAGGTCGTGCGCCAGGTCGTCCAGCAGGCCAAGGCCGCCGTCGAACCCGTCATCGAACGCAACCCGGACGTCTTCGACCACCTGGCCGCCGCGGGGAACGAACTGCTCGCCGCCTACCGCTCCGCCGTCCAGCACCAGGAGCAGCGTTGGACGGCCCGCGCCGGCGACCCGCTCCGCCCCTCGGCCGACCCCGCCGACCCCCGCGACGGCGGCGAGGACCCCGGCCCCGGCCAGCGCATCGACCTGGACTGAGCCCCCCGGAAGTCCCCCTGAGGCCCCGCCGCCGGGAACCCGACGGCACAAGGCCTCGGGTACGGTTGCGGTAGCGGGGCTCGACCGAAACTGAGGGATTCATGGGACTCACCATCGGCGTCGACATCGGCGGCACGAAGATCGCGGCCGGCGTGGTCGACGAGGAAGGCAACATCCTCTCGACCTTCAAGGTGCCGACCCCCTCCACGCCCGAGGCCATCGTGGACGCCATCGCCTCGGCGGTGGAGGGCGCACGCGCCGGCCACGAGATCGTCGGCGTGGGCATCGGAGCGGCCGGTTACGTCAACCGGCAGCGCTCCACCGTCTACTTCGCACCCAACATCGACTGGCGCAACGAACCGCTCAAGGAGAAGGTCGAGGGGCGCGTAGGCCTCCCGGTCGTCGTCGAGAACGACGCCAACGCGGCCGCCTGGGGCGAGTACAAGTTCGGCGCGGGCAAGGGCCACCGCAACGTCATCTGCATCACGCTCGGCACCGGGCTCGGCGGCGGCATCATCATCGGCAACAAGCTGCGCCGCGGCCACTTCGGCGTGGCCGCCGAGTTCGGCCACATCCGCATGGTGCCGGACGGCCTGCTGTGCGGCTGCGGCTCGCAGGGCTGCTGGGAGCAGTACGCCTCCGGCCGCGCCCTCGTGCGGTACGCCAAGCAGCGCGCCAACGCCACCCCCGAGCGCGCCGAGGTGCTGCTCGGCCTCGGCGACGGCACGCCCGACGGCATCGAGGGCAAGCACATCTCCATGGCCGCCCGCCAGGGTGACCCGGTCGCCGTAGACTCCTACCGCGAGCTGGCCCGCTGGGCCGGCGCCGGCCTCGCCGACCTCGCCTCCCTCTTCGACCCGTCCGCGTTCATCGTCGGCGGCGGTCTCTCCGACGAGGGCGACCTCGTCCTCGACCCGATCCGCAAGTCGTACCGGCGCTGGCTGGTCGGCGGGAACTGGCGTCCGGTGGCCGACGTGATCGCGGCCCAACTCGGCAACAAGGCGGGCCTGGTGGGCGCGGCGGACCTGGCCCGCGAGCCCGACCCGATCATGTAAGGCGGCTGTTCGAGTTCCCCGCGCCCCGGAACGGCGGGCGCGGGGAACCGCACGAAGAACCAACGACGCACCCGTCGTCGCAACAGGACAATTGCGCCCGAGTCGTCGGCGTACATTGACCCCCATGCCGCAGCTCCCCAACTCCCGCACCGAGTCCGACGGTTCGGCCGTCATCCGGGTCCTGAGCTACAACATCCGCTCCATGAGGGACGACACCGACGCCCTCGCCCGCGTCATCACCGCCTGCGCTCCCGACCTCGTCCTCGTCCAGGAAGCGCCGATCTTCTTCCGCTGGCGCAAGAAGCTCGCCCGGCTCGCGTCCGCCACCGGACAGGTGGTCCTCACCGGCGGCGGCACGGCCGCGGGCCCCGCCGTGCTCTGCTCGCTGCGGGCCACCGTGGAGCACACCGAGGACGTCCTCCTGCCCCTCACCCCCGGGCATCACCGACGGGGCTTCGCCACCGCCGTGGTCCGCTTCGCGGGCGCGCGGCTGGGCGTCGTCAGCTGCCATCTGAGCCTGCACACAGGGGAGCGGTACGAGCAGGGCGGGATGCTCCTCGACCGGCTGGCCGGGATGGGCGTGGAGCACGTCGTCGCGGGCGGCGACATCAACGAGACGCCCGCCGGAGGCACGTTCGCCCGGCTGAGCGCGGCCCTCCAGGACTGCCGGGCCGTCGCGCCCTGGGGCGGAGAGCTGACGTTCACGCCCGCCGACCCGCGCCGCCGCATCGACGCGATCTTCGCGACCGAGGGGGTGGAGGTGCTCGGCTGCGGAGTGCCGGCCGGGCACCCGGGGGTGACCGAACGCGATCTGAGGGCGGCCACGGACCACCTCCCGGTCCTCGCCGCCCTCAGAATCCCCGTCGATCCCGCCGGTTCGTTCTAGACGACCGCTCCCCGACCCGGGTCGCCCTCGTCCTCGTCGTCACCCGGGTTCATCCGCATGACCAGCGTGGCGAAGCCGCCCAGGAAGCCGCCGATGCCGACGGTCGTCAGCCACCACGTCATCTCCCAGCCCAGCAGCACCGCCACCAGCAGCAGCACCGGTCCGCCGAGCACGCCCAGCCAGGCGAACTTGGCCGTGGTGTCGGCGTCCGGCAGCGGCGGCGGCTCGGGCGGCACGAAGTGGCCCTCGTCGTCCTCGTCGAAGTCCGCCTCGGACGGCTCGGACAGCGAGTAGTCGCGCGGGCCGACACCGGGCGCGAAGGAGATGGAACTGCCCAGCGGCTTGGCCGGCTTGTCCCCGCCGCCGGACTCGTCCCCGGAACCGGAACCGGAACCGGAACCCGAACCAGAGCCGGACCCGGAACCCGAACCGGACCCCGGCTCGGCAGCCGAACCGGCCCCGGCTCCGGCGGCGGTACCCGCACCGGTGCCGGTGCCCGTACCCGTGCCCGCCCCCGATCCGGCGTCGGAGGCCGCGCCGGGATCGGCGACGGAGACGGCCCCCGCGCCGATCCCCGAGCCGGTCCCCGCCCCGGGCCCGGCGCCGGAAGCCGCTCCCGACCCCGTCCCCGATCCCGACCCCGCCCCGTCGTCGTTCGGCTCCGCCTCCAGCAGCGCCAGATCCTCGATCGACTTGAACGGCTTCGCGCCCGGCGGGTCCGCCGGCTCCTCGCCGTAGCCCGCGACGATCGCCGCCCACGCGGCCTCCTCGTCGAAGGGCACATGCTGCTCCTCCGGCTCGCGGTCCCCGCCGCTCGCGCCGGAGTCCCGTCCCTCCCGCTCCTCGCGGTCCTCGCGGTCGGAGTCGTGCTCAGCCACCTGCCGTCGTCCCTTCCTTGCCGACACTGGGTGCGAGCCGGCCGATGAACGCGAGACTCTCGTCGAGGATCCGGTCCGCGTCGTGGTCCAACGTCGCCACATGACAGCTCTGTTCCAACAGGACCTCCGTCACGTCCGTCGACGACACCCGGCCCAGGATCCGGGCCGCGTCGGCGGCCGGCACCACATGGTCCCGCAGGCTGCGCAGGAGCAGCAGCGGCTGGGTGACCTGGGGCAGTTCGCCGTCGACCTGTCGCAGGAAGGCCCGCAGGGAGTGGGCGGCGTGCAGCGGCACCCGGTCGTACCCGGTCTCCACGACGCCCTCCTTCGCGATGTCGCCCACGATCCCCTTCGTCGTCCGCACGAGATGCCGGGCCACCGGGAGCGCGTACGCGGACAGACCGTGCACCCGGTTCGCCGGATTGACGACGATCACGCCCTCGACCCCCTCGCCGTGCTTCGCCGCGAGCCGCAGTGCCAGGGCCCCGCCCATGGACAGTCCGGCCGCGAACACCCGCGCGCAGCGCTCGCGCAGGATCCGCAGCTCGCGGTCCACCGTCGCGTACCAGTCGGGCCAGCCGGTGAGGACCATGTCCTCCCAGCGCGTGCCGTGTCCCGGCAGCAGCGGCAGCGAGACGGTCAGACCGCGCCCGGCGAGCTGCCGTGCCCAGGGGCGCAGCGACTGCGGGGATCCGGTGAAACCGTGGCAGAGGAGGACCCCGACCTCCCCGCCGGCCCGGCGGTACGGCTCGGCTCCAGGAAGAACCGGCACCTTCGGTCTCCCGTCTTCTGTCTTGTGTGTGGTTCACCGTACGCGACCGCACTGACACCGACCAGGGCCGTCGGAGCCTTTGCGGCCACTCCGGGTTAAGGTCTGATCGACACATAACAGGAGGCACTCGGTTGTTGTACGGCGCGATGAAGGTTTCCGTCGGGGGTCCGCTGAAGGTGATCTTCAGGCCCTGGGTGGAAGGCCTGGAGAACGTTCCCGCCGAGGGCCCCGCGATCCTGGCGAGCAACCACCTCTCCTTCTCGGACTCGTTCTTCCTGCCCGCCGTCCTGGACCGCAAGGTCACCTTCATCGCCAAGGCCGAGTACTTCACCACGCCCGGGGTGAAGGGCCGGCTGACGGCGGCCTTCTTCAAGGGCGTCGGCCAGCTCCCGGTGGACCGTTCCGGCGCCCGCGGCGCGGGTGAGGCCGCGATCAGGAGCGGCATAGAGGTCCTGGAGAGCGGCGAGCTGTTCGGGATCTACCCGGAGGGCACGCGTTCGCCCGACGGCCGCCTCTACCGCGGCAAGCCCGGCGGCCTCGCGCGCGTGGCGCTCGCCACCGGTGCGCCCGTCGTCCCGGTCGCCATGATCGACACGGAGAAGATCCAGCCGCCCGGCAAGGTGATGCCGAAGGTGATGCGGCCCGGCATCCGCATCGGCAAGCCGCTGGACTTCAGCCGGTACCACGGCATGGACCACGACCGCTTCGTACTGCGCGCGCTGACGGACGAGGTCATGTACGAGATCATGAAGCTCTCCGGCCAGGAGTACGTCGACATGTACGCGACCGCCGCCAAGCGGCAGATCGCGGAGGCGGCGAAGGCCGAGAAGGAGGCGGGCAAGGCCGCGAAGGCTGCGCTCGCCCGAGCGGAGAAGGAACAGGCCGAGAAGCTGAAGGCCGAGCAGGCCGAGAGGGCCAGGCAGGCCGGAGCAGCAGAGCGGCAGGCGGCGCGGGCGGAGACGGACGGCAAGACGAACGACGAGACGGACGACGAGTCGGAGCGGTCCGGGCCCTAGACGGGGCCGGGGCCGGGGGGTGGGGGACGTGGCCAGACGCGAGAGAGTCATGCGGATGTCGGTGGAGCTGCCGCTGTGGCGCGCGCTCGCCGCCTACCGGGTGCTGACGATGCTGTACGCGGTCGGCCTGTTCGCCACCGCCTACGACGAGTTCGTCCGCCCCGGCGTCGCCGTCGGCTACTACGCGGTGCTGAGCGTCTGGACGCTGGCCACCCTGCCCCGGGTGCAGAACGCGGCCGCCTGCACCAAGCGGTTCCTCGCCGTCGACCTCACCATCGCGCTCACCGGCATCCTCCTGACCCCGTTCGCCGACGCCCACCAGCGGATCGTCGACGGCGGCCCCACCCTGCCGTCGATATGGACCGCCGGCGCCGTCCTCGCCTTCGCCATCAAGGGCGGCTGGCGCTGGGCGGCCTTCGCCTCCACCCCGGTCGCCGTCGCCAACCTGATCGAGCGCGGCGCCCCGGCCCACGACACCGTCCACAACGTCATCCTCGTCTGGGTCGCCTCCATCGCCATCGGCTACGTCGTCGAGGTCGCCCGCGCCTCCGAGCGCACCCTCGCCCGCGCCCTGGAGATCGAGGCCGCCACCCGGGAACGGGAGCGGCTCGCCCGGGACATCCACGACGGCGTCCTCCAGGTGCTGGCCATGGTGCAGCGGCGGGGCGCGGTCATCGGCGGCGAGGCGGCCGAGCTGGGCAGGATGGCCGGCGAGCAGGAGGTGGCGCTGCGCACGCTGGTCTCCGGCGGGCTGGTGCCCGTCTCCCGCGTCTCGGAGGACGAGTCCGAGGGCGCCGTCGTCCGCCTGGTGGACGTGCCCGAGGAGGACGACGGCGACGACGGGCCGGTCGACCTGCGCACCCTGCTCGCGCCCTTCGCCGCCGCCCGGGTCAACCTCGCCGAGCCCGGCGCCCCGGTGCTGCTGCCGCCGCCCGCCGCGCGGGAGGTGGCGGCGGCCGTCGGGGCCGCGCTGGACAACGTCCGCCGGCACGCCGGGCAGGACGCGCGCGCGTGGATCCTGGTCGAGGACGAGCCCGACTCGGTCGTCGTCACCGTGCGGGACGACGGGCCCGGCATCCCGGAGGGGCGGCTCGCGCAGGCCGAGGGCGAGGGACGGCTCGGGGTGGCCCAGTCGATCCGGGGCCGGCTGCGCGACCTCGGCGGCGGCGCCGAGCTGATCTCGACGCCGGGCCAGGGCACGGAGGTCGAACTGACGGTGCCGAAGGCGCCGCGGGAGAACAACCAGCGGGGTAAGGCGGGAAGACGATGAGCGACGTGAACGGCCCGATCAGGGTGATGGTGGTCGACGACCACCCCATGTGGCGGGACGCCGTCGCCCGGGACCTCGCGGAGTCCGGCTTCGACGTGGTCGCCACCGCCGGCGACGGCGAGCAGGCCGTGCGCCGCGCCCGTGCCACCGAGCCGGACGTGCTCGTCCTGGACCTCAACCTGCCCGCCAAGCCGGGCGTCCAGGTGTGCAAGGAGGTCGTCGCCGCGAACCCGGCGCTGCGCGTCCTGGTGCTGTCCGCGAGCGGCGAGCACGCCGACGTGCTGGAGGCGGTGAAGTCCGGCGCGACCGGCTATCTGCTCAAGTCGGCTTCCACCGAGGAGCTGTTGGACGCAGTGCGCCGCACCTCCGTCGGCGACCCGGTGTTCACCCCGGGCCTGGCCGGTCTGGTCCTCGGCGAGTACCGCCGGCTGGCCTCCGAGCCCGCGCCCGCCGCCGGCGCCGACGAGTCCGACACGCCCCGGCTCACCGACCGCGAGACCGAGGTGCTGCGGCTCGTCGCCAAGGGCCTGAGCTACAAGCAGATCGCCGAACGGCTCGTCATCTCGCACCGCACGGTCCAGAACCATGTGCAGAACACCCTCGGCAAGCTCCAGCTGCACAACCGGGTGGAACTCGTCCGGTACGCGATAGAGCGCGGCCTCGACGACGAGTGAGCGGCGCGCGACACTGACCTTCCGTCGGACCGTCTTCGCTCTCCACGAGGGCCGTTTCGCCACGATGGCCGCCGCGCGCGGCACGCGTGGCGTCCGCGACCCGCTCGCGGAGGCCGGACTGCCCTTCGGCTGACGGGACGTCAAGCGTCGGGTGAACGGGGGAATCGTGGCCGCATGGTGGAAGGCGCTGGGCCTGCGGGCGCTGCTGGAGGCCAACGCGGAGACGCTCGCCGCCGTCTGGCCCGCCGTACGCGACGGCACGGCCCCGCCTGTTCCGGACCGCAGGCGGACGAAGTCGCTTGCCGCACTGTGCAGGGTGGCGTCCAAGGCGGCCGCCGCCGGGGGAGACGACGCGCCGGAACTCGCGGTCGGCCTCCTCGCCGGCGTCGTGCTGCACCGCGTGGTTCCGGTGGCCCGGCCCCCGGCCCTGCTCCCGCTCTTCGACCTGACGGCGGACGTCGATGCCGAGTCGGCCGCCGCCGCCGCCGGGGCGGCCGCCGGGTTCGCCGCCCGGGCCGGCTCGGACCGCACACCGCAGTGGCTGCGCCGCTGGTGCCTGGACGCCGCCCTGCTCTGCGGCAGCCGCTGTCTGCACGGGCCGGCGCCTGACGAGGACGCGCGCGGCCAGGTCCACCACCACCTCGCGCTCCTCGCCGGGCAGCGCTTCGAGGCGGTCGGCGACCCGGCCGACGAGGACATCGCGTTCACCCACGCGCGTGCCGCGCTCGACCTGGCCACCGGCCCGGAACGCCCGGATCGCGCCGCCCGCCTCGCCCGGCTGCTGACCGGCCGCTCCGTCCGGCTGCGGGACCCCTCCCTCATGGAGGACGGCGTCGAGCTGGCCCGGTCCGCGCTCGCCCTGCGGGATCCGGGAAGCCTCGCCTGGCTGGCACAGGCGACGGCGACGGTGGGCACCCTCCTCGCCGCCACGGCCAAGGACACCGAGAACGTCGACCTGCTCGACGAGGCCCTGGACGTGGAGCGCGCGATGCGGCGCCACCCGCAGTACCACCGTTTACGGGACATGTTCGGCGACGGGTACGCGGGCCTGCTCGCCCAGCGCTTCGCCCGGCGCCGGGACCGGGGGATCCTGGACGAGGCCATCGCGGCGTACGAGGAGCTGTACGCCCTCGAACCGGGGCGGTACGCCGCCGATCTCGGCCGGCACCTCCAGTACCGCTTCCAGACGCACGGCGACACCGCGGAGCTGCGCCGCGCCGTCGACCTGATGGCCGAGGGACTCTCCGCCGCGCCGGCCGGCCAGGAGGCGATCATGTCCTACGGCACCGCCGTGCTACAGGAGCACCGCGCGACGGGCGGCACCGACGCGGTGGACCGGGCCGTGGCCACGGTGACCCGGCTCACCGCCCCCGGTGCCGCCCACGCCGACGACAGCCAGGTCCTGGGCACCCTCTCCGACCTGCTGCGGGCCACCGGCGAACGGGCCCGGCCGCCGGAGTACGGCCCCGCCGAGGCCGCGGCCCGCCGCTCCCTGACCCGCGCCGGCACCGCCGGGCACCGGGCCCGCGCGCTGGCGCGGCTCGCCGAGGTGCTCGTGGACCGCTACCGGGCCACCCGCGACCTGGCCCTGCTCGACGAGGCGGTCGCCTGCTGCCGCGAGGGTGCCGCCGTACTGCCGCCCGGCGCCGACGTGCCCCCGCAACTGCCGGGCGCCCTCGTCATGGCCCTGGTCGAGCGGCACGCCCGGACCCGGCACCTCGCCTCCCTGCGCGAGGCGGTCGACGCGGCGGAGCGGCTGGTGGACGAGACCCCCGACTTCGGCTCGGAACGCCCCGTGATCCTGGGCAACCTGGTCGCCCTGATCGTCGAGCACGCCCAGCGGACAGGGGACCCCGCCGAACTCGACCGGGGTCAGCGGCTCGTCGAGCACGCCCTGGCCACCACCGCGCCCGGCCACCACGGGCGCGGCCATCTGCTGGTCGCCCTCGGCGGCATCCTGCTCGCCCGCACCCGGCTGCCCGGCGCCGGCATCGAGGCCGCCGACACCGCCGTACGGCACTGCGAAGCCGCCCTGCGGGACGTGCCCGAAAACCCGCGGGGTTCCGCACCCGTCCTGTACGGCAACCTGGCGCACGCCCTGTGGGCCCGCCACGATCACGGCGGTGGGCGTGCCGACCTGGACCGGGCGCTGGAGGCGGCGCGTACGGCCGTACGTATGCTGCCTCCCGGCGAGCCGCGCCGCGGCAACGCCCTCACCGTCCTCTCCCGGATGCTCACCACGACCGCACGCACCGACGGCGACCACGACGCCGTACGCGACGAGGTGTTCGCCGTCAACGCAGAACTCGCCGCCGACCCGGGGCAGTCCGCGCTCGTCCGTACGGGCGCGGCCCTGGAACTCGCCACCCTGGCGGGGGCGTCCGGCGACATGGAGCGGGCCCTCTCCGCGGCCCGCGCCGCGATGGAGACGCTGCCGCTGCTCGCCTGGCGCGGGGTCGACCGGTCCGACCAGGAGGAGATGCTCGGCCACAGGGCGCAGGCCGGCACGTTCGCCGGGCTGATCGCGCTGGCCGTACAACGGCCCGCCGAAGCACTGGAACTGCTCGAGGCGGGGCGCGGGGTGCTCGCCGCCCAAGCCCTCGAACTACGCACCGAGACCGATGAACTGTCCGATGCGCAGCCGGAGTTGGCCGCCCGACTCGACGCGCTGCGCCATAGCCTGGACCGGGTCGCCGTCGACGGCACGGCGGGCGAGGAGGCGGACCGCCGCCACCGGCTCGCCCGAGAGTGGCAGGAGACCCTGGACGAGATCCGCGCCCACGACGGCTTCCAGGACTTCCTGCGCCCGCCCCGCGCGGAGCAGTTGCTGCGGGTCGCGGAGCACGGACCGGTCGTCGTGGTCACCGGCGGACCGCGCAGCGGAGGATACGCTCTGCTGCTCGACGGCCCCGACGTACAGGCCCTGTCGCTGCCGGGCTTCTCCGAGGAGGAGGCCAGGGAGCGCGGCGAGACGCTGGCGCGGGCCGCTGCCGCCGCCGCCCGCTCCGGCCTGGCCCGCGCCTTCGCCGAACAGGCCGTCGGCGACATCCTCGACTGGCTCTGGCGCACGGTGGCCGGACCGGTCCTGGACGCCCTCGGCGTCACCGGCCCTCCCGCGCCCGGCCAGGACCCGCCCCGCCTGTGGTGGTGCCCGTCCGGAGCGCTGTCCTTCCTCCCGCTGCACGCGGCGGGCGAGGTGCCGGACCGGGTGGTGTCCTCCTACACGCCGAGCGTCGCCGCCCTGCTCCGGGCCCGCGGCGGCACGGCGGCCGGAGCGCACCCCCTGATCGTCGCCGTCCCCGAACTCGACGGCCAGGCACCGCTCCCCGGCGCCCTGCGCGAGGCGGGCCTGGCCCACGCGGCGGTCGGCGGCACCCTGCTCACCGGCGACGCGGCACGGACCGACACCGTACGCACCGCACTCACCGCACACTCCTGGGCGCACTTCGCCTGCCACGGCGTCCAGGACCCCGAACAGCCCTCCCGCGGACGGCTGTTGCTTTCCGACGGGGAGCTGTCCGTGCGGGACGTCTCCCGGTTCCACCTGCCCGGCGCCCAGTTCGCCTACCTCTCGGCGTGCGAGACCGCCGTGGGCGGCACCCGTCTGCCCGACGAGGCGCTGCACCTGGCCGGCACGCTCCAACTCGCCGGATTCTCCCAGGTGATCGGCACGCTGTGGCGGGTGGACGACGAGTCGTCGGCCGAGATCGCGCAGGGTGTTTACGGGGTCCTGAAGGACGCGGGTCCGGGCGCCCCGCCGGCCGCCCTCGCCCTCCACCGGGCGGTGGGCCGCCTGCGCGCCCGCCACCCGGACCGCCCACTGAGCTGGGCCGCGCACCTGCATTCCGGGGCGTGACCGGGGCGATGGGCTCTACGATCGTCGCCGTGGAAACAGCCGACGACGATCTCCATGCCGAGTTCTGCCGGGAGTTGGCCACCCTGCGGCTGCTGAGCGGCCCCCGGCGGGCGGCACTCGAACAGGCGGTACGGCGGTTGCGGGAGGGCGCGGCCATCGGCGAGGTGCTCGCCTCGCTCGACGTCGCGCTCACCGCCCCGCTGCTGGCCCGCGCCCCCACGCCCGTCGGAGCCCCCGGCCCGCCCGTGCGCGGCAGCTATGTCTGCCCGGTCGGGGCCTGCCCGCGCGTCGAGCGGCGCCGGTCCGGGCAGGGGCCGCCGGAGTGTCTGGTCCACGAACGTGTGCTGAGCTTCGTGGCGGACGGCTGAGGGCCGCGGGGTGACGGGCTTCCTCGCCGAGCTCGGCCGCAGACTGGCCGAACGCTGGTTCACGCTGCTGGTCCTGCCGGGCCTTGCCTACCTGCTGGTCGCCGTGGCCGCAGCCCGCCTCGGCCACGGCGACTGGGCCGACTGGCGCGCGCTGTGGGACGGCTTCGGCGCGCTCACCGGGGGCAAGCCGGACCGTCAGAACGCGCTCGCGGTCCGTGCCGTGCTGCTCGTCGTCGTCGCCGTCCCCGTATCGGCCGGGCTCGGCCTGCTCGCCCAGGTGCTCGCGGCACCCGTCGAACGCGCCCTGTGCGGCGAATGGCCGCGCCCCTTCACCGCCCTGGCCGCCCGGCTGACCACCCGCCGGGCCACCGCCTGGCAGGGGGCCGACGCGGCGTACGACATGGCCTGCGCGGCGGCCGGCGGACAGGCCGACGCCATCGCCCACGCCGTACGCCGCAACGCCGTCTCGCTCATCCCGCCCGAGCGGCCCACCTGGCTCGGCGACCGTCTCCGCGCCCCCGCCGTACGCCTGGGCCGGGAGTACGGCATCGACCTCGCCACGGTCTGGCCCCGCCTGTGGCTGCTGCTGCCGACCCCCACCCGTGACATCCTCACCGAGGCCCGCGCTCGCCTCGACGCCGCGTTCACGCTCGGCGGCTGGGCGCTCCTCTATCTCCCGCTCGCCGCATGGTGGTGGCCGGCCGCGGTGATCGCCCTCATCGCCGCAGCGGTGGCCCGCCGCAGGGCCTTCCTCGCCGCCGAGGCCTACGCGGAGCTGGTCGAGTCCGCCGTGGACCTTCACCTGGACCGTCTCCTTACCCGCCTGGCGGAGCCCCGCCCGGCGCCACAGCAGGGCAGGGCACTGACGGAGCGCCTGCGCCGGGGCCTGTAGGGCGGGTTCGAAACTCCCGCCTGCCCCCGCGACGGGGCGAACGTCGCTTGTTGCCGGGGCACAGGACTCGGGGCACCACGACTCGGGGCGCTAGAACGCGGTGGCGCCCCGCAGCTGCCCCAGCAACTCCCTGACCAGGGCAGCCCCGTTCAGCGTCAGCACCGACTCCGGGTGGAACTGCACACCGCTGAATCCCGCGCCGCGCAGAGCGTGCACCTCCCCGTTCTCCGCCCGGCTCACCTCGACCCCGTGCGCGGTCAGCTCCTGCCGGGCGTCGTCGTCGCACCGTGCCGTGAAGCTGTTGTAGAACCCGACGGTCTCGTCCCGCCCGAAGAAGTCGATCGTCGTCTGCGCCCCCTGGCAGGGGACCTCCTTGCGCACGATGTCCAGCCCCAGCTCCGCCGCGATCAGCTCATGGCCGAGGCAGACGCCGAGGACCCCGTGCCGGTGCTCGCGGATGACCCGCGCGGTCAGGTCCCGCAGGACCCGCATCTTGGGGTCGGCCAGATCGGACGGGTCGCCGGGCCCGGGGCCCAGCACCACCGGGCCCTCGTGCGCGAGGACGGTCTCCCGCAGCCCCGGCGCCTCGTACCGCAGGACCGACACCTCGAGGCCGACCGAGCGCAGCACGTAGGCGAGCATCGCCGTGAAGGTGTCCTCGCCGTCGACGACGAGCGCGTGCCCGTCGAGCTCCCGCGACCGCTCCTGCATCCGCAGCCAGAACGGCGCCAGCGAGGCCCGCCGCCCGTCCAGCGCCGCCCGCACCCGCGGGTCGTCGGCCAGCCGGGGCCGGGCGCCCTCCTCGCGCGGCCGGCCCGGCCGGACGCCGAGGGCGGCCAGCACGCCCGCCGCCTTCGCGTGGGTCTCGGCCACCTCGCCCGCCGGGTCCGAGCCGCGCACCAGCGTGGCCCCGACCGGCACCCGCAGCCGTCCGGACGCGTCGATGTCGGCGGTGCGGATGAGGATGGGCGAGTCGAGGGTCTGGACCCCGCCCGAGTCCCGTCCGAGCAGCGCCAGCGCCCCAGCGTAGTAACGGCGTCCCCCGGTTTCGTGGCGTTCGATCACCCGGCAGGCGTTCTGCACCGGCGACCCGGTCACGGTCGCCGCGAACATCGTCTCCCGCAGCACCTCGCGCACGTCCAGCGAGGACCGTCCGCGCAACTCGTACTCGGTGTGCGCGAGATGGGCCATCTCCTTCAGCCGCGGCCCGACCACCGTGCCGCCCATGTCGCCGACGGTGCACATCATCTTGAGCTCCTCGTCGACGACCATCGACAGCTCCTCGATCTCCTTGCCGTCGGCGAGGAAGTCCAGCAGGTGCTCCGGGCTCGGCCCCTCCGCCGGATACCGGTACGTGCCGCTGATCGGATTCATGACGACCGTGCCGCCGGACATCCGCACATGCACCTCGGGGCTCGCGCCCACCAGCACCCGGTCCCCGGTGTGCACGACGAACGTCCAGTACGCGCCCCGCTCGCCCTCCAGCAGCCGCCGGAACAGCGCGAGCGCGTCGGCCCGGGAGAAGCCGGGGATCTCCCCCTCGTACGTCCGCCGGATCACGAAGTTCGCGCCCTCGCCCCGGCCGATCTCGTCCCGCAGCACCCGGGCGACGATGTCCGCGTACTCGTCGTCGCCGACGTCGAATGCGCCGCCCTCGACGCGCACCTCGTGCGCGGGCAGCTGCTCCAGGACCACGGCGAGCGGGATGTCGTGCCGCTCCTCGGGGGTCAGGAAGGCGAGCGGCGTGCCGTCGTCGCGGACGTCGAAGCCGCGCTCGCGGATCTGGCGGAAGGGCACGAGCGCGAGGCCCTCGTCGGGCAGGTCGGCGAGGCGGTCGTACGTGGTGACCGGGCCGAGGAGCAGCTCCACCGTCTGCTCGTCGTGGCCCGGGGCGCGGCGGCGGAGCAGGGCGAAGGGGCGGGGATCGTCCAGCAGGTCCAGCAGGTTCGGCAGGTTCACGGGCGGGTGGTGGTCCATGGGGCGGTGTTCCTCTCGGGGGAGCCGGGGAGCCGGGGAGCCGGGGGCCGGGGGAGCCGGGGGAGAGGAACGGCCTCGGAGAACGCCGAAGGCCGCCCCTCGGGCGGCCTTCGCGAAGTCTTGCGTACGCGCAGTCAGTGGGCCGCCGGATGAGCGGTCCACCACCAGTTCTGGATGCGGGTCGAGTGCGCGAACATGCGCCGCACCCTACCCCACCGGGGGAGGCGAGGCATGCCGTTCGCCGTCGCGCGTTCACCATATGATCACGTCTGCTTTGGCATGTTCCAGACGAAGATTTGAAGGGGTGGGTGTGTCCCTCACACGCAGACTGAGGCCGCTGGCCTTCGTCGCCGCCACGGCCGCGCTGCTCTCCGGCCTCACCGGGCCGTCCGCGACGGCCGCCGGCGAGCCGACGATGACCAAGCTGTCGCTCGCCGCCGACCGGTTCAAGATGACCGACACGAGCTACGCCGCCGCGACGGAGAACCTCTACGACAACCACCTCACCCAGCACGCGAGCCTGGCGGAGGTGCTCACCGCCGACCACTCGGCCAACTCGTCCGGCACGACCGACCCCTGGCTGAACCTGCGGTCCATGCGGACCTGCTCGGGCGCGGAGACCAAGGCGCTGCCGCCGGTGACCCGCAAGGTCGCCTGGTGCTGGTCCTCGGCCCACGGCGACGACACCACGGGACGCTGGTGGCCGCAGGGCATGAGCAGCACCGGCACCGCCGACGGCGGCGACGGCGCCATCCAGGACAAGCGCGCCCTGGCCGTCGCCTGGCACTACAAGACGTACACGCGCGACTCCGCCGCCGAGAAGACCGGCTGCCGCACCAACAACCTGCTCAAGGTGAGCTTCGTCGACCGCGACACCGGCAAGTACCGCCACGTGCTGCTCGCCGAGCCCACCAGCACCTCGTCCACCGCCTCGAACTTCAAGTTCGTCACCGGCCACGGTGGCGGCATCGTCTGGTACGCCAACTACCTCTACGTCACCGACACCTCGGGCGGCATCCGCGTCTTCGACGTCAACAAGCTCGCCAAGGTCGACACGTACGGTTCCGGCGTCAGCACCTACGGCATCAGCGGCGGCAGGTCCAGCGCCTGCGGCTACCCCTACGTGCTGCCCCAGGTGCACTACTACAAGCAGGCCTCAGCGCCGCCGTCCGGCGGGTGCAGCGACGACGCCGTCGACGGCGTCCCCGACGCGGACTCCCTGTGCTACTCCTGGCTCTCGCTCGACAAGACCGGCGGCGGCCCGTTCAAGCTGGTCACCGGCGAGTGGTTCGGCGCCGCCAACGGCGGACGCGTCGTGCGCTACCAGCTCAACCCGGCCGGCTCGGCCACGTACCCGGGGCTGCTCAACCTCTCCGGCGGCAAGACGGTCATCCAGGACGCCTACGCCGCCACCCGCTACCGCGGCCTCCAGGGCGGCATGACCTGGACCGACGACCAGGGCGTGCTGCACTTCGACTTCCACAAGGGCTGCGGCACCAAGCCCGCCGTCTTCTCCCACACCTGGGCCGGCGACACCCGCACCCCGACGGCGTGCACCGGCGGCGGCGTCTCCACCGGCAACTGGGCCGTCGGCACCCCGCAGGCCCTCAGCCACTGGCCGAAGCTCGGGACCGCCCAGGTCGACGAGCTGTGGGGCCTGACGGAGCACATCTGCCCGAGCGACTCGCTCAAGGCCTCCTACCCGGAGGACTTCGAGGCCGTCGACCCGACGACCGGCGACGGCGACGCCTGCCTCGGCTACACCGGCGCGACCTCGCTTTCGCTGCGCACGGTCTTCGCCGTCGGGTTCACCGATCCCGCGGTGCAGAACCTGCACTGACCGCGGTGCGGAACCTGCACTGACCGCGGTGCGGAACCTGCACCGACCGTCCCGTCGGACCCCGCTCCGATCGAGCGGGGTTCGTCTCACTTGATGGGCATGGGGATGGACGCCCGACACGACCCCGTAATGTTGAGGGCGTGACCGTGAACGCTAAGTCCAGCGCGAGCGCTGGCAACACCTGGCGAAACCTGCCCGCGGCGCAGCAGCCCGAGTACCCCGACACCGAGGCTCTGCGCGCAGTGATCGCGGACCTCGAGTCGTATCCGCCGCTCGTCTTCGCGGGCGAGTGCGACCAGCTGCGCGCCCGGATGGCGGCCGTCGCCAAGGGAGAGGCGTTCCTCCTCCAGGGCGGCGACTGCGCCGAGGCCTTCGACGCGGTGTCCGCCGACCACATCCGCAACAAGCTGAAGACGCTGCTCCAGATGGGCGCCGTGCTGACGTACGCCGCGTCCGTGCCCGTGGTGAAGGTCGGCCGGATCGCCGGCCAGTACTCCAAGCCGCGCTCCAAGAACACCGAGACCCGCGACGGCGTGACCCTGCCGACCTACCGCGGCGACTCGGTCAACGGCTTCGACTTCAACGAGGCCGCCCGCGTCCCGGACCCGGAGCGGCTGAAGCGGATGTACCACGCCTCCGCCTCCACGCTGAACCTGGTGCGCGCCTTCACCACCGGCGGCTACGCCGATCTGCGCCAGGTGCACGCCTGGAACCAGGACTTCGTGCGCTCGTCCCCGTCCGGCCAGCGCTACGAGCAGCTCGCCCGCGAGATCGACAACGCGCTGAACTTCATGCACGCCTGCGGGGCCGACCCGGAGGAGTTCAAGACCGTCGAGTTCTACGCCTCGCACGAGGCGCTGCTGCTCGACTACGAGTCCGCGCTCACCCGCGTCGACTCCCGCACCGGTCTGCTCTACGACGTCTCCGCGCACATGGTGTGGATCGGCGAGCGCACCCGGCAGCTGGACCACGCGCACATCGAGTTCGCCTCGAAGATCCGCAACCCGATCGGCATCAAGCTCGGCCCGACGACGACGGCCGAGGACGCGCTCCAGTACATCGAGCGCCTCGACCCGGACCGCGAGCCGGGCCGGCTGACCTTCATCGTCCGCATGGGCGCCGACAAGGTCCGCGACAAGCTGCCCGAGCTGGTCGAGAAGGTCACCGCCTCGGGCGCGACGGTCGCCTGGGTGACCGACCCGATGCACGGCAACACCTTCGAGGCGGCCTCCGGTCACAAGACCCGCCGCTTCGACGACGTGCTCGACGAGGTCAAGGGCTTCTTCGAGGTCCACAAGGCCCTCGGCACCCACCCGGGCGGCATCCACGTGGAGCTGACCGGCGACGACGTCACCGAGTGCGTGGGCGGCGGCGACGAGATCTTCGTCGACGACCTGCACCAGCGGTACGAGACGGCCTGCGACCCGCGGCTGAACCGCAGCCAGTCGCTCGACCTGGCCTTCCTCGTAGCGGAGATGTACCGGGACCAGTAGAGGCACCAGTAGGGGTTCGCCTGTTACGGGCGGGCGAGGTGGGGCGCGGATCACATACGATCCGCGCCCCCCTCCACTTTTACGCCACCTTCGCCACGGGTAAGGTTAGGTTAGCCTCACCGATCAACGGGTTCTCGCCATATCGGTTCGGCGCATCCATGGACCCTGTCGGGAGGTGAACCGCGTGTTCGTCTGTAGCTGCTTCGGAGTGACCGAAGCACAGGTCAAGCAGCACGCGGAGAACGGCGCCTGCACGCCTCGCCAGATAGCCTCGGCCTGCAAGGCCGGCACGGACTGCGGGTCCTGCGTCCGTCGCATTCAAGCCATCCTGGGCCGCGGGGCCTACCCCCGCCGCGATCTGGCCGACCAGGGCCGGCCGGTGCTGTCGGAGCACGCCGAGGCGACCGAGCTCGGCGAAGCCGCCTAGATCCGGGCTCAGCCCTCCGGCTGCTCGATCAGCTGCGCGATGTAGAGCGCCTCGCCGAGCTTCTCCACCAGCTCCAGCTGGGTGTCGAGATAGTCGATGTGGTGCTCCTCGTCCGCGAGGATCGACTCGAAGATGTTGGCGGACGTGATGTCGCCCTTCTCGCGCATCACCTTGATCCCGCGCCGGAGGCGGTCGATCGCCTCCACCTCGATCATCCGGTCGGCCTCGAACATCTCCTTCACCGTCTGGCCCACGCGCACATGGAACAGACGCTGGTAGTTCGGCAGGCCGTCCAGGAACAGGATCCGGTCGGTGAGCACCTCCGCGTGCTTCATCTCGTCGAACGATTCGTGCCGCGTGTACTTCGCGAGCCTCGTCCAGCCGAAGTTCTCCTGCATCTTCGCGTGCAGGAAGTACTGGTTGATCGCGGTGAGCTCGGCGGTGAGCTGCTCGTTGAGGAACTCGATGACCTCGGGGTCGCCCTGCATCGCAGAGGCTCCTTCCACGTGGGGAATTCGGGAGGTTGCCGCCGCATGATTTCACCGCACGCCGAAGATCGTCCAGTAAGTGCGTACTTAGTAAGTTAGTGCATGCTTAGTAGCAGTTGCCCGTTTCTCGACATGGCCGGTCATGTGCATCGCACCGGGTCTGTCAGGATGGAGTCATGGGTCAGCCGGTGCAGCGAGAAACGGGAGAAGCAGCAGCGTCCGAGCTTCCGCCGGGGCAGCGACTCCAACGGGGCTGGCCCGTCACACACTACGGACCCGTGCCCAAGTTCCGGCCCGAACGCTGGGAGTTCAGCGTGTTCGGGGCCACCGCCGACGGCGGGAAGCGCGGCTGGAACCACGAGGAGTTCACGGCCCTTCCGTACTCCACCGTGGTCGCCGATCTGCACTGCGTGACGAAGTTCAGCATGCTCGGCGCGGAGTGGGGCGGGATCCCGGCCCGCACGATCCTGGAGATCGCGCCGCCCGCGGACGACGTCACCCATGTGATGGTGTGGGCGGAGTACGGGTTCAGCTCCAACCTCCGCCTGGCGGACTTCTCCTCCGACCGCACGATCTTCGCCACCCACAAGGACGGCGAACTCCTCACCGCCGAACACGGCTTCCCGCTCCGCCTGGTCGTCCCGCACCTCTACGCCTGGAAGGGTCCGAAGTGGGTGCGCGGCGTCGAGTACATGACCGCCGACCGCCGCGGCTTCTGGGAGGAACGCGGCTACCACAACGTCGGCGACCCGTGGCGGGAGCAGCGGTACTCCTACCAGGAGGCGCCGGGGGAGGGGCCGGAGCTGTGAGGGGCTTCAGCCGTGGCGGGTACAGCTGCCGCTGAGCTTCCTCAGCCGTCCCTGAGCTTCTTCAGGCGTTCCACGTCCGCCGCGTGGCCTTCCTTGCCGCCGGGCGTCTCGATGATCAACGGCACGCCGACGGTGGCCGGGTGGGTCATCAGGGCGCGGAACGGATCCTCGCCGATGTGGCCGGAACCGATGTTCGCGTGGCGGTCCTTGTGCGCGCCGACCACGTCCTTGGAGTCATTGGCGTGGATCAGCCGCAGCCGGCCCTCGCCGACCGTGTCCACCAGCAGATCGAGCGTTTGGTGCATGCCGGACGGGCCGGTCAGATCGTGCCCGGCGGCGAAGACATGGCAGGTGTCGAGGCAGACCCCGAGCTTGGGATGGGCGTCCAGCGCCTCGAAGTACGGCCCGAAGTCCCAGGTCCGCGAGCACAGCGAGGCGCCCTGTCCGGCGGTGGACTCCAGCAGCAGCCACGGGTCGTCGTCGTGGGTCAGCTCGTCGAGCAGCGGCAGCAGGTGCTCCCGCACCTGCTTCAGCGCCACCGACCGGTCCCGCCCGCCCGTCGCGCTCCCGGTGTGCACGACCACGCCGAGCGCGCCGATCTCCCGCCCCCGGCGCAGCGAGTGCCGCAGCGACTCCACCGACTTCTCGACCGTCGCCTCGGTGTGCGAGCCGAAGTTGATCAGATACGGCGCGTGCACGTACGCCGGCGTCGACTCCGCCGCGCACGCCTCCCGGAACGCCTCGTCCTGCCGCGGGTTGCCGACGGGGGTGGCCCAGCCGCGCGGGTTGGCGACGAAGACCTGCACGGTCTCGGCCTGGAGGTCGCGGGCGTAGGACACCCCGACCGAGTGCAGGCCGCCGGCCACGGGGACATGGCCGCCGACGGGGTTGCGGGTGGGGAAGGGGGAGACGGGGGAGGCGGCTGCGGCGGGGGCGGCTGCGGTGCTGGAGGCGGGGGCGGCGGACTGCTGAGGACTCACCCGTTCAGAGTGCCATGCCCCGGAAACCGCCCGGTCACCGAGGCCGCCCGCCGCCTTCCGTCACCGGATGGTGATCGTGATCGTCGACCCCTTGGGCGCCGACTCCCCGGCCTCCACCGACTGCTTCTTCACGGTGTCCCCGAACAGCCCCAGCAGCCCCCGGTCCTCCTTGACCTCGAAGCCGGACTGCTCGAGCCGCCGCTTCGCGTCGTCGACGCTGTCGCCGACCACGTCCGGGACCTCGACCAGCTCCGGGCCCTTGGACAGCGTCAGCGTCACGGTGTCGCCCTCGGCGGCCCGCTTGTCCGGCCCCGGCGACTGGACGGCGACCAGGCCCTTGTCGAACTCGGAGTTGACCTGCTCGGTGGAGACCTTCACCTTCAGCCCGGCGTCCGCCAGCGCGGCCCGCGCGTCGGCCAGGCTCTCGCCGGTGACCTCAGGGACGTCGACCGGACTGCCCTTGCTGACGACGAGGGAGACCGCGGTGCCCGCGCGGCGCTCCGTGCCCGCCTCGGGCGAGCTGCTGATCACCGCGCCCTTGGGGACGTCCTCGCTGAACGCCTGGGTCACCATGCCCGGCTCCAGGCCGTCCTCCTTCAGCTGCGCCCTGGCCTTGGCCAGCCGCTGGCCCTTCAGATACGGCACCTTCACGGTCTCCGGGCCGTCGGACACGACGAGCTTCACCGTGTCGTTCCTGCGGATGCGGTCGCCCGTCCCCGGATCGGTGGCGATGACCGCGCCGCGGGGGACGGTGTCGCTGTACCGGTGCTCGGCCGTGCCGGCTTCCAGCCCGGCCTCCTCCAGCCGCTGCCTGGCCTGCTGCTCGGTCTGCATGAGCACCGCGGGGACCTTGGTGAACTGGCCGGAGTTGATGTACCAGACGCCCGCGCCGAGGCCGAGGACCAGCAGGACCACGGTGACGACCGCCAGCACCCCGCCGCGGGGCCGCACGGAGCGGCGGCGCGGCGGCAGCGGAGGCGGGCTCCGGAACCGGGACGTCCGGTCGAGCCCGTCCCCGTCGGCGGGGGCGGCCGGGTCGTCCTCGTTGACGGGCAGGGGGCGCGGCACGGTCAGCGAGCGCGGGATCACGCTCGTCCGGTCCTCGGCGCTGTCGTGCTCCGCGGAGAGGGCCTGCGGCGGCAGCGCGTCCAACTGCTCCTCGGTGAGCGCGGCGCGCGCCTCCCGAAGCTGCGCGAGCAGCGCCACGGCGTCGTACGGACGCACGTCCGGATTGCGGGCGGTGGCCGAGGCGACCAGCTCGTCCAGTTCGTAGGGCATGCCGGGCACGACGGCCGAGGGCGGCGGCACGTCCTCGTGGAGGTGCTTGTACAGCACGACCGCGGGCGTGCCGCCGTCGTGCGGCTTGTCGCCGGTGAGCATCTCGTAGAGCACGACGCCGCACGCGTACACGTCCACGCGCGCGTCGGCGGTGCCGTGCTCTATCTGCTCGGGCGCGAGGTAGGAGACGGTGCCGAGGACGGCGCCGGTGGTGCTGGTGACGGTGTCCACGGAGCGCACGAGACCGAAGTCGGCGACCTTGACCCGCCCGTCGTCCCCTATGAGCACGTTCTCGGGCTTCATGTCCCGGTGCACGAACCCGGCCCGGTGCGCGGCGCCGAGCGCGGCGAGCACCGGCTCCAGGATGTCCAGCGCGGCCCGCGGCTGGAGCGCGCCGCGATCCCGCAGCACGTCGCGAAGCGTGCAGCCGGCGATGTACTCCATGGCGAGATAGACGTACGCCCCGTCGGCACCCTGGTCGAACACCTGAACGACATTCGGGTGGGCGAGCCGGGCGACGGACTTGGCCTCGCGGATGAAGCGCTCGACGAAGGAGACGTCGCTCGCGAGCGTCGGGTGCATCACCTTCAGCGCGAGCACGCGGTCGAGGCGGGTGTCCACGGCCCGATAGACCGTGGCCATCCCGCCGACCGCGATCCGCGCCTCCACGCGATAACGCCGGTCGAGCACCTGCCCGACCAGAGGGTCCTGAAGGGTCGTGTCCACGCAGCGAGTCTACGAGCCCCCACCGACACCCCCACCCCACCCACCACCGCACTGAAGCGGACCTGTGACGCACGCAATGAACCAGCGACAAGAATCGAACGCGGGGAAAGCCGCCGACGGCGCCGAGCCCCCACAGGCGACGTCCACCTCTCAGTCGACGGTGAACGGGCGGTGCGCGGGTGGGAGAAAAAACGGGACCGTCCCGACGGTCAGAACGCGGGACGCTCGGGGTCCAGCACGGCCAAGCCCTCCGCAGGAGAAGACGCCGCGGCGAAGTAGCGCCGGGGAATCCGCCCCGCCAGCCGAGCCAACCGCCCCGCCTCCACCCCCGCCCGCATCGCCCACGCCATCCGCTCCGGATCCCCCGCCCGCGTCACGGCGGACGCCAGCATCACCCCCGCACACCCCAGCTCCATCGCCAGCGCCGCGTCCGACGCCGTACCGGCCCCCGCGTCCAGAATCACCGGCACCCGCGCGTGCTCCACGATCAGCTGGAAGTTGTGCGGGTTGCGGATCCCGAGCCCGGACCCGATCGGCGACCCCAGCGGCATCACCGCCGCGCACCCCACGTCCTCCAGCTTCCGCGCCAGCACCGGATCGTCGTTGGTGTACGGCAGCACCGTGAACCCGTCGTCGACCAGCGTCTCCGCGGCGTCGAGCAGCTCCACCGGGTCCGGCAGCAGCGTCCGCTCGTCCGCGATGACCTCCAGCTTCACCAGGTCCGTCCCGAGCGCCTCCCGCGCGAGCCGCGCCGTCAGCACCGCCTCCCCGGCCGTGAAGCACCCCGCCGTGTTCGGCAGCACCCGGATCCCGAGCCGCTCCAGCACGGAGAGCACCGAGCCGTGCACCGAGGGGTCCACCCGCCGCATCGCGACCGTCGTCAGTTCGGTCCCGGACGCCACCAGCGCCCGCTCCAGCACCTCCAGGCTGGGCGCACCGCCCGTGCCCATGATCAGACGGGACGAGAACGCCGTACCGCCGAGGACGAAGGGATCGTCGGCCATGGCTCAGCCTCCTTGCACGGCTGTGAGGATCTCCACACGGTCGCCCTCGCGGAGGGGCGTGTCGGACCACCGCGCGCGCGGGACGACGGTTTCGTTGAGCGCGGCGGCCACCCCGGAGGGCGCGGCGGTCAGGGACCGCACGACGGCGTCGAGGGCGGTGCCGGCCGCGACCTCCCGCTGCTCGCCGTTGACGCGGACACACACCGAGCCGTGGGCGGAGTCGCCGGCCGAGCCGTGGGCCTGGTCCTGTTCCGGGCTGTTCATACGGGCAGCTCCGAGAGTGCGGCGGCGCCGAAGCGCCGGGGTGTGAACGGACGGGCCACATCGGGCAGTTCACCCGTGGTCAGGGCATGCGCCAGCACATCGCCGGTCACCGGCGTGAGCAGCACGCCGTTGCGGTGGTGCCCGGTGGCCAGCAGCAGCCCGTCCAGCCCGCTCGGCCCGAGCAGCGGCGCGTTGTCGGGCGAGGCGGGACGCAGCCCCGCACGCGTCTCCGTGAGCGGCAGCTCGGTGATCCCGGGGATCAGCTCATGGGCGTCGCGCAGCAGCTCGTAGACGCCGCCCGCCGTCACCGTCGTGTCCCAGCCGAGCTCCTCGCTCGTCGCGCCGACGACCAGCTCGCCGTTCTCCCGGGGCACCAGGTAGACGTCGCTGCCACGCACCACCGCGCGCACCGTACGGCTCAGGAACGGCGCGTAGCGCGGGGGCACCGCCAGCCGCAGCACCTGCCCCTTCACCGGCCGCACCGGCGGCAGCACCTCCCGCGGCACCCCCGCGAGCCGCCCGCTGAGGCTCCCGCCCGCGAGCACCATCTGCCCCGCCCCGAGCGCCGTCCCGTCGGCCGTGACGATCCCGGCGGCCCGGCCGCCCGTCACGGACAGCCGCTCGGCCCACGCGCGGTGGAACACCACGCCCGACCGCTCGCACGCGGCCACCAGCGCCCCCGCGAGCCGCCTCGGGTCGATCTGGTGGTCGCCGTCCACCCGCAGCCCGCCGCGCACCCCCGGCGCGAGCATCGGCTCGAGACGACGGCACTCCCGCCCGGACAGCCACTCCGACTCCAGCCCCGACTGCCGTTGCAGGGCGTGCAGTTCACGCAGATGCGCCCGGTCGTCGGAGTCCAGCGCGACCGCGAGGGTGCCGCAGCGGCGGTAGCCGAGGTCGTGCCCGGTGAGGTCGGTCAGCTCGGCCGCGAAGTCCGGGTAGCGGCGCGCCGATTCCACGTTCAGACCGAGCAGCGTCTGCTCGCCGTGGTGCAGTTCGGTGACGGCGGCCAGCATCCCGGCCGCCACCTGCGCGGCCCCGCCGCCCGGTTCGGGATCCACCACCGCCGTGGCGAACCCGCGCTGCGCGGCCCGCCACGCCGTGACCAGCCCGATGACGCCGCCGCCGACGACGAGGACGTCCGACGTATGTGAGGACATGGGCGTCCAGCCCCTCCCTTCGCCGGCATGACCCGGATCAGGTTCGTACGGTCGGAGGCCGCCAGCCTCCCTCTCAGCCCGGTGCGTCCGGGCTCCCGCGAGTGCTCTACGCGGCCACCCTAGCTCTTGGTCCCGCACACCGGTAAGGCAGCATGGCGGGATGCCGCGCTCGCTCGAAGGACTCGTCCTCGCCCCCGTCGCCGACCAGGCCCCCGGCCAGGTCGGCACCCGCACCCGTTTCACGTACCACGAGCGGGACGGTGTGATCTGGGCCGACTACACGGGCGGCGACGTCGTACGAGGGCATCTGGTGGGTACCCGAGAGGGAGACCGACTCGACTTCCGGTACGTACAACTCAAGTACGACGGCACGACGTCTTCAGGGCACTGCGTGTCGACGGTGGTGGAGCTGCCCGACGGCCGGGTGCGCCTCGACGAGACCTGGGAGTGGGAGTCGCAGTCCGGCAGCGGGACCAGCGTTGTGGAGCAGGTCACGGAGCACGACGGCTGACTGACAATTCGTCAGTTGTCTAAGGTGATCAGGTGAGCGAGCAGAGACGGGACGAAGTCAGGCCGGCCCAGCGGCGCGTGGTCGTCGTCGGCGCGGGCATGGCCGGGGTGCAGACCGCGGTCGCCCTGCGTGAGCAGGGATTCGACGGTTCGGTGACGCTGATCGGCGCCGAACCCCACCAGCCCTACGACCGGCCCCCGCTGTCCAAGGCCGTCCTGCTCGGCAAGGCCGAGGGCTCCGCCTTCGACGTCGACTTCGAGAGCCTCGGCATCGACCTCAGGCTCGGCAGCGAGGCGCTCGGCGTGCGCCCCGCCGACCATGTGCTGGACACCGAGGCCGGACCGGTCCCGTACGACGTCCTGGTCCTCGCCACCGGCGCCGAGCCGATCCGGCTGCCCGGCGCCGAGGGCGTGCCGGGCGTCCATCTGCTGCGCACCCTGGACGACGCCGAACGGCTGCGGCCCGTCCTCGCCCGGCAGCACGACGTCGTGGTCGTCGGCGCCGGCTGGATCGGCGCGGAGTTCGCCACGGCCGCCCGTGACGCCGGCTGCGCCGTCACCGTCGTCGAGGCCGCCGACCGGCCGCTGGCGGGCGCCCTGCCCGCCGAGGTCGCCGCCCCGATGGCCGGCTGGTACGCCGACAGCGGCGCCGAACTGCGCACCCACACGCGCGTGGAGCGCGTCGAACCCGGCGCGGTCGTCCTCGACGACGGCTCACGGCTGCCCGCCGGAGCCGTCGTGGTCGGCATCGGCGCGCGGCCCGCGACGGCCTGGCTGACCGGCTCCGGCGTCGAGCTCGGCGCGCACGGCGAGGTCGTGGCCGACGCCCATCTGCGCACCTCCGCGCGGGACGTGTACGCGGTCGGCGACTGCGCCTCCTTCCCCTCCGCGCGGTACGCCGAACGGCTCCTCGTCCACCACTGGGACAACGCCCTCCAGGGCCCGCGCACGGTCGCCGCCAACATCATCGGCGAGCCCACCGATGAGCCCCTGGAGGCCTACGACCCGGTGCCGTACTTCTGGTCCGAGCAGTTCGGCCGCTTCGTCCAGTACGCGGGCCACCACGGCGCGGCCGACCGGATGGTGTGGCGCGGCGACGGCTCCGGTCCCGCGTGGACGGTGTGCTGGCTGCGCGAGGACCGCCTGATGGCCCTCCTGGCCGTCGGCCGGCCGCGTGACCTGGCCCAGGGCCGCAAGCTGATCGAGGCGGGCACGCCCATGAACCCCAGACTGCTCACCGACCCGGCCCGCCCCCTGAAGAACGCGACCGCCTGAGCGCGCGGGCGCGACGCCCCCCGGGGCAGCGCGCCCCCGCCCGGGGGACGGCCCATCGCGGCCCGCCCCGCGGAGCGCCTACGCTTGTCCCGTGACCGAGATTGACGCAAAGATCGATGCTCTCGTCCCCGCCTGGCTCACCCTGCCCGACATCGCGGAAGCCCTCGATGTCGAGGTGACGCGTGTGCGGCAGCTGGTCAAGGAGGGCCAGCTCATCGCCGTACGCCGTGGCGAGAACCGCGCGCTGCACGTCCCCGCCGCCTTCATCGACGAGGACAAGGTCGTCAAGGGCCTGGTGGGCACCCTGACGCTCCTGCGGGACGACGGTTTCACGGACGAAGAGATGCTCGAGTGGCTCTTCACCCCCGACCCGAGCCTGCCCGGCACCCCGGCCCAGGCCCTGAGCGAGAATCGCGGCACGGAGGTGAAGCGCCGCGCCCAGGCGCTCGCCGTCTGACGCACTGAGTCGAACAACCGTCCGGTGTACGGCCCCGGCCCGGTCCGCCGCGGCCCCGGCCGTACACCACCGCACCCGGGGGACCCTCCGGTGCGCCGCCGCCCCGGGGGACCACGCATGCCCGACACCGCCCGCGCCCGCCTCGCCGACGCCCGGCTGTACCTCTGCACGGACGCCCGCAAGAAGCAGGGCGACCTCCCCGAGTTCCTGGACGCGGTCCTCGCGGGCGGCGTCGACATCGTCCAGCTGCGGGACAAGGGCATGGAGGCGGCCGAGGAACTCGAGCACCTGAAGGTGTTCGCCGACGCCTGCGCACGGCACGGCAAGCTGCTGGCGGTCAACGACCGCGCGGACGTCGCCCACGCCGCCGGCGCCGACGTCCTCCACCTCGGCCAGGGCGACCTGCCGGTCCCCGCGGCCCGCGCGATCCTCGGCGACGACGTCCTCATCGGCCGCTCCACCCACGCCGAGGCGGAGGCCGGGGCCGCCGCCGTCCAGGACGGCGTCGACTACTTCTGCACCGGCCCCTGCTGGCCCACCCCGACCAAGCCCGGCCGCCACGCCCCCGGCCTCGACCTGGTCCGCCGCACGGCCGCCCTGGGCGCCGACCGCCCCTGGTTCGCCATCGGCGGCATCGACCTCTCCCGCCTCGACGAGGTGCTGGACGCCGGCGCCCGCCGGGTCGTCGTCGTCCGGGCGATCACCGAGGCCGTCGACCCGGGCGCCGCGGCGGCCGAGTTCGTGAAGCGACTGCGCCAGGCGTGAGGCATGAGCCCGGCCGATTGTCCAAAGGGTGGACAACAGCCCGGCGAATCGGGCAAATCTCCGAGATCCGGTTGGGGGACCGCCGCCCCCTGACTAACCTGCCCGTATGGCCCTCGGAACCGCATCCACCAGGACCGACCGCGCCCGCACCGTGCGCGACATCCTGGCCACCGGCAAGACGACCTACTCGTTCGAGTTCTACGCGCCGAAGACGCCCAAGGGCGAGCGGAGCCTGTGGGACGCGCTCCGCAGGGTCGAGGCGGTCGCCCCGGACTTCGTGTCGGTGACCTACGGCGCCGGCGGTTCCACCCGGGCGACCACGGTCAAGGAGACCCAGCAGATCGTCGTCGACACCACCCTCACCCCGGTCGCGCACCTCACGGCCGTGGACCACTCCGTCGCCGAGCTGCGCAACATCATCGGCCAGTACGCCGACGCCGGGATCCGCAACATGCTCGCCGTGCGCGGCGACCCGCCCGGCGACCCCATGGGCGAGTGGGTGCGGCACCCGAGCGGTCTCACCTACGCCGCCGAGCTCGTCCGGCTCATCAAGGAGTCCGGCGACTTCTGCGTCGGCGTCGCCGCCTTCCCCGAGATGCACCCGCGCTCCGGCGACTGGGACGCGGACGTCAGGCACTTCGTCGACAAGTGCCGGGCCGGCGCCGACTACGCCATCACCCAGATGTTCTTCCAGCCCGAGTCCTACCTGCGGCTGCGCGACCGGGTGGCGGCGGCCGGCTGCGCCACCCCGGTCATCCCCGAGATCCTCCCGGTGACGAGTGTGAAGATGCTGGAGAGGCTCCCCAAGCTCAGCAACGCCCACTTCCCGGCCGAGCTGAAAGAGCGCATCCTCACAGCCAAAGACGATCCGGCCGCTGTACGCTCCATTGGCATCGACTTCGCCACGGAGTTCTGCGCTCGGCTCCTCGCCGAGGGAGTGCCCGGACTGCACTTCATCACGCTCAACAACTCCACGGCGACGCTGGAAATCTACGAGAACCTGGGTCTGCACCACCCACCGCAGGCCTAGACCGGTCGCATCCAGATACGACACACTGCGTAGCGGCCACTGGGAGAGGGGCGTACATGGGCTGGACGGTCCTCTACATCGCGTTCGGCATCGTCGCGCTGTGGCTGCTCGGCGAGGTGCTGTTGCAGTACAAGGCGCGGCTGCGCTGGCGACTGCTGGCGTTCGCCGGCTTCGTCGGCGTGGTGCTGGGCGTGCTCATGCCCAACGTGATCGTCATCGGGCTGGGCGCCGCCGCCTTCGCGGTCGGCCAGACGTACGTCACGCTGTCGTTCCGCCGCGGCTTCTCCGCCGGCTGGGCGGTCAGCCGCCGCGGCGCTGACGCCGTCAAGGGCCGCCGGGGCAAGACCGAGCGCAAGGACCCGACCCTGGAGGTCTCCGACCTGGAGGCGGCCGAGGCCGGCGCCGACCCCTACGGCCAGGACACCGGCTCCCCCTTCGGCGGCGACAGCGTCTCCTACGGCCGCGACAAGAACTCCTTCGACGACGACGACCGCGACGACGTCTTCACCCCGGCCGCCCGGGGCGCCGCCGGGGCCGCCGAGACCACCGCCGTCTACGAGCCGCAGCCCATGCCCGACGACACCGGCACCTACGGCGTCTACAGCGACTCCGCCTACGCGGCCGCCGCCCAGCCCCAGGACCAGTACGCGACGGCAGCCCAGGGCGCGGACCAGAGCCACGGCTATGACGGCTACTCCGGTTACGGACAGCAGCAGTACGGCTACGACTCCGCCGGCGAACAGCAGTACGCCGCCTACTCCGACCCGTACATCGGCACCCAGACCTACGGCGGCGGCTCGTACGACACCGGTTACGGCCAGCAGCAGTACGGGCAGCAGGGCTACGGCCAGGACCAGTACGGCGCCGGCGGCTACGGGGAGACCCCGGCCGGCGGTGTCTGGGTCCCGCAGCAGCGCACCGCCGACGACCCGCTGGGCGGCGACCTCCCGCCCGACCAGAACTACCCCTACCAGGGCGACGGACGGCAGCAGGGCACCGGGTACGACGAGCAGTACCGGTACTGACGGCGCTCCGACTCCGACGAGCGGTACCGCTCCGGGGCTCACTGCGAGCCCCGGAACTCCCGTCCCTCCACGATCAGTCCGGACACCAGCGCGCCCGACATCCCGGCGTGGGGCAGCCCGCCGCCCGGGTGGGACCAGCCGCCGACGGTGAACAGGCCTGGTATCGCGGTGGAGTTGGACGGGTGCAGCAGTCGCCCCCCGGCCGCGGCCAGCGCCGGCGCCGGCACCGACCCGCCCGCGACCCCGGTCTCGTCCGCGATGTCGGCGGGCGTGCGCACCTCGCTCCACAGGACGCGGTCCCGCAGCCCCGGGACGGCACGTCCGGCGGCGTCGATCAGCCGCTCGACGCCGTCGGCGGGCACGTCCGTCCCCGCGGGGACCACGCAGCCGACGACGACCGCCTCATGACCGGCGTCCGGGACCAGGCCCGGGTCGTCGGGCCGCAGCACGGTGACCGTCGGGCGTGCCGGCGTCACCGGCGTCGTGCCGAACAGGCTCTCCAACTCGCCCTCGCGGTCGTCCGTGTGCACCACCGTGCGAGGGGCCGCCCCCTGCGGACGCCCGCCGCGCAGCGCCAGCAGCACGGTCAGACGGCTCGACAGGCCCGCCTGGGACGGGACCTCGCCCCGCGCACGCGCGGGCAGACCCTCGACGCCTCCCGGCGCGACCACGAAGTCGGCCTCCACGAGCGTGCCGTCGAGCAGCTCCACGCCCGCCGCCCGGCCGTCCTTCTCCAGGACCCGCGCGACCTCGGCGTCGAAGACGAACTCGACCCGCCGGGCCACGCACCGCTCGTACACCGCGCGGGCCAGCTCCCGGATCCCGCCGCGCACGTACCACATCCCGAACGCGTGCTCCATGTACGGCAGCACGGCCGCGCTCGCCGGGGCGACGCGCGGATCCAGGCCGTACGCGAGCGCGTGGCTCTCCAGGAGCGCGGCGAGCCGGGCGTCGCGCAGCTCCCACGCGCCGACCTCGGCGAGGGTGCCGGCCCGACGGGTGCGCAGCAGGCGCTTGTGCGGCACCGACGGGTAGGGCTCACGCTCGGCCAGCACCTGCCAGTTCGGCCACAGGGGCTCCTCCAGGAGCGGCCGGCGGGTGCGGTCCCAGGCCTCGCGGGCCCGGACCAGGAAGTCGCCCCAGCGCTTTCCCGCGCCCGCCCCGAGCGACTCCTCCAGGGCCGCGACGACTCCCGCGCGCGAGGCGTTCGGCAGGGCCACCTCGGTGCCGTCCGCGAACACGTGCCGTGAGGACGGGTCGACCTGCGCCAGCTCGACGAGGTCCTCCAGCGGCTCCTTGCCCGTCTTGAGGAACAGATCGCGCCAGACCGCGGGCAGCGGCAGCAGACCGGGCCCGGTGTCGAACGCGAACCCCTCCCGCTCGAACCGGCGCACCGCGCCGCCGTACGTCCGCGTACGTTCGTACACCACCACCCGGTGACCCGCGACGGCCAGCCGGGCAGCGGCCGCCATCGCGCCCAGTCCGGCGCCGATCACCGCAATCCGTGCCATGACCGCGACTTTATCGGCCACCACTGACAGTGACGCCGTCGGCCCGATGTCCGAACGGGGACGCGCCCCCCGGTCCCGCCCGCTCTCGCCCGGTCTTGTCCGGCGTGCACGAAAACGCCGGTGCGTGATGGCCACGTCCCCCGCGGGCCACCGCGCACCGGCGCTTCCTCGTGCTCCCCCCGTTCCCCCGATCCCCCCGTTCCCCCGTGCTCCCCCGTTTCCCCCGATCGGTCGTTCCCCCGGGTCCCCCCGTGCCTCGCTCCCGCCGACAGAGCCGACGGAAGGAGCGGTCCAGGACCGGCGCCGTTCCGCCGCCCCGTGTCGGCGGTGCCGGTGCCGTGCCCCTTCCCGTGTCTTCACTCTCCCGTTCCCGCAGGCCCGCACCCATCCGCGCGCGTACTCATCTCCCCCCTTAGGTACGCGTACTCAGCCATGAGTGCTCATCCCCAGGGCGCCGAGACGGCGCCCGCGCGGCGTCGCCCGGTCAGCGGCGGCCGCTCACCCGCCCCTGGAGCAGCCGGGACAGCGCCGCGTGGACGTCGTCCAGGGACCGTTCCGGCTGGAACGCCTTCCAGTCCAGCGCGGCCACCAGGACCATGCCGACCAGCGCCGCGGCCGTCAGCGGCACATCGATCTCGTCGCTGAACTCGCCGCCCTCGATGCCCTCCCGCAGCACGCCCTCGACGACGGCCACCGCCTCCTGCCGCACCACCATCAGCGTGGACTGCCAGGCCCGGTTGGTGCGCCACAGCTCGGCCACGTACAGCTGCGTGAACGCGGGATAGCGGTCGATGAAGACGAGGCCCGCGCGGATCATCGCGTCCAGCGCGTCGACCCGGCTGCCGCCCTCCCGCGCCGTGCGCTCGGCCGCCTCCCGCAGAGAGGCGGTGAGAAGGCCCACCCCGTGCCGCAGCAACTCCTCGAAGAGGACCGACTTGCTCGCGAAGTTGTAGTAGACCGTGCCCTTGGCGACTCCGGCCCGCTCGGCGATCTCGTCCACCGTGGTGGCGGAGAAGCCCTGTTCGGCGATGAGGGTGACGGCCGCCTCGTAGAGCTTCTGCCGGGTGGCCTCGCGGCGGGTGCGGCCGCCCGGCGTGGTGGTGCTTTCCATGCCCCCGATTGTCACAGGAACCCGACGCGCCGGAGGCCGTGACCGGGTGCTCACAGGCTCAGCTCCGGGTGCAGCCGGTCCAGCGTCCACACCTGACGCCGTCGCGCCGACAGCGCGGTCAGCGCGAGAGCGCCCACGGTGAAGGCGACGAGCACCGCGCACGCCTGCCACACCGGTTCCAGACCACCGCCCGTGATCAGCCGGCGCAGCGCGTCGACGACATGGCTCATCGGCAGGAACGGGTGGATCGCGTTGAAGAAGCCGGGGCTGGTCTGCACCGGGTAGGTGCCGCCCGCGGACGTCAGCTGGAGCATCAGCAGGGCCAGCACGAGGATGCGCCCGGCCGCGCCGAAGCGGGCGTTGAGCCACTGGATCAGCGCCGCGAAGCACGCCGTCACCAGGAACAGGAAGCCCACCGTCCCGGCGGCCCGTGCCATCTCCAGGCCGACCGCCCAGTGCAGCACCGCCATCAGCGCCGTCGTCTGGAGCACGCCGATCGCGACCACCGGCAGCCAGCCCGCCAGCGCGATCCGCCACGCCGAGGCGCCCGCGGCGAGCGCCCGCCGGTTCATCGGCGCGATCAGCATGTACGCCACCATCGCGCCCACCCACAGGGACAGCGGGATGAAGTACGGGGCGAACCCGGTGCCGTAGTTGGGGGCCTTGTGCAGGTCCTGGGTGGCGAGCTGCACGGGGTCCGCCATCACGGCGGTGCGCGCGTCGCGGGCCGGTTCGTCGTAGTCGGGGATCTTCTCGGCCCCGTCGTGCAGCCCGCCGGCGAGCTTCCCGGAGCCGTCGACCAGCTTGTAGATGCCGCCGTTGAGGTCGTAGGCGCCCGTCTTGAGCTTGCCGACGCCCGTGTCGAGGTCTCCGGCCCCGGTCTTGGCGGTGCCGAGCCCGGTGTGCAGCTTCTTCGCCCCGGCGGCGACCTTCGCGGCCCCCTTGTTCAGCTCGTTGATCCGGGACACGGCGTCGGTGAGGTCCTCGGAGAGGCGCGGGGCGCGGTCGGCGAGCGCCTGGGCCTGCTTCTGGAGCAGACCGACGTTCGTGCGGAGCGTCTTCAGTTCGCCGCTGCGGTCGGCGATGAGCACGTCGAGGCCCTCGGCGACCGTCGCCACGTCGGCGGCCGCCTCCTTGGCCGCCTTCAGGTCGTCGCAGGCGGGATCGGGCAGCACCGGCGTCTCGCAGCGCGTCTTGTAGACGCCGGCCAGCGCGTCGGCCTCCGTGCGCGCGTCCTTGGCGGCGACCGGCGCGGTCTTCACCAGCGTGGCGAGGTGGCCGCTGACCACCTCGGCGGAGTCGGCGACCAGTTGGGCCGTGTCCCCGATGGTCTTCTCGTTCCGCGCGACGAACGGCCCGATCTTGTCGTTGATCCCGTTGGCCTTGTCGGCCAGCGACTGCGTGCCGTCCGCGATCTTCTGCGTGCCGTCCTCCAGGTCGCCCCCGCTCGTGTCGAGCTTCTTCAGCCCCTTGGCCAGCTTGTCGCTGCCCGACTTGGCGTCCTTCAGCCCGTCGGCGAGGTCCTTGGAGCCCTGCTCAGCCTTCCCGATGCCGCCGGTCAGCTTGTCGGCCCCGTCGGCGGCCTCCACGGTCTTGCCGTGGATGTCGGAGAACGAGATGAAGATCTTGTCCAGGAAGGAGCGGGAGGCCTTCGTCGACGCGGCCGTGCGCACCTCGCTGAAGACCGTCCGCGAGATCTGCCCGACGATGTAGTTGTTCGCGTCGTTCGTGCGCACCTGAAGGGCGCTCGTCGCCGGGGCGTCACCGGAGCTGGAGGCGATCCGCCGGCTGAAGTCGGCCGGCATGGTCAGCGACAGGTAGTACGTGCCGTCCTCCACGCCCGCGCGTGCCTGTGCGGCGCTCACCTCGTGCCATTCGAAGGTCGCGCTGTCCCGCAGCCCTTCGGTGATGTCGTCGCCGGCGACCATCCTCCTGCCGTCGACGCTCGCCCCCGTGTCGTCGTTGACCAGCGCGACGGGAATGCGGTCGAGACGGCCGTACGGGTCCCAGAAGGACCACAGGTACAGCGCGCCGTAGAGCAGCGGCAGCAGCAGGAGGGCGACCAGGGCGGCACGGGGGAGCTTCCCCCGGCCGAAGCGGCGCAGCTCAAGCGCGGCGAGTTTCGGGGAGCGCATCCGCCGGGTCCTCCTTGTCGCTGGGCTGTTCGGTGTCGGTGTCGTCTTCGGTGTCGGTTTTGGTTTCGTCGGCGGTGCCGGTGCCGGTGCCGGTGCCGGTGTCGGCTTCGTCCTCGTCCTCGGCTTCGAGCTCAGTCGTCGCGGAGCTGGTGTCCGGCTCTGGGGCCGTGTCCGGTTCAGGTTCCGCGGCCCAGGTGTCCTCGCCGAGGGTCCTCACCCTGACGGCGTCCTCGGGGGCCTCGCCGCACACCGCGACGACCGTCGTCCCGGCCGCCGTGAGGGACGCGAACAGCGCACGCACGTCGGCGCGTTCGGCCTCGGACAGCTTCAGGTCGGCGTCGTCCACGCCGAGGAGGCCCGGCCGGCCGATGAGGGCCAGCGCCACGGACAGCCGCAGCGCCTCCAGCCGCTCCAGATCCCGTACGGCCGTCCGCGCCCCCTTGGGCAGCGCCCGTACCTCGAGTCCGGCGGCCGCCAGCGCGGCGTCCACGCGCGCGTCCGTCTCCGCGGCCTTCTCCGCGCGCGGGCGCAGCAGACCCCGTACGGAACCGGCGAACCGCCGCTCCAGCAGCGCCCGTTCACGAAGGTGCTCGCCGACGGTCAGGGCCGGTTCCAGGTCGGTGACCCCGGCGACATGGGCCACGGCGCTGACCCGGCGAGCCCCGGCGAGCTGCTTGGGCAGCCGTGCCGTGCCCACCGTCGCCGTGCCCTCCGTGGCCTTCATCCGGCCGGTGAGCGCGAGCAGCAGGCTCGTGCGCCCGGACCCGGACGGCCCCTCGATCACGATCAGCGAGCCCGGCTCCGCGCTGAAGCCGACGCCGCGGAACGCCCACCCGCGCGGTCCGCGAAGCCCGAGACCGTCGGCTGCGACACCGACTCCGTCCACTGCTTCCCCCTAATTGAACTGACTGGTCAGTGCAAAAACTAGCCCGAACCTTCGATCGAAGCAAAAGCGCAGGTCAGAACGGATTGTCAGTGCCATACCTCACGATGAGCACATACGGCACCCCGTTTCGGGTCGTGCCGTCACACAGACGACAGGAGGTTCGTCATGGCCAGCAATCACGCAGCAGCCGCCCACCGGCGCCGCGCCCTCGGCCCTGCCCCCTCACTGAACGGCCCGGCGAGCGATGTGCACCCCGTGCTGCGCCGGACCACGGCCCCACCCGCCGCCCTCGACCTGCTCGCCCAGGCCCGCGCCGCACTCGACGAGGCCGCCGTCCTCGAGACCCCCAACGAGCGCTACGCCACCGCCCACCTCGCGGCCCTGCGCACCGCCGCCGCCGTGCTCGCCGCGCGCGGCCGGCCCGAGACCTCGCCCCGACGCCGCAACCGCATCCGGAGCGCCTGGGAAGTGCTCCCCGAGATCGCGCCCGAACTCACCGAGTGGAGCGCGCTGTTCGCCTCCGGGGCCGGCCGCCGCGCGCGGGCGGAGGCCGGCATACAGGGCGCGGCCGGCCGCAGGGACGCCGACGACCTGATACGGGACGTGGCGATGTTCCTGCGCATCGTCGAGCGCATGCTGGTCCTCCAGCCGGTCCTGCCGCAGCCGCGCCTCGACGCACGGCAGCCGCACCGGGAGGGGGAGCGGCCGGCCGGCCCGGGGGAGGGTCGGGACATGCCGGACGCGGGCTGACGACGACTGACGCGGGCTGACGATGACTGGCGCGGGACGCCGAGCGGCGGCCGGTGCGGCCCGTGCCGCGGCTGCCGGGTGCGGCGTCGACGGCGATGTCGGAGGCGATGCCGAAGGCAATAGGGTGGAAGGCGCCTGAAGCCTTCCACCTGCCGGTCCGGCCGGGGAAGGCGCCCCGTTCGCTCCGCCGCGCAAGAGGCGGTGCCGCGCCGAGGAGTCAACTGCCGTGTCGGACCCGATGCGCCCTCCCGCCTCACCCCACCGCCCCGAAGCGACGCCGCTGCGTTCCGACTCTCGCCCGCGCGCCGCCCTTCGCACCGCCGTGGTCTGGGACGTCCTCCAGGACGCCCTCGACCGCCGGGTCAAGGCCACGGGGCGTGAGTCGCTGGACGTCCTCGACACCGGGGGCGGCAGCGGCAATTTCGCGGTGCCCGTGGCCCGCCTCGGGCACCGGGTCACCGTCGTCGACCCCAGCCCCAACGCGCTGTTCGCCCTGGAGCGCCGCGCCGCCGAGGCCGGCGTCGCCGACCGCGTGCAGGGCGTCCAGGGCGACGCGCACGGCCTCTTCGACGTCGTCGAGCGCGGCGGCTACGACGCCGTCCTGTGCCACGGCGTGCTGGAGTACGTCGACGACCCGGCCGAGGGCGTCCGCAACGTCGTGGCCGCGCTGCGCCCCGACGGCGTCCTCAGCCTGCTCGCCGCCGGCCTCGGCGGAGCCGTGCTCGCGCGGGCCCTCGCCGGACACTTCAAGGAGGCCCGCCAGGCCCTCACCGACCCGGCCGGCCGCTGGGGCGAGGGCGACCCCGTGCCGCACCGCTTCACCGCCGGGCAGCTCACCGACCTGGTCGAGGGCGCGGGCCTGCGCGTCGGCGCCGTGCACGGCGTGCGGGTCTTCGCCGACCTGGTGCCCGGCGTGCTCGTGGACACCGAGCCCGGCGCCCTGGAAGCACTGCTGAAGCTGGAGGAGGCCGCGGCCGAACTCCCCGCCTTCCACTCCGTGGCCACGCAGCTCCACGTCCTCGGTGAGACCCGAGGGGCCGACGAGGCGTGAGTCGTCCGCGGGGGCGAGGGCCGGGGCGCTCCGCTGATCAGCGACTTGGCCGCACATGGAGTACGCCACAGGCCCCCCGTTCGGCCGCTGTGCGCCGTATGATCGAGGGAGACCGCCCGGCATGACGGGTCGGCCGCTGGGGAATGGAACCTCCAGCGAGCCGGGACGTCCATGGCGGGCTCCGGTTGGCCAATTGGCGTAGAGGGGCGGGTTTCACGGGGGCGATTCCCTGCCTATCCTGAAGGGACCCCCCGGGTCGCCCCGGCGACTGCACGATGAGGAGGACTCCGTGCCGCTCTCGGAGCACGAGCAGCGCATGCTCGAGCAGATGGAGCGAGCGCTGTACGCCGAAGATCCCAAGTTCGCGTCGGCGCTTGAGGGAAGCGGGCTGCGTACGTACACCCGGCGTCGGGTCTACCAGGCAGTCGCGGGCTTCCTCGTGGGAATCGCGCTCCTTATGGCCGGTATGGTCGCCCAGCAGGTCTGGCTGAGCGTGATGGGCTTCCTCGTCATGCTGGGGTGTGCGGTGCTCGCCGTGACGGGCTGGCGCAAGGCTCCCAAGCCGGGCGAACAGCCTGCGGGCGCTCCGCACGCTCGCGGCGGCCAGGGACGCGGTCAGGGACGGCCCAAGCGCTCCATGATGGACCGGATCGAGCAGCGCTGGCAGCGCCGCCGTGACGAGCAGGGCGGACACGGTCACTGAGGCCGGGCCCCGGGCTCCTGACGGTGTAGCCGCGCAGACGCCTCGAAGGACATCGAGACATCGATGAGGGGGCGACCACCCGGACAGGGTGGTCGCCCCCTCACGCACGCCCTGACACCGGCCCCGAGACACCAGCCACCGGACCACTCACAGCATTCGGCCCCCGCCCCGAGGAAAACCCCGGAGCGGGGGCCGCTGCCATGCCGCCGGTCGGCCGCGCCGCCGGTCCGCGCTGTCGGTCCGCCGCTCAGGCCGTCCTGCCGAAGCGCCACAGCCGGCGCGTCAGCGTCGCCAGGCGGGCCGCCCAGGAGGCCTTCACAGCCGTCCAGCGGTCCGCGAGATCCCAGGCGGCGCGCACGGCGGAGCGGGGCGCGACGACCGCGCGCAGCCGGGTGCGCCGTCCGACCCGGGACCGCAGGGCCGCGCGCACCCCGCGCACCTCGTCGGCCAGCCCGGCCTCCGCCCGCGGCTGCGGCGCGTACAGCACCTGCTCCACGGCGCCCGCCACCCGGTGCACCGACGCGGCCACCGTGTCGTCCAGCTCGCCGAGGCGGACGATCCGCGCGGCGGCCCGCCGGGGCGTCAGCGCGTCGTCGGGCTCGATGCCGTAGTCCCAGGCCGTGTCGGTCAGCTCGCGCCACACCGACAGGACATGGGCGACGGCCGCCTCGGTCGCCTCGTGCGACGGCACGTCCAGCAGCACCGCCGGGCCGGGCACGGCCGGTTCCGGACCTCCGTCGGCGGAGGACCCGGTGTGCTGGGCCGACGCGAGCCGCACCGCACGGCGTCTCAGCCGCCACAGCATCGGCAGCAGCGGCAGCAGCAGGACCCCGGCCCCGAGCACCGTCCATCCGGCGATCTCGTACCAGGACGGCCCGCCGCCGCCCTGCTCGGCCTCGTCGAGCGGCAGCGCGCTCGTGCAGGCCTCGGCCTTCTTGTCGTCCGCCGAGCAGCTCGTGCTCGCCGAGGCCTCCGCCGACGGCGCGGCGGACGCCGAACGCGAGGCCTGCGGCAGCTCCGCGATCGCGTCGCCGGAGTTCTCCGGCAGCGTGTACGTGGGCGTCGTACCCCGGGTCGGGGTCGGCTCGAAACGGGTCCAGCCCACACCCTCGAAATACAGCTCGGGCCACGCGTGCGCGTCCTTCAGGCTCACCGCCACCGAACCGTCCGCCTGCGGGGAGCCCGGCGCGAAGCCCACCGCGACCCGGGCCGGAATGCCCAGCGTGCGGGCCATCGCCGCCATCGCGAACGAGAAGTGCACGCAGAAGCCCTGCTTGTCCCGCAGGAAGCGGGCGATCGCGTCCTTGCCGCTGCCGACCTGCACCTCGGTGTCGTACTCGAAGCCGCCCGTGACCGCGAAGTAGTCCTGGAGCTTGACCGCACGCTCGTAGTCGTTCGCCGCGCCCCGGGTCACCTCCCGGGCCGTCCGCGCCACCGACGACGGCAGTGAGCCCGGCACCTCCGTGAAGTCGCCCCTGACCGAGCCGGGCGCCTCCGGGGCGGAGGCCAGCTGCTTCGCCGTCGGCTGCACGGCGAGGCTGTTCACCTCGTACGTCTTGCCGCGCGTGTTCTGCCCGTGGTCGCCCACCAGGGTCATGCCGACCGGCTCGTACCGCCAGTTCCCGCTGATCTTCACGTCGCTCGGCGGATACGGCATCGGCAGCCAGTCCTGGGCGTACCAGTCGGCGGCCCTGATCCGGGTCGTCACCTGCGAGCGCCTGACGTCCGAGCCCAGACCGGCGGGCGTCGGGAACTCGTCCGGCACGGCGCTGATCTGGCGCTTCGAGGGCTTCCACGTGGTGCCGTCGAAGTCGTCCAGGGAGACGATCCGCAGATAGAGGTCCGAGATGTCGCTGGAGGAGGTGCGCAGCGTCAGGACCGTGCGGTCGTCGTCCATGTTCAGGCTGTCGCGCAGCGACACCAGCGGGTTGACCGCGGAGATCGTGCCCCCGCTGCCGTTGCCCGCGCCCACCCCGGTGCCCGTGCCGTCCAGTAGGCCGCTGCCGATCGCGGGCAGCGGCAGCAGCGGCACCACCAGGGCCACGCCCAGGGCGACCGCGCCGATCCGCCGCCCGGTGCGCACCGGGGCCACCGGGCCGGACGGCCCGCCGGGCGCGCGCGGGGCGCCGCCGAAGACACGGCCCCACTGCGAGAGCCGCTCCCGGCTCTCCGCGAGGAGCAGCATCAGATAGCCGGCGGCGGCCACCAGGAACCACAGCCAGTCCACGACCCCGTCCGACAGGCCCGCGGCGATCGAATACAGCGCGAGCAGCGGCAGACCGGCCGGGGCGGCGTTGCGGAACGTCACCGCGAGGGTGTCCACCGCCAGGCCGATCACCAGCACACCGCCGACCATCATCAGCCGGATGCCCTCGGACAGCGGCGCCGGTATCGCGAACCGCCCGACGTCGTCCGCGCCGGCCCGCAGCAGGTCGGCGAAGTGCTGGAAGGCATGCGGGCCGGGGATCAGCCCGGCGAGGGCCTGCTCACGGGCGAAGACCAGGGTCAGCAGCACCAGCGTGACCAGGGCCTGGGCCAGCACGGTCAGCGGCCGGGCCAGCGGCACCCGCCGGGTCGCCGCGCCCACCCCGGACTGGACCGCCAGCAGGACCGCCGCCTGGAGGATCCAGGTGGCCGGGTCGACCAGGGGCAGCATGGCGAGGGAGGCCATCAGTGTGGCCGCCGCCGAGCACAGCGTCAGTCGCGCCCGCCCGCTCATGATCCCGCCTCCCCGCCGCTCGTCCCGCCCACCGTCACCACACCGGACCGCTCCTGGTCCGCCAGCTGCCATACCTCCGTCAGTGGAACGCCCCGTGACACGCTCACGGCCGTCCAGCCCGCCTCGCGCAGCATCCGCAGCCGCTCCTGTGTCCTGTTCATCGTCGCGGGGGCCTCGTTCGGTTCACGCACCCAGCTGTCGCCGTCCAGCAGGAAGGCGACCGCGCCCCCGCTGCGCTGGCGCATCTTGCCGGCCACCGCCGCCTGCTCCTCGTTGAGTTCGCCGAAGAAGGCCACCAGCAGCCCCTCGTTGCCCCCGCGCAGCACGTCGTACGCCCGGGACAGGCCCGTGCCGTCGGAGTGGTCGACCACCGCGAGGGTGTCCATCATCAGCCCGGCCGCGTCCGCCGACTCCTGGCTGGCCCCGGCGAAGCCGTCGGCGCCCTCGCCGGGCACCGAGGTGCCCGTGTCCGTCAGCAGCCGCACCGAGAAGCCCCGCTCCAGCATGTGCGTCAGCACCGACGCGCAGCCCGAGACCGCCCACTCGAAGGCCGAGTCGGGGCCCGCGCCCCGGAAGGCCGTGCCCCGGGTGTCGAGCAGCACCGTGCAGCGGGACCGCTGGGGCTGTTCCTCCCGGCGCACCATCAGCTCGCCGTAGCGGGCCGTGGAACGCCAGTGCACCCGGCGCAGGTCGTCGCCGTAGCGGTAGCCGCGCGGGATCACGTCGTCCTCGCCGGCCAGCGCCAGCGAGCGCTGCCGTCCGTCGCCGTACCCCTTGGCCTCGTCGCTCAGCCGCAGCGCCGGCAGCGGCTCCACGCGCGGGATGACCGTCAGTGTGTCGAAGGTCGAGAAGGAGCGGGTCAGCTCGCACATCCCGAACGGGTCGTTCAGCCGCAGCTGGAGCGGGCCCAGCGGGTAGCGGCCGCGCAGGTCGGAGCGGACCCGGTAGGACACCTCGCGGCGGCCGCCCGGCTCGACCCGGTCCAGCACGAAGCGGGGGCGCGGGCCGAGCACGTACGGCACCCGGTCCTGGAGCATCAGCAGACCGGTGGGCAGCCGGGAGACGTTGTCCATCCGCAGATGGACGCGGGACTCGCTGCCGGCGGGCACCCGCCCGGGGGAGAGCCGGCGGCTGCCGGCGACCCGGTACCGGGTGCGGTAGACGACGGCGGCGCACACCAGCGGCAGCGCCGCCAGCAGCAGCCCCACCCGCAGCAGGTCGGGCTGCCCGAGGACGTACGCGCAGATCGCGGCGGCGACGCCGGCGGCCAGGAACGAGCGGCCACGGGTGGTCAGACCGGCCAGGGCGGTGCGGGCGCCGCCCTTCTCCCCGCGGCCGGTGTCCGCCTGCCCCGTCCCCCCGAGGGCCATCACAGCCTCCGCGGCGGCCGGCCGTACGCCTGCCCGTCGCCGCCCAGGCCGTAGCCGCGCTGCTGGGGGGCCGCGGGCACCGGGGTGCGCTGGATGATCTCCGCGACGACCTGCTCCGACGTACGCCGGTTGAGCTGGGCCTGCGCGGTGGGCAGCAACCGGTGGGCCAGGACGGCCACGGCCAGGTTCTGCACGTCGTCCGGCAGTGCGTAGTCCCGGCCGCCGAGGGCGGCGGAGGCCTTCGCCGCGCGCAGCAGATGCAGCGTCGCGCGCGGCGAGGCGCCGAGTCTGAGGTCGGGATGCGTGCGGGTGGCGGCGACCAGGTCGACCGCGTACCGGCGGACCGCCTCCGCGACGTGGACGCCGCGCACCGCTTCGATCAGCTTCACTATCTCGTGCGCGTGCGCCACCGGCTGGAGGTCGTCCAGCGGGTTCACCCCGCCGTGGATGTCGAGCATCTGGAGCTCGGCCTCCGGGCTCGGGTAGCCGATGGAGACCCGGGCCATGAAGCGGTCGCGCTGCGCCTCGGGCAGCGGGTAGGTGCCCTCCATCTCGACCGGGTTCTGCGTGGCCACCACCATGAAGGGGCTGGGCAGTTCATAGGACTGCCCGTCGCTCGTGACCTGGCGTTCCTCCATGGACTCCAGCAGCGCGGACTGCGTCTTCGGCGAGGCGCGGTTGATCTCGTCGCCGATCACGATCTGCGCGAAGATCGCACCCGGCTTGAACTCGAAGTCCTGCCGCTGCTGGTCCCAGATGGACACGCCGGTGATGTCCGACGGCAGCAGGTCGGGCGTGAACTGGATACGTCGCACCGAGCAGTCGATCGACCGCGCCAGTGCCTTGGCCAGCATCGTCTTGCCGACGCCGGGGACATCCTCGATCAGAAGATGTCCCTCGGCGAGCAGCACGGTCAGCGAAAGCCGTACGACCTCGGGCTTGCCCTCGATCACTCCTTCCACCGAACTGCGGACACGCTCCACAGTGGCGGTCAGATCAGTGAGGCTCGCTCGATCGTCATAGGTCGTCACCCGGCCCTCCTCGGCCCGTTCTTTCCGGGCCGACGCTTCTGAACGCGGACCGGCCCACCCCAATCACGGACACCACGCGGGAAAAGTTCCGCGCGACGCCACAACCGCATTCTTGCCGCCGTTACCGTTTCGTGTCACTCGCCTGTGGACAACTGACAGCGATATGTCAGGTCTTAAGACTCTTGTGCGGACTCCTGAACGGGGTCGATCTCCCGCAGCAGTCCGGTCTTCACGTCGAACACGAACCCGCGGACGTCCTCGGTGCTGAGGAGGAACGGCGAGGTGCGCACCCGCTGCATGGACTGCCGTACGTCCTGGTCGACGTCCCGGAAGGACTCGACGGCCCAGGCCGGGCGCTGGCCGACCTCCATCTCCAGCTCGGTGCGGAAGTCCTCGGTGATCGCTTCCAGGCCGCAGCCGGTGTGGTGGATGAGGACCACGCTGCGCGTGCCCAGCTTGCGCTGGCTGATGGTGAGCGAGCGGATCACGTCGTCGGTCACCACACCGCCCGCGTTGCGGATCGTGTGGCAGTCGCCGAGCTCCAGACCGAGCGCGGCGTGCAGGTCGATACGGGCGTCCATGCAGGCCACGACGGCGACGTGCAGCACGGGCCGGGCGTCCATGCCGGGGTCGGTGAACGCGGCGGCGTAGCGCCCGTTCGCCTGGACCAGGCGGTCGGTCACGCTGCCGCTGCCTATGGTGCCCGCGGACTCGATGGGGACGGATGCGGAAGTCGTCATAGGCATGACGTTACTGGTCACCGCCGTCGCGGTCCTGTTGTGAGAAGGGAAAAAGGGCGTCATCACGCTGCGCCTGTGAGGTAAGCCACAAGGGTGAGAGACGGCTACCCGAACGGGTGATTTCCGGCGGTCGGCCGCTTCACGCGCGCGTGGGACCGCGACGCGCAGGCCGGTTGATTGACCGCGTGACAGGGTGGACTAAAGTGACGCGAAGCGGGAGGCGGCGATCTCCCCGCTGGACTGAATTCCCCGAGAGACCCCGGCGCGGCCGCCGGAGATCTCCCCGCGTGCGCGGCGCGTACGTACGGCTCGGCCTCCTCCCGCTCCCGGTCGGCTGACGCTTCCGGCGCCGGCGGACCTCCCCTTCTTCGAGCGGGCGGGGACCCGGCGGTGCGTACGGGCCCGCCGGATCTGAGAGGGCCCAGAGTGCAGGGGCGCGAAGCGCATTCGAACAAGGGCGATGCCGGGCGACGGGAGGGCGAGAGCCGGCACGTCCCGGTGATGCTCCAGCGCTGCCTGGACCTGCTGGCCCCCGCCCTCGGGGAGCCCGGAGCGGTGGTCGTCGACTGCACGCTCGGCCTCGGCGGACACAGCGAGGCCCTGGTGACCCGGTTCCCCGAGGCGCGGCTCGTCGCCCTCGACCGGGACAAGGAGGCCCTGCGCCTGTCCGGTGAGCGCCTCGCGCCCTTCGGCGAGCGCGCCGAACTCGTGCACGCCGTCTACGACGAACTCCCCGCCGTGCTCGCCCGGCTCGGCATCGCGCGCGTGCAGGGCATCCTGTTCGACCTGGGCGTGTCCTCCATGCAACTCGACGAGGCCGACCGGGGGTTCGCCTACGCCCAGGACGCCCCGCTCGACATGCGCATGGACCAGACGACCGGCATCAGCGCCGCCGAGGTCCTCAACACCTACCCGCCGGGCGAACTCGTGCGCATCCTGCGGGCGTACGGCGAGGAGAAGCAGGCCAAGCGGATCGTGTCCGCGATCGTCCGCGAGCGGGACAAGGAGCCGTTCGCCAACAGCGCGCGCCTGGTCGACCTGATCCGCGCCGCGCTCCCGCAGGCCGCCAAGCGCACCGGCGGCAACCCGGCCAAGCGCACCTTCCAGGCGCTGCGCATCGAGGTCAACGGTGAACTCGCCGTCCTGGAACGGGCGATCCCGGCCGCCGTGAAGGCCCTGGACGTCGGCGGGCGGATCGCCGTGCTGTCGTACCACTCGCTCGAAGACAGGCTGGTGAAGCAGGTGTTCGCGGCCGGGGCCGCCACCACCGCGCCGCCCGGACTGCCGGTCGTCCCCGAGCGCTACCAGCCCCGGCTCAAGCTGCTCACGCGCGGTGCCGAACTTCCCACCGAGGAAGAAGTCGCCGAGAACCGGCGTGCGGCGCCGGCGCGGCTGCGCGGAGCCGAGCGCATCAGGGAGCACATCGAATGAGGGGCGTGACAGACGTGAGGAGCGCGGTGTGCCCGAGGCGTGAGGGGCGCTCGGGCCGCAACTCCTCGGCGGGGGAGGGCGAGTGAGCGGGAAACCCGAACTGCGGGGGAGGGCCGCCCGGCTCGCGCGTCTCTTCCCGGCCGGCCCGCGCCGGGCGGCCCGCACGCCGTTCGTCCTCCTCGTCGTCCTGCTCCTCGGCGGCGGTCTCATCGGCCTGCTCGTGCTGAACTCCGCGCTCAGCGAGGGCTCGTTCAGGATGGACGACCTGGAGAAGGACACCAAGAGCCTCACCGACGAGGAGCAGGCGCTCCAGCGGGACATCGACTCCTACTCCGCCCCGGACGCCCTCCAGCGCCGCGCGCGCGAACTCGGCATGGTGCCCGGCGGCGATCCCGCGTTCCTCGGCTCCGACGGCACCGTGAAGGGCGTCCCGTCGCCCGCCGCCCTGCGGTCCGCGCGGGACACCCCCGTGGCCGTCCGCCCGCCCGAGGCCATCGAGACCGCCCCGGCCGACAGCGACGCCACCGGCGACGGCGACACGGACACCGACGCGGACGCCACCGCGGGCACCGCTGCCGACACCCCGGCGGACCCGGCACCCGCGACGCCCGTCCCCGACGCCACCCCGACCGCAGCCACTCCCACGACTCCCGGCAGGTGACGGAAGTGTCCGACAGGGAACCGCCCCGCCGGCGCGTGCCCGGCCCCGCCCGGCCCTCCCGCCCCGCGTCCGAGCGGCGGCGGCCCGGCCCGGGCGCCCGCCCCGCCCGCCGTCCCGCCGCCCCCCGTGCCGCCACGCCCCGTCCCGCCGCCGCGCGCGTCATCCGGCTCGGCAGCCCCCGCCCCCGGCTGCGCATGGTCGGCCTCGCCCTCACCCTGGTGCTGACCGCCTTCGTCGTCCGCCTCCTCCAGGTGCAGGCCGTCGACGCGAGCACCTACGCCGCCAAGGCCGAGCGCAACCGGTACGTCGGCCAGGTGCTGGCCGCCGAGCGCGGCGAGATCACCGACCGCTCCGGCGTCGCCCTCGCCGCCAGCGAGGACGCCTACGACATCACGGCCGACCCGACGATGTTCGCCCGCGAGCAGCTGAAGATCGGCGACGGTCCCGAGCAGGCGGCCGCCCTCCTCGCGCCGATCCTCGGCCAGGAGCAGTCCGACCTGGTCAAGAAGCTGCGCCCCAAGGACCCGGACACGCGCTACACCAAGCTGGCCGGCCGGCAGACCCCGCAGGTCTGGAAGCAGATCAAGGACCTGAAGTCCGCCCTCGCCGACAAGTCGGACGCCGACGGCGCCACCGTCAACGTCCTCGCCGGCGTCTTCTCCGTGCCCAGCAGCAAGCGCGTGTACCCCAACGGCGACCTCGCCGCCGGAATACTCGGCTGGGTCAACTCCGAGGGCAAGGGCGGCGGAGGCGTGGAGCAGCAGCTGAACGCGACCCTCGCCGGCAAGGACGGCAAGATCCGCTACGCCCAGTCCGGCGGCCGTCAGGTGCCCACCGCGGGCTCCACCGAGACGCCCGCCGTGCCCGGCTCCGACGTCGAGCTGACGATCGACCGCGACATCCAGTGGGCCGCGCAGAACGCCATCGGCGAGCAGGTGAAGAAGTCCAAGGCGGACCGCGGCTACGTCATCGTCCAGGACACCCGCACCGGCGAGATCCTCGCCATGGCCAACTCGCCCGGCTTCGACCCCAACGACCTGTCCGACGCGCGCCCCGAGGCCCTCGGCAACGCGGCCGTCCAGGACGCCTTCGAGCCCGGCTCCACCGCCAAGGTGATGTCGATGGCCGCCGTCCTGGAGGAGAACGCGGCCACCCCGCTCACCCACGTCACCGTGCCCAACCGGCTGCACCGCGGCGACCGGCTCTTCCAGGACGACATCGACCACCCGACCTGGTACCTCACGCTCAACGGCGTGCTCGCCAAGTCCAGCAACATCGGCACCATCCTGGCCACCGGCCAGCTCGGCAAGACGCAGGCCGAGGCCAACCGGGTCCTCTACTCCTACCTGCGCAAGTTCGGCATCGGCCGCCACACCGGGCTCGGCTTCCCCGGCGAGACGAAGGGCATCCTCGCGGCGCCCGCCGCCTGGTCGACCTCGCAGCAGTACACGATCCCTTTCGGCCAGGGCATGTCCGTCAACGCGCTCCAGGCGGCCTCCGTCTACTCGACCATCGCCAACGGCGGCGTCCGCGTCGCCCCGAGCCTCGTCCGCGGCACCAAGGGGCCCGACGGACGCTTCACCCCGGCCGAGGCCCCGCAGAAGACGCGCGTGGTCAGCCAGAAGACGGCGAAGACCCTCGCCCAGATGCTGGAGTCGGTCGTGGACGACGAGGAGGGCACCGGCACCAAGGCACGCATCCCCGGCTACCGCGTGGCGGGCAAGACCGGCACCGCCAACCGTGTGGATCCGGCCACCGGCAAGTACAACGGTTACACGTCGTCGTTCGCCGGGTTCGCCCCCGCCGACAACCCCCGCGTCACCGTCTACTGCGCCATCCAGAACGCCACCGAGGGCAGCTACTTCGGCGGCCAGATCTGCGGCCCCGTCTTCAAGCAGGTCATGGAGTTCGCCCTGAAGTCCCTCCAGGTCCCGCCCACCGGGGCGAAGCCGGCGAAGCTGCCGGTCGCCTTCTCCCCCTGAGTCCCTGAACCCCGAGCCCCGCACCGAGTTCCCTGAGCCCGCCCCACCCAGCTCCCCGCCCGCCACCGTTCAGCGCCGAACAAGCCAGGAACCAGCCCGTGACCATGATCACTCCCGACCCCGGGAACAGCGCCCCGCTCCCGCCCCCGCCCGGGCCCTCACTTCGCTCCCGGGCGGGTGCGCCCGGTACGCTCACCGCCGTGCCACACGCTGATCAGTCCCAAACCACCCAGAAGGGCGCTTCCGTGACCTATCCGGGACCGCCGCGACCGGTTCAGACCTCCGCCGCACCCCTCGCGGAGCTCGCCGATCAGCTGGGCGCCGAGCAGCCGGGAACCGCCGCCGAGGTCACGGGCATCACCCACGACTCGCGCGCCGTCCGCCCCGGCGACCTGTACGCCGCCCTCCCGGGAGCCCGCCTGCACGGCGCCGACTTCGTCGCCCAGGCCGCCGGCCTCGGCGCGGTCGCCGTCCTGACCGACCCGACCGGCGCCGAGCGCTCCGCCGCGACCGGCCTGCCGGTCCTGGTCGTCGACGACCCGCGCGGGCGGATGGGCGAGCTGGCGGCCACCATCTACGGCCACCCGGGCCGCGACCTGCTCCAGATCGGCATCACCGGCACCTCCGGCAAGACCACCACCGCGTACCTCGTCGAGGGCGGCCTGAAGACCGCCCGCGCCACCGGACTCATCGGCACCGTCGAGATGCGCATCGGCGACGAGCGCATCAAGTCCGAGCGCACCACCCCCGAGGCCACCGACCTCCAGGCCCTGTTCGCCGTCATGCGCGAGCGCGGCGTCGAGGCGGTCGCCATGGAGGTCTCCAGCCACGCCCTGGTCCTCGGCCGGGTCGACGGCTGCGTCTTCGACATCGCCGTCTTCAACAACCTCAGCCCGGAGCACATGGAGTTCCACTCCGGCATGGAGGACTACTTCCAGGCCAAGGCGAAGCTGTTCACGCCGGAGCGCAGCAAGCTGGGCGTGGTCAACCTCGACGACGAGTACGGCCGCCGCCTGGTCGACGAGGCCACCGTCCCCGTCATCACCTTCTCCGCCGAGGGCCACCCCGACGCCGACTGGCGCGCCGTGGACGTCCAGGTCGGCCCGCTGGACTCGACGTTCACCGTCGTCGGCCCCGACGGCCGCCGCGTCGCCGCCAAGTCGCCGCTCGCGGGCCCCTTCAACGTGGCCAACGCCCTCGCCGCGATCGTCGCCCTCGCCGCCGCCGGACTCGACCCGCAGGCCGCCGCCGACGGCGTCGCCGCCGTGCCGGGCGTGCCGGGCCGGCTGGAGCGCGTCGACGCGGGGCAGCCCTACCTCGCGGTCGTCGACTACGCGCACAAGACCGACGCCGTCGAGTCGGTCCTCAAGGCGCTGCGCAAGGTCACCAAGGGCCGCCTGCACGTCGTGCTCGGCTGCGGCGGCGACCGCGACGTCACCAAGCGCGAGCCGATGGGCGCCGCCGCCGCCCGGCTCTCCGACACCGCGCTGCTGACCTCCGACAACCCCCGCTCCGAGGACCCCCTCGCGATCCTCGCGGCCATGCTCCAGGGCGCGGCGTCCGTGCCCGCCCACGAGCGCGGCGAGGTGCAGCTGTTCGAGGACCGGGCCGCGGCGATCGCCGCCGCCGTCGGGCGCGCGCAGGCCGGGGACACCGTGCTGGTCGCGGGCAAGGGCCATGAGCAGGGCCAGGACATCGCCGGCGTGATCCGTCCCTTCGACGACCGCCAGGTGCTTCGCGAAGCTATCCAGAAGACCCAGGGATGAACTTGTGATCGCCCTCTCCCTCGCCGAGATCGCCGAAGTCGTCGGCGGGCAGACGCACGACATACCGGATCCGTCCGTCCAGGTCACCGGATCCGTCGTCCGGGACTCCCGCGAAGCGGGGCCCGGCAGCCTCTTCGTCGCCTTCGTCGGCGAACGCGTCGACGGCCACGACTACGCGCGGGCGGTCGTCGAGGCGGGCGCGGCGGCCGTCCTGGGCTCGCGCCCCGTCGGCGTGCCCGCGATCGTCGTGGACGACGTCCAGGCGGCGCTGGGCGCCCTCGCCCGGCACGTGGTGCGCAGGCTCGGCACGACGCTCGTCGCGCTCACCGGCTCGGCCGGCAAGACCAGCACCAAGGACCTCATCGCCCAGGTGCTCCAGCACAAGGCGCCGACCGTGTGGACGCCCGGCTCGCTCAACAACGAGATCGGGCTGCCGCTCACCGCGCTCAGCGCCACCGAGGAAACCCGTTTCCTGGTGCTGGAGATGGGCGCCCGCGGCATCGGCCACATCCGCTACCTCACCGGTCTGACGCCGCCGAGGATCGGGCTCGTCCTGAACGTCGGCTCCGCCCACATCGGCGAGTTCGGCGGCCGCGAGCAGATCGCCCAGGCGAAGGGCGAACTCGTCGAGAGCCTCCCGGCGGCCGAGGAGGGCGGCACCGCGATCCTCAACGCGGACGACCCCTTGGTCCGGGCCATGGCCTCCCGGACCAAGGCGAAGGTGATCACTTTCGGAGAGTCCGACGAAGCGGACGTACGCGCCGAGAACGTACGACTCACGGACAGCGGACAGCCCGCCTTCAGCCTTCACACACCCTCCGGGTGCAGCGATGTGACCATGCGCCTGTACGGTGAGCACCACGTGTCGAACGCGCTCGCCGCGGCCGCCGTCGCCCATGAGCTGGGCATGTCCGCGGAAGAGATCGCCACCGCGCTCTCCGAGGCGGGCTCCCTCTCCCGCTGGCGTATGGAGGTCACCGAGCGCCCGGACGGCGTGACGATCGTCAACGACGCCTACAACGCGAACCCCGAGTCCATGCGTGCCGCACTGCGCGCGCTGGCGGCCATCGGCAAGGGGCGGCGGACCTGGGCGGTGCTCGGCAAGATGGCCGAGCTCGGGGACGAGGCGCTCGCCGAGCACGACGCGGTCGGACGGCTCGCCGTCCGGCTCAATGTCGGCAAGCTCGTCGCGGTCGGGGGCAGGGAAGCCGCCTGGCTGCAACTGGGCGCATATAACGAGGGTTCGTGGGGTGAGGAGTCGGTGCACGTGTCCGACGCACAGGCGGCGGTCGACCTGTTGCGCAGCGAGTTGCGCCCGGGGGACGTCGTGCTCGTGAAGGCGTCCCGTTCGGTCGGTCTCGAGAGTGTCGCCCAGGCGCTGCTCGACACCGGTGCCGAGGGTGAGGTCGCCGCCCGATGATGAAGCAGATCCTGTTCGCGGGAGTCATTGGCCTCTTCCTGACCCTGGTCGGCACGCCGCTGCTGATCAAGCTGCTCGCGCGCAAGGGTTACGGCCAGTACATCCGCGACGACGGCCCGCGCGAGCACGCCAGCAAGCGCGGTACGCCGACCATGGGCGGCATCGCGTTCATCCTGGCGACCGTCGCCGCGTACTTCCTGTCCAAGCTGATCACGGGCAAGCCGCCGACCTACTCCGGTCTGCTGGTGCTGGGCCTGATGTGCGGCATGGGTCTGGTCGGCTTCCTCGACGACTACATCAAGATCGTCAAGCGGCGCTCGCTGGGTCTGCGGGCCAAGGCGAAGATGGCCGGCCAGCTGATCGTCGGCATCGCCTTCGCGGTGCTCTCGCTCCAGTTCGCCGACTCCCGCGGCAACACCCCGGCCTCCACGAAGCTGTCGTTCATCACGGACTTCGGCTGGTCGATCGGCCCGGTGCTGTTCGTCGTCTGGGCGCTGTTCATGATCCTCGCGATGTCCAACGGCGTGAACCTGACGGACGGTCTGGACGGTCTGGCCACCGGCGCCTCGGTCCTCGTCTTCGGCGCCTACACGTTCATCGGCGTCTGGCAGTACCAGGAGTCCTGCGCCAACGGCGAGACCCTGACCAACCCCAACGCCTGCTACGAGGTACGCGATCCGCTGGACCTCGCGGTCATCTCCGCCGCGCTGATGGGCGCGTGTCTGGGCTTCCTGTGGTGGAACACCTCACCGGCGAAGATCTTCATGGGTGACACCGGTTCGCTCGCGCTCGGCGGTGTCCTCACCGGCCTCGCCATCTGCTCCCGCACAGAGCTGCTCGTGGCCATCATGGGCGGTCTGTTCGTCCTCATCACCATGTCGGTCGTCATCCAGGTCGGCTCGTTCCGCCTCACCGGCAAGCGCGTCTTCCGGATGGCACCGCTCCAGCACCACTTCGAACTCAAGGGCTGGTCCGAAGTCCTTGTCGTGGTCCGCTTCTGGATCATCCAGGGCATCTGCGTCATCGTCGGACTGGGCCTCTTCTACGCGGGATGGGCAGCCGAAAAGTGACCGACTGGCAGGGGAAGAACGTCACCGTCGCCGGGCTCGGAGTCTCCGGCGTCCCGGCGGCCAAGGTGCTGCACGGGCTCGGCGCGAGGGTCACCGTCGTCAACGACGGCGACGACCCGCGCGCGCGTGCCCAGGCCGCCGAACTGCGGGCCCTGGGCGTCACCGTGCGCCTCGGTGACGGCGCCACCCTGCCCGAGGGCACCGAGCTGATCGTCACCGCGCCCGGCTGGAAGCCCGACAAACCGCTCTTCACCGCGGCCCGCGAGGCCGGGGTGCCGATCTGGGGCGACGTCGAACTCGCCTGGCGCCTGCGGGAGCTGGACGGCAGGAAGGCCGCCCCCTGGCTCTGCGTCACCGGCACCAACGGCAAGACCACCACCACGCAGATGCTCGCCTCCATCCTCCAGGCGGCGGGCCTGCGCGCGGCGGCCGTCGGCAACATCGGCGTCTCCCTGCTGGACGCGGTCCTCGGCGAGGAGCCGTACGACGTCCTCGCCGTCGAACTCTCCAGCTACCAGCTGCACTGGGCGCCGTCCCTGCGGGCGCACTCCGCCACCGTGTTGAACCTCGCCCCCGACCATCTCGACTGGCACGGCTCCATGGAGGCGTACGCCAAGGACAAGGGCCGTGTCTACGAGGGCAATCGGGTCGCCTGCGTCTACAACGTCGCCGACAAGACGACCGAGGACCTGGTGCGCGAGGCCGACGTCGAGGAGGGCTGCCGGGCGATCGGCTTCACCCTCGGCGCGCCCGCCCCCTCCCAACTCGGCGTCGTGGACGGCATCTTGGTCGACCGCGCCTTCGTCGAGAACCGGCAGAAGAACGCCCAGGAACTCGCCGAGGTCTCCGACGTCGACCCGCCGGTCCCGCACAACGTCGCCAACGCCCTTGCCGCGGCGGCCCTCGCCCGCGCCTTCGGCGTGCCGGCCAAGGCCGTGCGGGACGGCCTGCGGGCCTTCGTCCCGGACGCCCACCGCATGGCCCACGTCGCGGACGTCGACGGCGTCACCTACATCGACGACTCCAAGGCCACCAACACCCATGCCACGGAAGCCTCGTTGGCGGCCTACGAGTCGATCGTCTGGGTCGCCGGCGGACTGGCGAAGGGCGCCACCTTCGACGAACTGGTCGCCAAGTCGGCGAAGCGGCTGCGCGGGGCCGTCCTCATCGGCGCCGATCGGGCGCTGATCCGCGACGCCCTCGCGCGACACGCCCCGGAAGTACCCGTCGTCGACCTCGACCGGACCGACACTGGGGCGATGCTCCAGGCCGTCCAGGAGGCGAAGCGGCTGGCGCGGCCCGGCGACACGGTGCTGCTCGCCCCGGCCTGCGCCTCCATGGACATGTTCGCCAACTACAACCAGCGCGGTGACGCGTTCGCGGAGGCCGTTCGCGAACTCGGCGCCTGACCCGGCCGCCGCCGGGCGGACCTTGGGAGGGACGCGTGGGACCGTCGAGGTCGACGTTCAGCGGAGGCCGCGGTGCCCGGTAGCCGTACCGGGCGTCCGCCCGTCCAGCGCACCGTCCGCAGGCCCGCCGCCCCCCGGCCGCCTCGGGACAACCCCGTGCTGCGCCTGTACACGCGGGCGCGCAAGGCCTGGGACCGGCCGCTGACCGCCTACTACCTGATCCTGGGCGGCAGTCTGCTGATCACCGTGCTGGGCCTGGTGATGGTCTACTCCGCCTCGCAGATCAAGGCGTTGCAGATGTCGCTGCCCGGATCGTTCTTCTTCCGCAAGCAGTTCCTCGCGGCCGCCATCGGCGGGGTGCTGCTGCTGGTCGCCTCCCGGATGCCGGTGAAGCTGCACCGGGCGCTCGCCTACCCGATCCTCGCCGGGGCCGTCTTCCTGATGATCCTGGTGCAGGTGCCGGGGATAGGAATGGCCGTCAACGGCAACCAGAACTGGATCTCGCTCGGCGGCTCCTTCCAGATCCAGCCCAGCGAGTTCGGCAAGCTCGCGCTGGTGCTGTGGGGCGCGGACCTGCTCGCCCGCAAGCACGACAGGAAGCTGCTGACCCAGTGGAAGCACATGCTGGTGCCGCTGGTGCCGGTCGCGTTCATGCTGCTCGGACTGATCATGCTCGGCGGCGACATGGGCACCGCGATCATCCTCACGGCGGTCCTGTTCGGCCTGCTGTGGCTGGCGGGCGCGCCGACCCGGCTCTTCGTCGGGGTGCTGTCGGTGGCGGCGGCGATCGGCGTGATCCTCATCAAGAGCAGCCCCAACCGCATGGCCCGGCTCCAGTGCCTCGGCGCGACCGAGCCCCAGTCGGGCCAGGTCGACTGCTGGCAGGCCGTGCACGGGATCTACGCGCTCGCCTCCGGCGGCATCTTCGGCTCCGGGCTCGGCGCGAGTGTGGAGAAATGGGGCCAACTGCCCGAAGCCCACACCGACTTCATCTTCGCCGTCACCGGTGAGGAACTGGGCCTGGCGGGGACGCTGTCGGTGCTCGCCCTGTTCGCGGCTCTAGGCTATGCGGGTATCCGCGTGGCCGGACGCACGGAGGACCCCTTCGTGAGGTACGCCGCGGGAGGCGTGACCACCTGGATCACCGCTCAGGCAGTGATCAACATCGGTGCGGTGCTCGGTCTGCTGCCGATCGCCGGCGTCCCCCTCCCGCTGTTCTCCTACGGAGGGTCCGCCCTGCTGCCGACCATGTTCGCCATCGGGCTGCTGATCGCCTTCGCACGCGACGAGCCCGCTGCGCGGGCGGCGCTTGCGATGCGGCATCCCCGCTTTGGTAGAAAGCGGGGAGCCGGGGGCTCTGCTTCCCTCAGGGGGCCCCGGAGATGGAACACGATGCGACGGCGTGCCTCGGCGGCGCGCTCGTCCGGAGAGCGGTGAATTTCGGTGCATGTCGTACTCGCTGGTGGGGGGACCGCCGGCCACATCGAGCCCGCGCTCGCCCTCGCGGACGCCCTGCGCAGGCAGGACCCGAGTGTGGGGATCACGGCCCTGGGCACGGAACGCGGCCTGGAGACCACGCTCGTTCCCCAGCGGGGCTACGAGCTGGCGCTGATCCCCGCGGTCCCGTTGCCGCGCAAGCCCACCCCCGAGCTGATCACCGTCCCGGGCCGGCTGCGCGGCACGATCAAGGCGACCGAGCAGATCCTGGAGCGCACCAAGGCGGACGTCGTCGTCGGCTTCGGCGGGTACGTGGCCCTGCCCGGCTACCTCGCCGCCAAGCGCCTCGGCGTGCCCATCGTGATCCACGAGGCCAACGCCCGCCCCGGACTGGCCAACAAGATCGGCTCCCGGTACGCCGCCCGGGTCGCCGTCTCCACGCCCGACAGCAAGCTGCGCGACGCCCGCTACATCGGCATCCCGCTGCGCCGCTCCATCGCCACCCTGGACCGGGCCGCCGCTCGCCCGGAGGCCCGCGCGATGTTCGGCCTCGACCCGAACCTGCCGACGCTGCTCGTCTCCGGCGGCTCGCAGGGCGCCCGCCGGCTCAACGAGGTGATCCAGCAGGTCGCCCCGTGGCTCCAGCAGGCCGGCATCCAGATCCTGCACGCGGTCGGCCCGAAGAACGAACTGCCGCACGTCCAGCAGATGCCGGGAATGCCCCCCTACATCCCGGTACCGTACCTGGACCGGATGGACCTCGCGTACGCCGCGGCCGACATGATGCTCTGCCGCGCGGGCGCGATGACCGTCGCCGAGCTCTCCGCCGTCGGACTCCCGGCCGCCTACGTCCCGCTGCCCATCGGCAACGGCGAACAGCGGCTGAACGCCCAGCCGGTGGTCAAGGCCGGCGGCGGACTGCTCGTCGACGACGCGGAACTGACCCCGGAATGGGTCCGGGAGACCGTCCTGCCCGTGCTCGCCGACCCGCACCGGCTGTACGAGATGTCCCGCGCCGCAAGCGAGTTCGGCCGCCGGGACGCGGACGACCTGCTCGTCCGCATGGTGTACGAGGCGATCGCCGCCAGTCGCGCACACCGCTAGGGAACGGATCGGCGGCGAGTGGGCCCGAGGGGCGTTCGGCAGCGGCCGACGCGCCCCGGAGGCGCACCGAGCCAGGAAAGGGAGTGCGCGTGGCCGGACCCGCCACCGCCGAACGCGGTGCACGCAGGCAGGAGTCGTCCGGCCCGCCCCTCGTCCGAAGGCTGGGCCCACGCCGACTTCGTACGATCATCATCATCGCGGTGGTCGTCGTGCTCCTCGGGGCGGGCGCGGTCTGGGCGTTGTACGGCTCGCGGTGGCTGCGCGTGGAGCGCGTCTCCGTGTCCGGCACGGAGGTCCTGACGCCGGCCCAGGTGCGCGAGGCCGCCGCCGTTCCGGTCGGGGCGCCGCTGGTCTCCGTCGACACCGACGCGATCGAGGCGCGGCTGCGCGCGGAACTGCCGCGCATCGACTCGGTGGCCGTGGTCCGTTCCTGGCCTCATGGAATCGGCTTGAAAGTGACGGAACGCAAGCCCGTCCTGCTGGTTCAAAAAGGGAGGAAATTCGTGGAAGTGGACGACCAGGGCGTCCGTTTCGCCACGGTTTCCGTGGCTCCCAAAGGCGTTCCGCTGCTGAAATTGGAAGTGTCCTCCTCCGGTTCGGCCGCCGCGAGCCTGCGCCGCTTCGGCGAGGCCCGTCTGGTCCGCGAGGCGGTCCGGGCCGCGGGAGCGCTTCCGGCCGCCGTCGCCCGGGACACCCGGCTGGTCAAGGTCCGTTCCTACGACGACATCTCGCTGGATCTGAGCGGCGGCCGTACGGTCGCGTGGGGGAGCGCCGAGAAGGGCGCCGCGAAGGCCCGCGCCCTCACCGCCCTCATCAAAGCCTCCCCGAGCGCACGGCACTTCGATGTCAGCGTCCCCACCGCCCCGGCGTCAGCGGGAAGTTGACGCACATCAGCGCAGGCCAGCACCCTGGTTGGGCACCGCTATGGCTGATCACATAGGGTGAAAAGAAAAACGGGAGGTTCGGCGTGTTCGTTGAACGGGCGCCACTTGTCGACTTAGTGTCCTGTTCAGAAGACTTCAAGGAACAGACACACTGGTAACCCTAAACTTCAGGGTTAGGGTTCGGGTCGGCGAAACGGACCGTCCCATTCGGCATCAGTCGCCGGAGCGCGGAGCGCGGAGCGCCCCGTGAACCGGACGACACGTAACTCGAGGCGAGAGGCCTTCGACGTGGCAGCACCGCAGAACTACCTCGCAGTCATCAAAGTCATCGGTGTCGGCGGCGGTGGTGTCAATGCCATCAACCGGATGATCGAGGTCGGTCTCAAGGGCGTCGAGTTCATCGCCATCAACACCGACGCGCAGGCGCTGTTGATGAGCGACGCCGACGTCAAGCTCGACGTCGGCCGCGAACTCACCCGCGGACTCGGCGCCGGAGCCAACCCGGCCGTCGGCCGCAAGGCCGCCGAGGACCACCGCGAGGAGATCGAGGAGGTCCTCAAGGGGGCCGACATGGTCTTCGTCACCGCCGGTGAAGGCGGCGGCACCGGCACCGGCGGCGCGCCCGTCGTGGCCAACATCGCGCGCTCCCTGGGCGCCCTCACCATCGGCGTGGTCACCCGCCCGTTCACCTTCGAGGGACGGCGCCGCGCCAACCAGGCCGAGGACGGCATCGCCGAACTCCGCGAAGAGGTCGACACCCTCATCGTCATCCCCAACGACCGGCTGCTGTCCATCTCGGACCGCCAGGTCTCGGTCCTCGACGCCTTCAAGTCGGCGGACCAGGTCCTGCTCTCCGGCGTCCAGGGGATCACCGACCTCATCACCACGCCCGGTCTGATCAACCTCGACTTCGCCGACGTCAAGTCGGTCATGTCCGAGGCCGGTTCGGCCCTCATGGGCATCGGCTCGGCCCGCGGCGACGACCGCGCGGTGGCCGCCGCCGAGATGGCGATCTCCTCGCCGCTCCTGGAGGCGTCCATCGACGGCGCCCGGGGCGTGCTGCTCTCCATCTCCGGCGGCTCCGACCTCGGTCTGTTCGAGATCAACGAGGCCGCCCAGCTGGTCAGCGAGGCCGCGCACCCCGAGGCCAACATCATCTTCGGCGCGGTCATCGACGACGCCCTCGGCGACGAGGTCCGGGTCACCGTGATCGCGGCCGGCTTCGACGGCGGTCAGCCCCCGGCCCGCCGGGACAACGTCCTCGGCTCGGCCTCGTCGTCGGCCTCGGCCTCGTCGAACCGCCGTGAGGAGCCCGCCCCGGCGCGGCAGCCGGAGAGCCGCCCGAGCTTCGGCTCGCTCGGCAGCGTCACGCCCAAGGAGGAGCCGGAGCCGGCCCCCGAGCCGGTGGCCGACATCCCGGTCGCCCCGCCGGTCCCGCCGTCGCGGACCTACACCGACAGCGCGGCCGAGGAACTGGACGTGCCGGACTTCCTGAAGTGATAGGACAGCGCGAGAGCGCGAGCGGCGCGCACTTCGCCTTCACCGACCGGTGGGGCGGGGTGAGCGCCGCTCCGTATGAGGAGCTCAACCTCGGCGGCGGGGTCGGCGACGACCCCGGCGCCGTGCGCACCAACCGGGAACTCGCCGCGAAGTCGCTCGGGTTGGACCCGCGGCGGGTCGTCTGGATGAACCAGGTGCACGGCGTCGGCGTCGCCGAGGCCGACGGACCCTCGGGCGACGGTCCCGTCCCCGAGGTGGACGCGCTCGTCACCGCCCGGCGCGGTCTCGCCCTCGCCGTCCTCACCGCCGACTGCACGCCCGTCCTGCTCGCCGACCCGGTCGCGGGCGTGGCCGCCGCGGCCCACGCCGGCCGGCCCGGCATGGTCGCCGGGATCGTCCCGGCCGCCGTACGGGCCATGGTGGAGCTCGGCGCCGAACCGGACCGGATCGTCGCCCGCACCGGACCCGCCGTGTGCGGCCGGTGCTACGAGGTGCCGGAGGCGATGCGCGCCGAGGTCGCCGCCGTCGAACCGGCGGCGTACGCCGGGACGAGCTGGGGTACGCCGGCGGTCGACGTGACCGCCGGGGTGCTCGCGCAGCTCGAGCGGCTCGGGGTGCACGACCGGGAGCAGTCGCCGGTGTGCACACGGGAGTCGCAGGACCACTTCTCGTACCGCCGCGACCGCCTCACGGGGCGACTCGCGGGATATGTCTGGCTGGACTGATGGACATGACGGACCGTAGGGACGAACTCGCCGGGAATCTGGCGAAGGTGGAGGAGCGCATCGCCGCCGCGTGCGCGGCGGCCGGGCGCAAGCGCGAGGAGGTGACCCTGATCGTGGTCACCAAGACCTACCCCGCGCAGGACGTGCGGATCCTGTCGGAGCTCGGGGTGCGCCACGTCGCCGAGAACCGCGACCAGGACGCGGCGCCGAAGGCCGCGGATTGCTCGGATCTGCCCCTTTCCTGGCACTTCGTGGGCCAGTTGCAGACCAACAAGGTCCGCTCGGTGGTCGGTTATGCCGATGTCGTGCAGTCCGTCGACCGTTCCAAGCTGGTGACGGCCCTGTCGAAGGAAGCCGTACGGGTCGGGCGCGAACTCGGATGTCTCGTCCAGGTCGCCCTCGACGCGGGGGAGTCCACGACGGGAGGGGCCGCGCGGGGAGAGCGCGGCGGCGTAGCGCCCGAAGGAATCGAAGAGTTGGCCGCTCTCGTCGCGGACTCCCCGGGGCTGCGGATCGACGGACTGATGACTGTCGCACCTCTGACCGGGGAATACGCCGGTCGTCAACGGGCGGCGTTCGAGCGGTTGATGGATTTGTCGACTGACCTGCGCCGAGCCCATCCGGCTGCGAACATGGTCTCCGCAGGGATGAGTGCGGACCTCGAGGAAGCCGTGGCGGCCGGGGCGACACATGTACGCGTCGGCACTGCGGTACTCGGAGTCCGCCCCAGGCTCGGGTAACGTCGCCAAGAAGTCGGACCACAGCAGAAAATATGGTCATTACCGCTGGAAGGCGGGCTTAAGGACCACGTGGATCGCGGGACTTGGCAGTCGTCAGCCGATCCACCACAGAGCGGAGGACTCAGAGCATGGCCGGCGCGATGCGCAAGATGGCGGTCTACCTCGGCCTCGTGGAGGACGATGGGTACGACGGCCGGGGCTTCGACCCCGACGACGACTTCGAACCCGAGCTCGACCCGGAACCCGAGCGGGATCACCGGCGGCACGAGCCGCCACACCAGGCACACGGCGCACATCAGTCCCAAAGGGACGAAGAGGTGCGTATCGTGCAACCGCCCGCGCCGCGCGAGCCGGTGGCCCGGGCCGCTTCGCTCGCCGCGGAATCCGGCCGCCCCGCGCGCATCGCGCCCGTGGCATCCATCACACAAGAACGCCAGTCCCTGGAGAAGAACGCACCGGTGATCATGCCCAAGGTCGTGTCGGAACGAGAGCCGTACCGGATCACCACGCTCCACCCCCGGACCTACAACGAGGCCCGTACCATCGGGGAACACTTCCGCGAGGGCACTCCGGTGATCATGAATCTGACCGAGATGGATGACACAGACGCGAAGCGACTTGTCGACTTTGCGGCCGGTTTGGTGTTTGGTCTTCACGGCAGCATCGAGCGGGTGACGCAGAAGGTGTTCCTGTTGTCGCCTGCTAACGTCGATGTCACGGCGGAGGACAAGGCCCGCATCGCAGAGGGCGGGTTCTTCAACCAGAGCTGAGACACCACACCGGAAACACCGGAAACAGCAGTACGAGTGAGCGCGTAAGCAGGGGAGAGGGAAGCACCGAACATGAGCGTGGTCCTGGATGTCGTCTACATCGCGCTGATGGTCTTCCTCATCGTGCTCATCTTCCGGTTGGTCATGGACTACGTCTTCCAGTTCGCCCGCTCATGGCAACCCGGCAAGGCGATGGTGGTCGTTCTGGAGGCCACCTACACTGTCACCGATCCACCGCTCAAGCTTCTGCGGCGGGTCATCCCGCCGCTGCGTCTCGGGGGCGTGGCGCTCGACCTGTCCTTCTTCGTACTGATGATCATCGTCTACATCCTGATCTCGATCGTGAGCCGGCTGTGAGTCGATGTGAACTACCGTCTTGCCGAATGCCGACGACTACGTTGAGGTGAAGAGATGCCGTTGACCCCCGAGGACGTGCGGAACAAGCAGTTCACGACCGTCCGCCTCCGAGAAGGCTATGACGAGGACGAGGTCGATGCCTTCCTCGACGAGGTCGAAGCCGAACTGACCCGACTGCTCCGCGAGAACGAGGACCTGCGCGCCAAACTGGCCGCTGCCACGCGCGCGGCTGCCCAGAACCAGCAGAACATGCGCAAGCCGCCGGAGCCGCAGGACGGACCTCAGGGCGGTATGCAGCAGGGCGGCATGCAGCAGCAAGGCGGCATGCAGGGGCAGGGTGGCATGCAGCAGGGCGGCATGCAGGGACAAGGCGGCATGCAGCAGGGCGGCATGCAGGGACAGGGCATGCCCCAGCAGGGCATGCGAGGTCCCGGCGCTCCGGTGCCCGCCGGCATATCGGGCCCGCCGCAGCAGCAGATGGGTGGCCCCATGGGTGGTCCGCCCCAGCTGCCGAGCGGTGCCCCGCAGCTGCCCGCCGGTCCCGGCGGCGGTCAGGGCGGTCCCCAGGGTCCCGGCCCGATGGGTCAGGGTCCGATGGGCCAGGGCCCCATGGGTCAGGGTCCGATGGGCGGTCAGCCCCCCATGCAGCAGCAGATGGGCGGTCCGATGGGCGGCCCCATGGGCGGTCCGATGGGCGGCCCCGGTCAGGGTCCCGGCGGTGACAGCGCCGCACGTGTCCTCTCGCTGGCCCAGCAGACCGCGGACCAGGCGATCGCGGAGGCCCGTTCCGAGGCCAACAAGATCGTCGGGGAGGCGCGTTCGCGTGCCGAGGGTCTCGAGCGTGACGCCCGTGCCAAGGCCGACGCCCTGGAGCGGGACGCGCAGGAGAAGCACCGCGTCGCGATGGGCTCCCTGGAGTCCGCCCGCGCCACGCTGGAGCGCAAGGTCGAGGACCTGCGCGGCTTCGAGCGCGAGTACCGCACGCGCCTGAAGTCGTACCTGGAGTCCCAGCTGCGCCAGCTGGAGACGCAGGCGGACGACTCCCTCGCCCCGCCGCGCACTCCGGCCACGGCCTCCCTGCCGCCGTCCCCGGCGCCTTCCATGGCTCCGGCCGGTGCCAGCGCCCCGTCCTACGGCGGCAACCAGGGCATGGGCGCGCCCAGCCCGGCCGCGCCGTCCTACGGCGGGCAGCAGCAGATGTCCCCCGCCATGACCCAGCCGATGGCGCCGGTACGACCGCAGGGCCCCTCCCCGATGGGCCAGGCTCCCTCGCCGATGCGCGGCTTCCTCATCGACGAGGACGACAACTGACGGCCAGTAATACGCCTTAGGCGTCGGCAGCGTTCAAAGGGCGGGCCCCGGATCACGATCCGGGGTCCCGCCCTTTTTACGCGCGTTGCGACCCAAGGGGCGCGGGGCTGTGTCGAGGTGCGGCTCCGCCGGGTGGGCGCGACAAGCCCCCCCACGGCCCGCGCGCGGCGACGGCGGGACGCACAACGGCGGCTGCCCCGCAGGGGGACAGCCGCCGTCGACCCGCTCAGCGCAAGCGCTACACCTTGCGCAACCGGAACGTCAGCGTCAACGCCTCGTCGGTGAACGGAGCGCCGTAGCCGTCATCGGCGTCACCCTGCGCGAAGTCGGTCGACAAGACCTCTTCGGCGATCAGACCGGCGTGCCCCGTCAGCGCGTCGACGGTCGCCGGGTCGGTCGCCGTCCAGCGGAGCGCGATGCGGTCGGCGACGTCGAGGCCGCTGTTCTTGCGGGCCTCCTGGATCAGCCGGATCGCGTCACGGGCGAGGCCCGCACGGCGCAGCTCCTCCGTGATCTCCAGGTCCAGGGCGACCGTCGCGCCGGAGTCGGACGCCACCGACCAGCCCTCGCGCGGGGTCTCCGTGATGATCACCTCGTCCGGGCCGAGGGCGATCGTCTCGCCGTCGACCTCCACCGACGCCGTGCCCTCGCGCAGCGCGAGGGAGAGCGCCGCCGCGTCGGCGTTCGCGACGGCCTTGGCGACGTCCTGGACGCGCTTGCCGAACCGCTTGCCCAGCGCGCGGAAGTTGGCCTTCGCGGTCGTGTCGACCAGGCTGCCGCCCACCTCGGACAGGGACGCCAGCGACTCGACGTTCAGCTCCTCCGTGATCTGCGTGCGCAGTTCGGCGGAGAGGGCGTCGAACCCGGTCGCGGCGATCAGGGCGCGCCGCAGCGGCTGGCGGGTCTTGACGCCCGACTCCGCGCGCGTGGCGCGGCCCAGCTCCACCAGGCGGCGGACCAGGAGCATCTGCCGGGACAGCTCCGGGTCGATCGAGGACAGGTCCGCCTCCGGCCAGGAGGACAGGTGCACGGACTCCGGAGCGCCCGGCGTGACGGGCGCCACCAGGTCCTGCCAGACCCGTTCGGTGATGAACGGGGTCAGCGGGGCCATCAGCTTGGTGACCGTCTCCACGACCTCGTGCAGCGTGCGCAGCGCCGCCTTGTCGCCTTGCCAGAAGCGGCGGCGCGAGCGGCGCACGTACCAGTTCGACAGGTCGTCGACGAAGGCGGAGAGCAGCTTGCCGGCGCGCTGGGTGTCGTACGCCTCCAGCGACTGGGTCACCTGGTCGGTGAGCGCGTGCAGTTCGGACAGGAGCCAGCGGTCGAGGACGGGACGGTCGGCGGGCGCCGGGTCGGCCCCGGACGGGGACCAGCCGCTGGTGCGCGCGTACAGGGCCTGGAAGGCGACCGTGTTCCAGTAGGTGAGGAGCGTCTTGCGGACGACCTCCTGGATCGTGCCGTGGCCGACGCGGCGGGCCGCCCAGGGCGAGCCGCCGGCCGCCATGAACCAGCGGACCGCGTCCGCGCCGTGCTGGTCCATGAGCGGGATCGGCTGGAGGATGTTGCCGAGGTGCTTGGACATCTTGCGGCCGTCCTCGGCGAGGATGTGGCCGAGGCAGACGACGTTCTCGTAGCTGGACTTGTCGAAGACCAGCGTGCCGACCGCCATCAGCGTGTAGAACCAGCCGCGGGTCTGGTCGATGGCCTCGGAGATGAACTGCGCCGGGTAACGGCTCTCGAACAGCTCCTTGTTCTTGTACGGGTAGCCCCACTGCGCGAACGGCATGGACCCCGAGTCGTACCAGGCGTCGATGACCTCGGGCACGCGCGTGGATGTCCGGCCGCAGCCCTCGTGCGGGCAGTCGAAGGTGACCGCGTCGATGAAGGGCCGGTGCGGGTCCAGCTCGGACTGGTCGGCGCCGGTCAGCTCGCTCAGCTCCGCGCGCGAGCCGACGCAGGTGAGGTGGTCGTCCTCGCAGCGCCAGATCGGCAGCGGGGTGCCCCAGTAGCGGCTGCGGGACAGCGCCCAGTCGATGTTGTTGTTCAGCCAGTCGCCGAAGCGGCCGTGCTTGACCGAGTCCGGGAACCAGTTGGTCTTCTCGTTCTCCTGGAGGAGACGGTCCTTGACGGCGGTGGTGCGGATGTACCAGGACGGCTGCGCGTAGTAGAGGAGCGCGGTGTGGCAGCGCCAGCAGTGCGGGTAGCTGTGCTCGTACGGGATGTGCTTGAACAGGAGGCCGCGCTCCTGGAGGTCCTCGGTGAGCTTCTCGTCCGCCTTCTTGAAGAAGACGCCGCCGACCATCGGGACGGACTCCTCGAAGGTGCCGTCCGGGCGGACCGGGTTGACGACCGGGAGGCCGTAGGAGCGGCAGACCTTGAGGTCGTCCTCACCGAAGGCGGGGGACTGGTGGACCAGACCGGTGCCGTCCTCGGTGGTGACGTACTCGGCGTTCACCACATAGTGCGCCGGCTCCGAGAACTCCACGAGCTCGAACGGACGTTGATAGGTCCAGCGCTCCATCTCGGCGCCGGTGAAGGTCTCGCCGGTGGTCTCCCAGCCCTCGCCGAGCGCCTTGGCGACGAGCGGTTCGGCGACGACCAGCTTCTCCTCACCGTTGGTCGCCACGACGTAGGGGACCTCGGGGTGCGCGGCCACGGCCGTGTTGGAGACCAGCGTCCAGGGCGTCGTCGTCCAGACCAGGAGGGCGGCTTCGCCGGCGAGCGGACCGGAGGTGAGCGGGAAACGGACGTACACGGACGGGTCGACGACCGTCTCGTAGCCCTGCGCCAGCTCGTGGTCGGACAGGCCGGTGCCGCAGCGCGGACACCAGGGGGCGACGCGGTGGTCCTGGACCAGCAGGCCCTTGTTGAAGATCTCCTTCAGCGACCACCAGACCGACTCGACGTACTCGGGGTCCATCGTGACGTAGGCGTCGTCCAGGTCGACCCAGTAGCCCATGCGGGTGGTCAGCTCGGAGAAGGCGTCGGTGTGGCGCAGGACGGACTCGCGGCACTTGGCGTTGAACTCGGCGATGCCGAAGGCTTCGATGTCCTTCTTGCCGGAGAAGCCGAGCTCCTTCTCCACCGCGAGCTCCACCGGGAGGCCGTGGCAGTCCCAGCCGGCCTTGCGGGCCACGTGGTAGCCGCGCATGGTGCGGAAGCGGGGGAAGACGTCCTTGAAGACGCGCGCCTCGATGTGGTGGGCGCCCGGCATGCCGTTGGCGGTGGGCGGGCCCTCGTAGAACACCCACTCGGGGCGGCCCTCGGACTGCTCCAGGCTCTTGGCGAAGATCTTCTGCTCGCGCCAGAAGTCGAGCACGGCGTGCTCGAGGGCGGGGAGGTCGACCTGGGCGGGCACCTGGCGATACTGCGGCTGCGTGTTCAACGAGCTTCCTCCGGCGGACGTACTGCCTTCCGTCGGAGGGACGAGAGCCTTCCTGCCTGTCTACGCCGTGTGCGGCGCGCTCCCGCGGTACCACCCTCCTTGGCCCTCCGACGCGTGGTGCGCCTCGGTGGGCCCCCTCATTGGGGTCGCGATGCCGGTTCTACTCGCCCGCGCCTCTCGGGCGGGGCTTTCCTCCGGCGGCTCCGGGGTGATCTTCGCTTCGCGCTCGCCCCCGGGCTTCCACCGTCCCCGGGTCGCTCTGGGCTGCGTACGCCGCTACTCGTCCCCATCCACGCTTTTCGCTCCGCCCAGTGTACGGCGCGGCGACGACGGCGGCCGACCGGTTTTCCGGGCCTGTGGACGAGGGATGGAGGTGGGTCCGGTATGACCCGAATGGTGAGGTGCGCGTGTTCGGATCCTGGGACGGCGAACTGGGCGGATTACCTGGCGAAGAGCTGGGCACAACGCATGCAGGCTCGTCGCGCGGCGTGCGCGAGGCGGGCGAATCGGGCGGTGTGCCCCGTTGCCGCGGGACCCAAGTCGATTTATCGTCCCAGCACGATTCGCGCGCAAGATCACAATATGTGAAGGGGCCGCGGCATGGTGGCGAAGAAGACCGCCGTAGAGCAGTCGGCGTCCGGCAGATCCGCGGACGCGGGCGCCTCCGGCGGCGTGGCCGGGAACAGCGTGCGGGGAGGCAGCGCGTCACGCGCCGTGACGGCGGTGAAGTCGGTGGGGGCGACGGGTGAGGGGGCGGCGTCGGCGCGCGCCGCCAAGGGGGCGAAGAAGGCCGTCGGGGGCGGGAAGGCGGCCGAGGGGGCGGGCAGGGGCGGGGCGGGGGTTGGCGGGACGCCGGGAGGGAAGAAGGCAGCGGGGTCGGGGAAGGCCGGGGCCGCGGGGGCGGTCGGAACAAGGGCGGTGAAGGAGACGGCTGCGAAGAAGGACAGGGGGAGGGGCGCGGCGGCCGGCGCGGTGACCGCGAAGACGGCTGACGCCGAGGCGACGGCGGCGGAGCCGGCCACGACGAAGCCGACCACCGCGAAGCCGACCACCGCGAAGCCCGCCACGGCGAGGGCGACCGCGACGAAGTCGGCTGCCGGGACGAAGCCGGCCGCCGGGGCGACGGATGCAAAGAAGGCTGCGGCCGCCAAGAAGGCGGCGACGACGGGTGCGCGCGGGTCCGGGACGTCACGCGCGGGCGCGAAGGCCGAGGCCGCACCGGCCGGCAAAACCGCTTCGAAGGCGAGGGGCGCCGCGAAGAAGACGGGCGCGCGGGCCGCGGGGGAGGCCGAGGGAGCTTCCGCCGGGGCCGGTGGTGGTGTGGGGCGGAGCGGTGACGGCGGTGCGGTCGGGAAGGGGGGCGGCACGGAAGGCGCCGTCAGGAAGAGCAGGGCCAAGAAAGCGGGCGCGGCCACGGCCGCGGAGCAGACGGGAGCCACGACGGTGGTTGCGAAGAAGACTCCTGGCACGGCCACGGCGGCGAAGACCGCCGTTCCCAAGGCACGGCTCGCCGCGGCGGAGCCGGGCGACCTGGCGGTACGCCCCGGTGAGGAGCCGTGGACCCCGGAGGAGGTCGAGGAGGCCCGCGCCGACCTCCAGTCGGAGTTCGATCGGCTGCGCGCGGAGCTCGCCGCGTCGGAGAAGGCCCTGGCCGGCCTCATGCGGGACTCCGGGGACGGCGCCGGCGACGACCAGGCGGACACCGGGACCAAGAACATCACGCGTGAGCACGAACTCGCGCTGGCCGCCAACGCGCGCGAGATGATGATCCAGACCGAGCACGCCCTGGAGCGGCTGGACGCCGGCACCTACGGCCTGTGCGAGAACTGCGGCAACCCCATCGGAAAGGCCCGTATGCAGGCCTTCCCGCGGGCCACGCTGTGCGTGGAGTGCAAGCAGAAACAGGAGCGGCGGTACTGATCGTCTGCCTCCCTGTGGGCGTGCCGTACTCTCGTCCTCAGTCAGGTACCTAGGTTGAGGGACTCACGTGGCAGAGGCGGAGCGCATCATCGGTACGCCGGGCACCCCGGAAGCGGCGGGGGGCGAGCCGGAGCGGCCCGACGCGGGCGTCGGGAGCGCCGGCACGCCGGCTTCGGGCGAGGCGTCCGGTGCGGAGGGGGCGGGCGAGGGTTCCGCCGAGCGGCCCCGCGGCAGGCGTCGGATCGCCGTGCTGTTCGGGGTCGCCGCGTTCGCCTACGCCCTCGACCTGATCAGCAAGATGATCGTCGTCGCCAAGCTGGAGCACCACGAGCCGATCGAGATCATCGGGGACTGGCTGCGCTTCGAGGCGATCCGCAACGCGGGCGCGGCCTTCGGCTTCGGCGAGGCCTTCACCGTGATCTTCACGGTGATCGCGGCGGCGGTGATCGTGGTGATCGCCCGGCTCGCCCGCAAGCTCTACAGCCTGCCCTGGGCGATCGCGCTCGGCCTGCTGCTCGGCGGCGCGCTCGGCAACCTCACCGACCGCATCTTCCGTTCGCCGGGCGTCTTCGAGGGCGCGGTCGTGGACTTCATCGCCCCGAAGCACTTCGCGGTCTTCAACCTCGCCGACTCGGCGATCGTGTGCGGCGGCATCCTGATCGTGCTGCTGTCGTTCAAGGGCCTCGACCCGGACGGCACCGTCCACAAGGACTGAGTGCACGGGGACTGAGTGCACGGGGACCGAGTGCACGGGGACCGAGCCCGCGGGGACCGGTCCGGCAGGGGAGTTGTCCACAGGCGCGGGGTTGTCCACAGGCCCGTGCGGGGCGGTGGTGGCCGTCCGGCATACTCGACGGGTGAGCACGATTCCCGAGATCCGTACCCTGCCCGTGCCCGACGGCCTGGAGGGCGAGCGCGTCGACGCCGCCATCTCCCGCATGTTCGGCTTCTCCCGCACCAAGGCGGCCGAGCTCGCCGCGGCGGGGAAGGTCACGGTCGACGGGTCGGTGGTCGGGAAGTCCGAGCGGGTGCACGGCGGGGCCTGGCTGGAGGTCGAGATGCCGCAGGCGCCCGCGCCGGTGCAGATCGTCGCCGAGCCGGTCGAGGGCATGGAGATCGTGCACGACGACGATGACGTGGTCGTCATCGTCAAGCCGGTCGGCGTGGCCGCGCACCCGTCGCCCGGCTGGAGCGGCCCGACCGTCATCGGCGGGCTGGCCGCCGCCGGCTACCGGATCTCCACCTCCGGCGCCGCGGAGCGCCAGGGCATCGTGCACCGCCTGGACGTGGGCACGTCGGGCCTGATGGCGGTCGCCAAGTCGGAGCGGGCGTACACCTCGCTGAAGCGCCAGTTCAAGGAGCGCACGGTCGACAAGCGGTACCACACGCTCGTCCAGGGCCACCCCGACCCGACCAGCGGCACCATCGACGCGCCCATCGGCCGGCACCCCCAGCACGACTACAAGTGGGCGGTCACCGCCGACGGCAAGCCGTCCGTCACGCACTACGACCTCATCGAGGCCTTCCGCGCGGCCTCGCTGCTGGACGTCAAGCTGGAGACGGGCCGCACGCACCAGATCCGCGTGCACATGTCCGCCCACCGCCACCCGTGCGTGGGCGACCTGACGTACGGCGCGGACCCGACGCTCGCCAAGCGGCTGCGGCTCACCCGGCAGTGGCTGCACGCGGTGCGGCTGGGCTTCGAGCACCCCGGGGACGGGCAGTGGGTCGAGTTCGGCTGCGACTACCCGGAGGATCTGCGGCAGGCCCTGGACCAGGTCCGCGAGGAGACCTACGGATGAGCGGCACACCCGCGTACGCGGTGCGCGTCGCCGAGGACCCCGCCGACCTCGAAGCGTGCTTCGCGCTGCGCAAGGAGGTCTTCGTCGGCGAGCAGGGCGTCCCCGAGGACATCGAGTACGACGCCTACGACGCCGGCGCGGTGCATGTGCTGGCGATCCGGGAGGACGGCGTGCCGCTCGGGACCGGGCGGCTGCTGCACGGGGAGGCGGCCGCGGCGAAGACCGACGACGCCGGCCCGTCGGTGGGCTCGCTGGGGCGGCTCGCCGTCGCGAAGGAGGCGCGCGGACTCGGTGTCGGGGCCGCGCTGGTCCGGGGGATAGAGGACGCGGCCCGCGCGCGCGGGCTGACGGCGGTGGATCTGCACGCGCAGACGCACGCGCTGGAGTTCTACGAGCGGCTGGGCTACGAGCCGTACGGGCCGGAGTTCCCGGACGCGGGAATTCCGCACCGGGCGATGCGGCGGGTGTTGTAGCGCCGAAACGGGCAAGGCGGTCAGAAGCGGGGCGAGCGTGACAGGCTGGAGCCCTGGATGTTCGTGATCTCTAGACCGCCGGAGCACTGACCGTGGATCAGTTGGCCCTGCTGTTCGTCCTTCTGCTCGGGGCCGTGGTGAGCGTCCCGCTGGGAGACCGGTGGGGGCTGCCCGCGCCGGTCCTCATGACGCTGCTCGGGATAGTGCTCGCGGTCCTCGACTTCGTGCCCAATGTGAACGTCCCGCCGGATCTGATCCTGCCCCTGCTGCTGCCGCCCCTGCTCTACGCGGCGGTGCGGCGCACCTCCTGGCGGCAGTTCACGGCGAACAAACGGCCGATCTTCCTGCTGGCCGTCGCGCTGGTGTTCGTCACGATGCTGTGCGTGGCCGCCGTGGCGCACACGATCGTGCCGGGGCTGCCGATCGCCGCGGCCTTCGCCCTCGGGGCGCTCGTCGCGCCGCCCGACCCGGTCGCCGCCACCGCCGTGGCCGGACAGCTCGGCCTGCCGCGCCGACTGGTGTCCATCCTGGAGGGCGAGGGTCTGTTCAACGACGTCACGGCCATCGTGCTCTACCACGTGGCGATCGCGGCGGCCGTGAGCGGGACCTTCTCCCCGTGGGAGGCCGGGCTGGACCTGGTGCTGTCCGCCGTGGTGGGCGCGGCCGTGGGGCTCGCCCTGGGGTGGGGCGCGAACAAGCTGATGGACCTGCTCGGGGACGCGACCCTCCAGATCGGGCTGACGCTGCTCGTGCCGTACGCCTCGTACGTGATGGCGGAGGAGTTCCACGGGTCCGGCGTGCTCGCCGTGCTGACCACCGCGCTGTTCCTCGCCGAATACGCCACCGACCCCGACGACGTGATGACGCGGCTCGCCGGGCACACCTTCTGGGACATCGTCGACACGCTGGTCACCGGTGTCGCGTTCGGGCTGATCGGGCTGGAGCTGCACAACGCGATCCGGACGGCGTCCGGGCGCTGGGGCGAGATGCTGGGCTGGGCGGCGGCCGTGGTGGCCGTCGTCGTGCTGGTACGGCTGCTGTGGCTGCTGCCGGCGACCTGGCTCACCAAACGGATGCACGCCAAGCGGGACTACGACGAGGACATCCCGATGACCTGGCGGGAGACCGTCGTCATGTGGTGGTCCGGGATGCGGGGCGTGGCCTCGGTGGCTCTGGCGCTGGCGATCCCGCTGGAGACCGAGGGCGGGGCGCCCTTCCCCAACCGCGACGAGATCGTGTTCATCGCGTTCGGGGTGATCATGGCGACGCTCGTGTTGCAGGGGCTGACGCTGCCCTGGCTGGTGAAGCGGCTCGGGGTGCAGGCGGACACGGACCATGAGAAAGAGGTCGAGAAGGCGCTCGCCGTGCGGGCGGCGCAGGCCGCGAAGCGGAGGCTGCGGGAGATCGAGGCCGAGGAGGAGCTGCCGGAGGAGCTCTTCGAGCAGATGGTGCGGCGGGCCTTCGACATCGGATGGCGGATCAGCCCGGACATGGGGGAGGACGAGCGGCGCGAGGGGCATGAGCACCGGATGCGCCGATTGAAGCGGGTGCGGCGGATCCAGGCGGAGATGCTGAGCGCGGCGCGTCATGAGGTGGTCGCGGCGCGGAGCGAGCCCGGGGCGGATCCGGAGATCGTGGACCGGGTGCTGCGCCATCTCGACGTGCGCAGTCTGCGGTGAGTCGCCCGCCCGTGCATCAAGCCTGACGGTGAGTCAAGAACACCGAATCCGTGACCGGTTCCGGGGCTCGAACGTAGGGTCGGGGTATGGGACGCAACGTGGTGATCAGTGGGGGCGGCACGGGCATCGGGCTGGCCGCCGCGCGGGCCTTCGCCGGCGACGGCGACCGGGTGCTGCTGCTCGGGCGGCGGCAGGAGACGCTGGACAAGGCGAAGGACGAGGTGAGCGGGGCGCTGACCTATGCCGCCGATCTGACCGAGCCGGACCAGGTGCGGCAGGTCGAGTGGTTCGTCGGGGAGGCGTTCGACCGGGTCGACGTCCTCGTGCACTGCGCCGGAGGCAACGGCGGCCTGGAGCCGCAGGGCGACAGCGACGACCCGCTGGACGTCGTCGCGCGCGACTGGACGGTGAACTTCCGCAGCAACGTCCTCACCGCGGCCCTGCTCACCGAGGCCCTGAAGGACCGGCTCACCGGCCCCGGCGGACGGGTGCTGTTCCTCAGCTCCATCGCCGCCTACCGGGGCTCGGGCAGTGGGGCGTACGCCGCCGCCAAGGCCGCGCTCCACCCGTACGCGCACGATCTGGCACGGCAGTTGGGGCCGCGGGGCGTCACCGTGAACGTCGTCGCGCCCGGCTATGTCGAGGACACCGAGTTCTTCGGCGGGGAGATCGCGCGGTCGCGGCGGGAACGGCTCGTGGAGGAGACGTCGACCGGACGCGCCGCGACGCCCGGGGATGTGGCCGCCACTCTGCGGTGGCTGGCCTCCCCGGGCGCCGGGCATGTCACTTCACAGATCGTGCAGGTCAACGGCGGTGCCGAGCGCGGACACTGAGGGTCAGCGGTCAACCTGCGGCGACTCGTGGGCGCGCCGCTGGCGCGGGGGCGCCGCGTCGAGGGACGCCATGCCCTCGTGGGACGGGGCGTCGTCGCCCGACGGCAAACCCTTCGAGCGGCCCGGCGGCACCATCGCGTCCGCGGTGTTGACGCGGGGCAGCGCGTAGGGGTGCTCCTCGGTCAGCCAGCGGAGCATCCGCTCGCGGACCGTGACCCGGATCGTCCAGATGTCGTCGGCGTCCTTCGCCGTCACCAGCGCCCTGACCTGGATGGTGCTCGGGGTGCTGTCCGTGACGTCCAGGCCGTAGGCGCGGCCGTCCCAGGCCGGCGACTCGCGCAGGACGTCCCGCAGTTTCTCGCGCATCGCGTCCAGCGGCGCGGAGTGGTCGAGGTGCCAGTAGACGATGCCGGTCATCTGCGGGGTGCCGCGCGACCAGTTCTCGAACGGGTTGGACGTGAAGTACGAGACGGGCATGGTGATCCGGCGCTCGTCCCAGGTCCGCACGGTCAGGAAGGTCAGGGTGATCTCCTCGACCGTGCCCCACTCGCCGTCCACGACCACCGTGTCGCCGATGCGCACCATGTCGCCGAAGGCGATCTGGAGCCCGGCGAACATGTTGCTGAGCGTGGACTGGGCGGCGACACCGGCGACGATGCCGAGCACACCGGCCGAGGCCAGCAGGGACGCGCCCGCGGCGCGGAACGCCGGGAACGTCAGCAGCATCGCCGCCGCAGCCACCGTGCCGACCACGGCGGACACCACCCGCATGATCAGCGACACCTGGGTGCGCACACGTCGCACCCGGGCCGCGTCGCGGTGCACGCGCGCGTACCGGCTGTACGACGTCTCCACGACCGCGCCGGCGATACGGATCACCAGCCAGGCGGCGGCGCCGATCAGCACCAGCGTGAGCGTCCGGCCGATGCCGGTCTGGTGCTCCTGGAGCAGGCGGGCCTCGTCGTACGACCCTCTCAACAGCGCGGCGCACAGCACGAGCTGGTACGGGATCCGGCCACGGCGCAGCAGCCCCCACAGGGGCGTCTCCGGGTGCCGTCGGTCGGCTTTGGACAACAGTCGGTCGGTGGCCCAGCCTATGAACAGCGTCAGTAGGACCGAACCGCCGACCACGATCACGGGGCGGAGCAGGTTCTCCATGCCTTCGAACGTAACCGGCCTCGCGGGGTCTCGAACATGCTCCTTTTGTGAAGAGGCACACGTCGAGCACACATACGGCGCACGTGGGGCGTGCGAAAAGCATGCGTGAGGCGGGCGTGCGGCGCGATCTAGGCGGGCGTGCGGCGTTGTCGGCGGCGGCTGGCACCATGGCCTCATGAACATCATGCTCTTCCACTCGACCTATGGGCTGCGTCCCGCGGTGCGCGCGGCGGCGGACCGGCTGCGTGCCGCCGGGCACGAGGTCTGGACGCCGGACCTGTTCGAGGGGCGCACGTTCGACACGGTCGAGGAGGGCATGGCCCACAACGACGGCATCGGCAAGGACGAGCTGCTGCGCAGAGCGGTCCTGGCCGCCGCGCCCTACTCGGACAGGGGCCTGGTCTACGCGGGGTTCTCGCTCGGCGCGTCCGTCGCGCAGACCCTCGCCCTCGGCGACGACAAGGCGCGCGGCCTGCTGCTCCTGCACGGCACCTCGGACCTCGCGCCGAACGTCTCGGTGGACGAGCTGCCGGTGCAGCTGCACGTGGCCGAGCCGGACGTGTTCGAGACCGACGACTGGCTGAGCGCCTGGTATCTCCAGATGGGCAGAGCGGGCGCAGACGTGGAGATCTACCGGTACGCCGGGGCCGGGCACCTCTACACCGACCCCGACCTCCCCGACTACGACGCGGAGGCCGCCGAGGCCACCTGGCGGGTGGCGCTCGGCTTCCTCGACTCGCTGTAGCGGCCTCGCCGTAGCGGCCGTGGACGGCCGCCGTACGGGGGCGCAGGCCTACACGGGGTCGTACGTCCGCTCCACCTTCTGGGTGCCGCTGCGCGTGCGGTACGAACGGGCCCAGGAGGAGGTCGCGTCCGCCCTGGTGCGCTCGGACAGGACGTAGTAGTCCATCTGCGCGCGCTCGGCGGTGATGTCGAGGACGCCGTAGCCGTGCCGGTCGGTGTCCAGCCAGTGGACGTGCCGGTTGGTGGCCCGCACCAGCGGCGCGGCGACCGCGGAGACCGTGCCCTCGGGGACCTTCGCGATGTCGTCGAGGTTGTCGGAGGTCACCGAGGTGACCACGAACTCGGTCGCGGCGGAGGCGGACAGCGGGTAGGTCCCGGCGTCCACCGGCACGTCGTTGGCCCACGCCATGTGGATGTCGCCGGTGAGGAAGACGGTGTTGCGGATGGCGTTGGACCGCAGATGGGCGAGGACTTCGCGGCGGTCGTCGGTGTAGCCGTCCCACTGGTCGGTGTTGAGGGCGAGACCCTCCTGCGGCAGGCCGAGCAGCTTGGCGAGCGGCCTGAGCAGGGACGCCGGGAGCGAGCCGAGGGCGAGCGGCGAGATCATCACGGAGTTGCCGACCAGCCGCCAGGCGGTGTCCGACGCCGTCAGACCGGCCTTCAGCCAGTCGAGTTGGGCGCGGCCGGTGAGCGTGCGCTCCGGGTCGTCGACCTTGCCGTCGCCGAACTTGACCTGCTGCGAGCGGAAGGAGCGCAGGTCAAGGAGGGAGAGGTCGGCGAGCTTGCCGAAGCGCAGCCGGCGGTAGGTGGTGCCGGCGATGGCCGGGCGGACGGGCATCCACTCGAAGTAGGCCTGCTTGCCGGCCGCCTGACGGTCCGCCCAGGCGCCCTCGGCACCCTCGGTGTGGTTCTCCGCGCCGCCCGACCAGGCGTCGTTGGCGATCTCGTGGTCGTCCCAGATCGCGATGCAGGGCGCCTTGGCGTGCAGGGCCTGGAGGTCGGGGTCGGTCTTGTATCTGCCGTGCCGGGTGCGGTAGTCGGCGAGGGTGAGGATCTCGTGCGCGGGGGCGTGCGGCCGGACGACGGTTCCGCGCGCGGCGTACTCGCCGGTGCCGTGCTCGTAGATGTAGTCGCCGAGGTGCAGCCAGGCGTCCAGGTCGCCGCGGGCGGCGAGATGCCGGTACGAGGAGAAGTAGCCGGCCTCCCAGTTGGAGCAGGAGACCACGCCGAAGCGCAGGTTCGGGACGGAGGCGTCCGCCGCCGGCGTGGTGCGGGTGCGCCCGACGGGGGAGTCGGTCCCGCCGGCCGAGAAGCGGAACCAGTAGTCGGTGGCCGGGGCGAGGCCGCGCACATCGGCCTTGACGGTGTGGTCGGAGGCGGCGCGCGCGGTGACGGAGCCTTTGGCCACGATGGCCGTCAGCGCCTTGTCCTTGGCGACGACCCACTCGACCTCGGTGTCCGGGCCGAGCCCGGAGCCGGGTATCGCCTCGGCGGTGGGCGTCACCCGGGTCCACAGCAGGACGCCGTCGGGCAGCGGGTCCCCGGAGGCGACGCCGTGCAGGAAGGCCGGGGCCTGTTCGACGGCCCGCGCGGGCAGCGCGGCGACGAGCGGCCCGGCCAGCACCGCGGTGGCGGCCGCGGCCTTGACGACCGTACGACGGCGCGGGGCGAGGGAGGCGGCGCCGTCAACGGGCGCGTTGGAACTCTCAGTTGATCTGTATCGACTGGTCACAGGCGATCAGATTACTGACCAGTACGACAAAGAGCGGGCGAACCGGCAAAAGTTCGCCCGCTCTTCGGCTCGGCGTCGGATCAGCCCTTGAGGGCCGCGGCCACCGCCGTCTGGAAGTCGGCGACCGTCATCGGCGCGTTCTTGCCGTCGGAGCCGGTCAGCGTCTTGCCGTCCATCTTCAGCGTCGGGGTGCCCGACACGCCCGCGTCGTCGAACGTCTTGGACATCTCCAGGGCCCACTTGTCGAACGTGCCGTTCTTCACGGCGTCCTGGAACTTCTTGTTGCCCTTGAGCTCGGGGACCGAGTCACCCACCTTGATCAGGTAGCTGTCGTCCTTGAACTTGTCGTCGCTCTCCTCGGGGTGGTACTCCGCCGAGTACAGCGCGGTCTTGAACTCGAGGAACGCCTCCGGGCTCACGTTCAGCGCGGCGCCCAGGGCGCTCAGCGCGTTCTTGGAGCCCTCGCCGGTGAGGCTGTTGTCGAGGAAGGTCGCGCCGACGAACTGGATCTTGTACTTGCCGGCATCGTAGTCGGCCTTCACCGCGGAGCCCACGGTCTGCTCGAACTGGGCGCAGACCGGGCAGCGCGGGTCCTCGTACATCGTGAGGGTCTTCTTGGCGGTGCTCTTGCCGACGACGACGGTCGTGCCGTTCTCGCCGGTGCTGTTGGCCGGCTTGACCAGCTTGGCGTCCTTGGCCTCTTCCCAGTAGCCGGGCTTGTTGGCCTGGACGACCGCGTAGCCTATGCCGCCGGCCACCGCCAGCACGCCGACGGCCGAGCAGGCCACGATGACCTGACGCTTGATCTTGGCCCGCTTGGCCTGGCGCTCGCGCTCGACGCGCAGCCGCTCCCGGGCCGCCGTCTTCGCCGCCTGGGTGTTCCGCTTGCTCATGTGGGTGTTCTCCCTGTGGGACGCGCACCGCCGAGGTGCGCTCAATACGTGTGTGGGGACTGGTCGTGCTCAGGCGAGGGCGGCCCGGCGCGGTGGGCCGCGGCGTCCCAGGGAGTGCACGAGGATCCGCTCACGGGCGGTGGCCGTGCGGTGCGCGGGCCGCGGCAGGCGGCGGGCCGCCGGGGCGCGTCGTACGGTCACGGCGGCGACGGCCAGCAGCAGCGGCCGGAACGTCGTCGCACCGGCCGCCCGCATCAGCTGGGCCAGCGCCCGCTCGCCCCGGCGCAGCCAGGCGGCGGCGACGAGGCCGACGAGGACATGGGCGCCGAGCAGCAGCCAGGCGGTGACCGGGTCGGCGTGCGCCAGCACCCCGCCGAGCCGGTCGGCGTCGGTGTCGGCGCCCGCGAGGTGCGCCAGCGGCGCGCCGACGGGGGTGCCGTCGCCGCACAGCACGTCCCAGCCGACCGAGGCCAGCGGGCCGGCGACCGGGCCGCCCGCCCGGCCGTAGCAGACGTGCTGGCCGGTGGTGAACACCGTGTCGGCCGCCAGCTCCAGCGGGATCAGCAGGGCGGCTATCCGCCCGAAGCCGCGCTCGCGGCCCGCGAGGGCGTACGCGAGGACGAACACGGCGACCGCGACGGCGGCCACCGTGTTCAGCGGCAGCGGGGCCCGGGACAGCAGGACGTGCGACGCGGTGCTGAGCGTCACGACGAAGGCCGTGAACAGCGCCGCGCGTACGGCTCTGAGTCGGGTTCCGGATATGTCCATGGCGCTGGAGAGTCTGTCACGCGTTCCTGTGGTGGACTGCTGAAGGGTCCCCGGCAGAGCCCTATTCGTTATGGACGCGGCACAGCGCCCGGGACGGCGTCACCGGGATCGCGTCACAGTCCCGGGATCCGGCCGTTGCGGAACAGGTCGACGAAGATCTGGTGGTCCGCACGCGCGCGTGCGCCGTAGGAGTGCGCGAAGTCGACCAGGAGCGGGGCGAAGCCGTCCTCGTCGGCGGCGATGGCCGCGTCGATCGCCCGCTCGGTGGAGAACGGCACCAGCGACTCGCCGGAGGTGTCGTCCGCCGCCGCGTGCATCGTGGCCGTCGCCCGGCCCAGGTCGGCGACGACGGCCGCGATCTCCTCCGGGTCGTCGATGTCGCCCCAGTCCAGGTCGACGGCGTACGGCGAGACCTCGGCGACCAGCTGGCCCGCGCCGTCCAGCTCGGTCCAGCCGAGCCACGGGTCGGCGTGCGCCTGGAGGGCGCGCTGGGAGATCACCGTGCGGTGGCCCTCGTGCTGGAAGTAGTCGCGGATCGCCGGATCCGTGACGTGCCGGGAGACGGCCGGGGTCTGGGCCTGCTTGATGTAGATCACCACGTCGTTCTCCAACGCGTCGCTGTGGCCCTCCAGCAGGATGTTGTACGAGGGCAGCCCCGCCGAGCCGATGCCGATGCCCCGGCGGCCGACGACGTCCTTCACCCGGTAGGAGTCCGGGCGGGCCAGGGACGTCTCCGGCAGCGTCTCCAGATAGCCGTCGAAGGCCGCCAGCACCTTGTAGCGCGTGGCCGCGTCCAGCTCGATCGCGCCGCCGCCGGGCGCGAAACGGCGCTCGAAGTCACGGATCTCGGTCATCGAGTCCAGCAGCCCGAAGCGGGTGAGGGAGCGGGCCATGCGCAGCGCGCCGAGGAGCGGCCCGTCGGCCGTGTCCAGCGTGAACGGCGGCACCTCGTCGCGCTTGGCGCCGCCGGCCAGCGCGTGCACGCGCTCGCGGTACGCGCCCGCGTACACCTCGACAAGCTCGGTGATCTGCTCGTCGCCGAGCGCCTTCGCGTACCCGATGAGCGCGATGGAGGCGGAGAAGCGCTTCAGGTCCCAGGTGAAGGGGCCGACGTACGCCTCGTCGAAGTCGTTGACGTTGAAGATCAGCCGGCCCTGGGAGTCCATGTAGGTGCCGAAGTTCTCCGCGTGCAGGTCGCCGTGGATCCACACGCGCGAGGTGCGCTCGTCCAGGTACGGGCCACTGAACATCCGGCCGCCGCCGCGCCCGGCGTTCTCGCCCCTCGACGCGTCCAGGTCGTGGTAGAAGAGGCACGCCGTGCCCCGGTAGAAGGCGAAGGCCGAGGCGGCCATCTTGCGGAACTTCACGCGGAACGCAGCCGGGTCGGCGGCCAGGAGCTCGCCGAAGGCGGTGTCGAAGACGGCGAGGATCTCCTCGCCGCGAGGCTCGTCGTTGAGCTGCGGAACCGACATCGCGGGGTGCCTCCTGGTGCATGACATGTACGACAGCGTTTCTGTCGTCGTCCAACGTGCGGCCGCCGGCGAAAGTGCCCGCGGCCCCGCGTGAAGGTACGCGGGTGAGCCGCCGGAGTGTCACCGCCGAGGCATAGACTTCGACGCTGTCCCCCCAGACTGCCCGCAGCCTGGCGTCGTCGTTTCCCTGGAGGCCCGAGCCGTGTCGAAGCCGCCGTTCACGCACCTGCACGTCCACACCCAGTACTCCCTGCTGGACGGTGCCGCGCGGCTCAAGGACATGTTCGACGCGTGCAACGAGATGGGCATGACGCACATCGCCATGTCCGACCACGGCAACCTCCACGGGGCGTACGACTTCTTCCACTCGGCGCGCAAGGCGGGCGTCACGCCGATCATCGGCATCGAGGCGTACGTCGCCCCGGAGTCCCGGCGCAACAAGCGCAAGATCCAGTGGGGCCAGCCGCACCAGAAGCGCGACGACGTGTCCGGTTCCGGCGGTTACACCCACAAGACGATCTGGGCGGCGAACGCGACGGGCCTGCACAACCTCTTCCGCCTCTCCTCGGACGCGTACGCCGAGGGCTGGCTCCAGAAGTGGCCCCGCATGGACAAGGAGACCATCTCCCAGTGGTCCGAGGGCCTCATCGCCTCCACGGGCTGCCCCTCCGGAGAGCTCCAGACCCGGCTGCGCCTCGGCCAGTTCGACGAGGCGCTGAAGGCGGCCTCCGAGTACCAGGACATCTTCGGCAAGGACCGGTACTTCCTGGAGCTGATGGACCACGGCATCGAGATCGAGCACCGGGTCCGCGACGGCCTGCTGGAGATCGGCAAGAAGCTCGGCATCCCCCCGCTGGTCACCAACGACTCGCACTACACGTACGCGCACGAGGCGGCCGCGCACGACGCGCTGCTGTGCATCCAGACCGGCAAGAACCTCTCGGACCCCGACCGCTTCCGGTTCGACGGCACCGGCTACTACCTGAAGTCCACGGACGAGATGTACGCCATCGACTCCTCGGACGCCTGGCAGGAGGGTTGCCGCAACACGCTCCTGGTGGCCGAGCAGATCGACACGAGCGGCATGTTCGAGGCGAAGAACCTCATGCCGAAGTTCGACATCCCGGACGGCTTCACCGAGGTCACCTGGTTCCAGGAGGAGGTCCGGCGCGGGATGGAGCGCCGCTTCCCCGGCGGCATCCCCGAGGACCGCCAGAAGCAGGCCGAGTACGAGATGGACGTCATCATCCAGATGGGGTTCCCGGGGTACTTCCTCGTCGTCGCCGACTTCATCATGTGGGCCAAGAACCAGGGCATCGCCGTCGGCCCGGGCCGAGGCTCCGCCGCCGGCTCGATCGTCGCCTACGCCATGGGCATCACCGACCTCGACCCGATCCCGCACGGCCTGATCTTCGAGCGGTTCCTCAACCCCGAGCGCGTCTCCATGCCCGACGTCGACATCGACTTCGACGAGCGCCGGCGCGTCGAGGTGATCCGGTACGTGACGGAGAAGTACGGCGCCGACAAGGTCGCCATGATCGGCACCTACGGCAAGATCAAGGCGAAGAACGCCATCAAGGACTCCGCGCGCGTGCTGGGCTACCCGTACGCGATGGGCGACCGGCTGACCAAGGCGATGCCCGCCGACGTCCTCGGCAAGGGCATCGACCTGAACGGCATCACCGACCCCTCGCACCCGCGCTACAGCGAGGCGGGCGAGATCCGCGGGATGTACGAGAACGAGCCGGACGTGAAGAAGGTCATCGACACCGCCAAGGGCGTCGAGGGCCTGGTCCGGCAGATGGGCGTGCACGCGGCCGGCGTGATCATGTCCAGCGAGACCATCACCGAGCACGTGCCCGTCTGGGTCAGGCACACCGACGGCGTGACCATCACCCAGTGGGACTACCCGAGCTGTGAGTCGCTCGGCCTGCTGAAGATGGACTTCCTGGGCCTGCGCAACCTGACGATCATGGACGACGCCGTCAAGATGGTGAAGTCCAACAAGGGCGTCGACATCGACCTGCTGAGCCTCCCGCTCGACGACCCCACGACCTTCGAACTCCTCCAGCGCGGCGACACCCTCGGCGTCTTCCAGTTCGACGGCGGCCCCATGCGCTCGCTGCTGCGGCTGATGAAGCCCGACAACTTCGAAGACATCTCCGCCGTGTCGGCGCTCTACCGTCCGGGCCCGATGGGCATGGACTCGCACACCAACTACGCGCTGCGCAAGAACAAGCTCCAGGAGATCACCCCGATCCACAAGGAGCTCGAAGAGCCCCTCAGGGAGGTCCTGGACGTCACCTACGGCCTGATCGTCTACCAGGAGCAGGTGCAGAAGGCCGCCCAGATCATCGCCGGCTACTCGCTCGGCGAGGCCGACATCCTCCGCCGCGTGATGGGCAAGAAGAAGCCCGAGGAACTGGCGAAGAACTTCGTCCTGTTCCAGAAGGGCGCCCGCGACAAGGGCTACAGCGACGAGGCCATCCAGGCCCTGTGGGACGTGCTGGTCCCGTTCGCCGGCTACGCGTTCAACAAGGCGCACTCCGCCGCGTACGGGCTCGTCTCGTACTGGACCGCCTACCTGAAGGCGAACTACCCCGCCGAGTACATGGCGGCGCTGCTCACCTCGGTCAAGGACGACAAGGACAAGTCCGCGATCTACCTCAACGAGTGCCGCCGCATGGGCATCAAGGTGCTCCCGCCGAACGTCAACGAGTCCCAGTCCAACTTCGCCGCCCAGGGCGACGACGTGATCCTCTTCGGCCTCTCCGCCGTCCGCAACGTCGGCACCAACGTCGTCGAGTCGATCATCAAGTGCCGCAAGGCGAAGGGGAAGTACAGCTCCTTCCCCGACTACCTCGACAAGGTCGAGGCGGTCGTCTGCAACAAGCGCACCACGGAGTCGTTGATCAAGGCCGGCGCCTTCGATTCGATGGGCCACACCCGCAAGGGCCTCACCGCGCAGTACGAACCGATGATCGACAACGTGGTCGCGGTCAAGCGCAAGGAGGCCGAGGGACAGTTCGACCTCTTCGGCGGGATGGGCGAGGAGCAGAGCAGCGAGCCCGGCTTCGGACTCGACGTGCAGTTCACCGATGACGAGTGGGACAAGACGTACCTGCTCGCGCAGGAGCGCGAGATGCTCGGCCTGTACGTCTCCGACCACCCGCTGTTCGGCCTGGAGCACGTGCTGTCCGACAAGGCGGACGCGGGCATCTCCCAGCTCACCGGAGGCGAGCACTCGGACGGCGCGGTCGTCACCATCGGCGGCATCATCTCGGGCCTCCAGCGCAAGATGACCAAGCAGGGCAACGCCTGGGCGATCGCCACCGTCGAGGACCTCGCCGGCTCGATCGAGTGCATGTTCTTCCCCGCCACCTACCAGCTCGTGTCGACCCAACTCGTCGAGGACGCCGTCGTCTTCGTCAAGGGCCGCCTCGACAAGCGGGAGGACGTGCCGCGGCTGGTCGCGATGGAGCTGATGGTCCCGGACCTGTCCAACGCGGGCACCAACGCGCCCGTGGTCCTCACCATCCCCGCCACCCGGGTCACCCCGCCGATGGTCAGCCGCCTCGGCGAGATCCTCAGCCACCACAAGGGCGACAGCGAGGTCCGCATCAAGCTCCAGGGCCCGACCAGGACGACCGTGCTGCGCCTGGACCGGCACCGGGTCAAGCCGGATCCGGCGCTGTTCGGCGATCTGAAGGTGCTGCTCGGCCCGTCCTGCCTGGCGGGCTGACGGTCCCACGGACCCACGCGCGAGGGGCGCATCCGGAATCGGATGCGCCCCTCGGTGTACCCGGGCTGCAACAGCCCTCGCACGGAGGTCAGTTGTGACCGAAACGCTTCTGCCGGCCCTTGTGGGCCGAATCGCCGGGTGTCGGCTGCGCGAGGTGGGGCTCGCTCTGCGTCTCCAGGGAGGGCTGCCGCGCCTCCTGCCGACCACGCTCGGACTGCGGCTGCTTGCGCTCACGGTTCTTGTTCTTGGCCATGGGGATCTGCCTCCTGTCGAGGGTTGGGGCCAGGGCCGCGACCAGATTCACATAGGCTGACTTGTGCCGCATTTCGGATAATTACCGTCTGTGACAGGGTTCGTCGGAGCGCCCCGCCCCGAAACGCCACGCCGAAGATCGAGTTCGGGCCGTTAACCCCCGCGCCGTCGGGCAGACTCGAAGGAAGCCCGAAGCAAACCTCCCGGGAAGAGGGTGAGTCGTGTGGACCGCTGCATCGTCCTGGTGGACGCCGGGTATCTGCTGGGGGCCGCCGCGAGTCTCCTCGCCGGAGAGCCCTCGCGGTCCCGGATCACCGTCGACCACTCCGCCCTCGTCCAGGGGCTGCGCGAACAGGCCGAGTCCGACACGGAACGGCCCCTGCTGCGCATCTACTGGTTCGACGGCGCCCCCGACCGCGTCCCGCAGCCCGAGCACCGCCGGCTGCGCGTGATGCCCCGGGTCACCGTCCGCCTGGGCGCCCTGACCCGCAGCGACGGCCGCTGGGCGCAGAAGGGCGTCGACGCCGCCATGCACGCCGAACTGACCGAACTGGCCCGCAACCGCGCCTGCTCCGACGTCGTCCTGGTCACCGGCGACGGCGATCTGCTGCCCGGCATGATGGCCGCGAAGGAGCACGGCGTCGCCGTCCACCTGTGGGCCGTCCAGGCCGCCGACGGCGACTACAACCAGTCCGAGGACCTGGTCGCCGAAGCCGACGAACGGCGGGTGCTGGACCGCACGTGGATCACCAAGGCCGTCCGCGCGAAGGACCTCGGCGGGGTCTGCGCGCCGCCGCCGGCGCCCCGGCCCGAGATCGCCGCGATCCTCTCCGCGCCGCTGCCCGACTCCGGTCTCGCCCCCGCCGCCGAGCGGACCGTCGAGGAGGCCGAGCACGCCGGCGCGCCCGCCGCCGAGAACGGCGCGCAGGAGCGCGTCCCCACGCCGAAGGGCGTCCCCACCCCGAAGGACCTCGCCGCCCTGCGCGCCCCCGGCGTCCAGGCCGTCCAGCACCCCGCGACCGCGACCCTGCGCTGGTCCTCCGACAAGGGCTGGGTCGACCGGCCCGGAGTCGCCGCCGAACCCGCCGAGGCCGCGTCCATGCCGACGCTCGCCCAGCTCACCACGGCCGAGCAGCGGTGGGCCGACCGCGAGGAGGACATCACCACCGTCGGCGGCGACCCCTACGAGGTGGGGCAGGTCTTCGCCCGGCGCTGGACCGAGCGCCTCGGCGACCAGGGCCACCTCCAGAAGCTGTCCGGCATGTACCCGCGCATCCCGCACCGCGTCGACGGCGAACTGCTGCGCTACGCGGCCCGCTTCGGCCTGCTCGCCCACAAGGACGACCAGATCGACGAGCACGACCGCTACGCCATCCGGGCGGGATTCTGGCGCGAGGTGGACGTCCGCACCACGCCGGAACACGCACCCGCGGGCGACTGAACGCGCCGCGCCGCGCCGGGGGCGGCCGGGACGGGCGGACCCGGCGGTGAGCGGGGGGCGTCGACCCCGTAGTCTCGTCCCTTGTGAGTAAGCGCGCGGCACCGACATTTCGGCACAGCGACGAGGTCGTGTGTGCCGTGCGCGGCCTGACCAAGACCTATCCGGCGGTACGCGGCCGGCGCGGCGTCCCCGCCACGCCCGAGGTCCGCGCCACCGACGACGTACGGCTCGAGGTCCGGCGCGGGGAGATCTTCGGGCTGCTCGGGCCGAACGGGGCCGGCAAGTCCACCCTCGTCCGGCAGGTCACCGGGCTGATGCGGCCCGACACCGGCAGCGTGGAGATCCTCGGCCACGACATCGTGCGCCACCCCGAGCGGGCCGCCCGCCTCCTCGCCTACCTCGGCCAGGAGTCCACCGCCCTCGACGAACTCACCGTCTCCCTCGCCGCCGAGACCACCGGACGCCTGCGCGGCCTGGAAGTGCGGCAGGCCCGCCAGGAGCGGGACGCCGTGCTCGACGAGCTGGGGCTCACCCCGCTCGCCGCGCGCCCTCTGCGCAAGCTGTCCGGCGGACAGCGGCGGCTCGCCTGCTTCGCGACCGCCCTGGTGGGGGAGCGGCCCCTGCTGGTGCTGGACGAGCCGACCACCGGCATGGACCCCGTCGCCCGGCGCGCCGTGTGGTCCGCCGTGGACCGGCGGCGCGCCGAACGCGGCACCACCGTCCTGCTCGTCACCCACAACGTCATCGAGGCCGAGACCGTCCTCGACCGGGTCGCCGTCCTCGACCGGGGCCGCGTCATCGCCTGCGACACGCCGTCCGGCCTGAAGGAACAGGTCGCCGGCGAGGTGCGGGTGGAGCTGGTGTGGCGGGAGCGGGCGCCGCTGGACGTGCCCGAGGTCGCCGCGCTGCGCGAGCGGGCCGTGGAGTCCGGCCGCCGCTGGACGCTGCGGCTGGCCCCCGAGGAGGCCCGCGCGATCGTCGCCACCGTCACCGGCGGGGCCGCCTTCGCCGCCCTGGACGACTTCACCCTCGCCACACCGAGCCTGGAGGACGTCTACCTGGCGCTGGGCGGCGCCGCGCGGCAGGGGCTGGTGAGGCTGTGAACGCACCGGCCGCCGTTCCCGGACCGAGCACGAGAGTCATGGCATCCGTTTTGAGCACGACAGCCATCGCATCCGTACCGAACAGGACGACTGACGGAGTGAACTCCGAGAGGGAGCGCAGCGCGACGTGAGTGTCGTACCCGCAGAGGTTCTGCCGAACAGCGTCCTGGCCGTGGACGAGCAGCCGGTCCGGGAGGCGGCCGAGCTGGGCCCGCGCGCCCGGCTGTGGCCGTCGCTCGTGGCCGTGTACCGGGCGCAGCTGTCCCGCGCGCGGGTGGCGCGGATCCCGCTGCTGTTCGTGGCGACCTTCCAGTCGGTCGGCATCCTGATCATGATGCGCGGGGTCGTGGACGGCGGACGCGAGGCGGAGGCCGTGGTGGCCGGCTCGGCGGTCCTCGTCGTCGCGTTCGTCGCGCTGAACCTGCTCGCGCAGTACTTCGGGCAGCTGCGGGCGAGCGGGGGCCTCGACCACTACGCGACGCTCCCGGTGCCGCCGGCCGCCGTCGTGCTGGGCGCGGCGGGCGCGTACGCGTCCTTCACCGTGCCGGGGACGCTGGTGACGGCCGTCTTCGGCTGTGTGCTGTTCGGGCTGCCGCTGACCCACCTGTGGGTGCTGGCGCTGGTCATCCCGCTGGCGGGCGCCGCGCTGTCCGGGCTCGGCGCGGCCTTCGGGCTGCTCGCGCCCCGGCCCGAGCTGGCCACCGTGCTCGGCCAGCTCGGCATGTCCGCCGCGCTGCTGCTCGGCGTGCTGCCGCCCGACCGGATGCCGGAGGCGGTGCGCTTCACCCGCGATCTGCTGCCCTCCACCTACGGCGTCGAGGCCTTCGCGCGGACCTTCCGGTCCAGCCCCGACTGGGCCTTCGTCCTCGGCGACCTCGCGGTCTGCGCGGGCGTCGGCGTGGTCTCGCTGGCGGTCGCCACCTGGGCGTACCGGCGGGCCGCCGTCCGATGACGCGCCCCACGGGCGCGCCTGGCACGATGTCAGGGTGACCGCACCGCTGACTCCCCCTCCGCCCCCGCACGAACCGTCACCGCACGACGCCTGGCCGCCGCCGGGCGGCCACCCCCGCTACCCGGGCGCGGCCGCCGCGCACGTCACGTACGGGCAGGACGGTCCCGGTATGAAGACCGAGCTGCGGGAGGCCGCCGTGGTCACGGTGGCGGTGGCGGTCGCCGGTGTGGTGCTCGGCCTGCTGTGGGTGTGGCTCGCGCCGAGCATGCCGAAGGTCGGCGGTGTCGTGGACGGCAAGTGGGTGGTGGTCCCGGCCGACGCCGAGGGCGAGCAGGCCGCGGGCGCGGACGGAACGTTCACTCTGCTGGCCATGGCCTGCGGCGCCGTGAGCGCGCTGGCGGTGTTCGCCTGGCGGCGGCGCGGCAGCGTGCCCCTGGTGGTCGCGCTGGCCGTCGGCGGGTTCCTCGCCTCGCTCCTGGCGTGGCGGCTCGGGATGTGGCTCGGACCGGCCCAGGACGTCATCGCGGCGGCGAAGGCGGCGGGACAGGGCGAGACGTTCTCCGGCCCGCTGAAGCTCACCGCGAAGGGGGCGTGGCTGGCCTGGCCGGTGGCCGCGCTGGTGGTCCACCTGGGGCTCACGGCGCTGTTCGGTCCCCGGGACCCGGAGCCGTACGCACCGGACCCGTACCCGAAGCAGCACGACGCTCCGCAGCCGCACCCCGGCCCCTCCACGCACCCCGGCCCATAGGCGCAGGCCCGTCACCGTGCGCAACCCCCTGGGGGCTCCGCCCCCAGACCCCCGACCTATGCCCACCCACCACCCGACTCGCTTGGGAGAAAGGGGCGGGCGGGCCGACTCGCTCGGGGGAAGGGAGGCCGACTCGCTTGGGAGAAGGGGCGGGTGGCTCGCTTGGGGAAGAGGGGCGCGCTCGCTCGGGGAAGAGGGGCGCGCCCGCTCGGGGAAAGGGGCGGCCGACTCGCTCGGGAAAGTGGCGGCCCGCTTGCTCGGGAAGCGGGCCGGGCGGCTCGCTCGGGGAAGAGGGGCCCGCTCGCTCGGGGAAAGGGGCGACGGGCTCGCTTGGGAAAGTGGCGGCCCGCTTGCTCGGGAAGCGGGCCGGGCGGCTCGCTCGGGGAAGAGGGGCGCGCTCGCTCGGGGAAAGGGGCGGCCGACTCGCTCGGGAAAGTGTCGGCCCGCTCGCTTGCTCGGGAAGCGGGCAGGGCGATTCGCTCGGGAAAGGGGGCCGGCTTGCTCGGGTGAGGGGTCGCCGGTTCAGGTTACGTGCGGCCGATTGGGGCCAGGACCGCCTCGGTGAGTTCGGCTAGGGCGGTGGGGGAGAGTTCCACTTCCAGGCCCCGTCGGCCCGCCGAGACGCAGATCGTCGTGTGGGCCTTCGCCGAGTCGTCGAGGACCGTGGGCAGCCGCTTGCGCTGGCCCAGCGGTGAGATGCCCCCGCGGACATAGCCCGTGGTGCGCTCCGCCAGCGCCGGGTCGGCCATCGCCGCCCGCTTGCCGCCCACCGCCGACGCGAGCGCCTTGAGGTCCAGCGAGCCCGCGACCGGCACCACCGCCACCGTCAGCGCCCCGTCGACGTCCGCGACGAGGGTCTTGAAGACCCGGTCGGGGGAGACGCCCATCGCCTCGGCCGCCTCCTCGCCGTAGGAGGGGTGGTTCGGATCGTGGTCGTAGGCGTGGACCGTGAAGTCCACGCCCGCGGCCGTCAGGGCCACCGTGGCGGGCGTCCCGCCGGACTGCTGCTGCTTCTTCGCCTTCTTCGCCATGCGCGCCTTCCGGGAGTGACGTCAGTTGAGACTCGTCGGCCCGCGCGTGAGGTCCGCCGCGGGCAGCGACGGCAGGCTGCGCAGGATCGCCGTCTCCGTGCGCAGCAGCTTCAGCTCGTCCCGCAGCCGAGAGGCGGTGTCCGGGGCCTGGAGCAGCCGTTGCTTGGTCGGCGTGTCCAGCATCATCGCCGCCGCCACCAGGTACGACACCACCGAAGGCTCGTCCGGCAGATCCGCGCCGGTGGCGAGCGACCGCTCCCGGGCGCCCGCCAGCCGCTTCTGGTACTGCCGAAAGGCCCGCAGCACGCCCTCCGCGAGCGCGCCCGCCTCGTCGCCCTGGTCCTCCGGCAGCTCCTCCAGCTCCGCCGTGAGGAACGCGCCCGACGACTCCACCGACAGCAGCCGCGCCCGGGTCGTCCCGGTCGCCAGCACCTCGAAGGTGCCGTCGGCCCGCTCCCGGATCGTCGCCGCGTCGGCCACGCAGCCGACGCCGTGGAACGCCTTGGCGGGATCCTCGCCGAAGCCGGCCGCCGGCCCGCGCTGGGGCAGCGCCGTCGGGTCGGGCATGCCGGGTGCGCTGGGCGCCACTTCGTGGCCGTCGCGGATGGCGACGACGGCGAAGCGGCGCGATTCCTCCTCTGGCGTCTTCAGAAGATCGCGCATCAGGGCGCGATAGCGCTCCTCGAAGACGTTGAGCGGGAGCACTAGCCCCGGGAACAACACCGAGTTCAGGGGGAAGAGCGGCAGCCGGACGGTGGTCACGGCGCAGAAGCCTAGTGGTCCCCGGGGTGCGCGCGTTCCCCGTGCCCAGTCCTTGGATGCCCCGGAGGCTGCCCCGACGGCCCCGCGCACACGGACTCGCGCACCGCGAGGAAGTGTCCGAGCGGGTCGTCCGACAGCCGGCCCCAGGGGAAAGAGGTGGCGTACGGGCCGATCAGACGCAGTTGGGCGAGGGCGTCCTCGCGGCGGCCGAGGCGGACCAGGACGTACGTCAGGAGGTTGCGGATCTCGGCCGTCCAGGGATCGGAGGCCGGAAAACGCGCCGAGAGGACGGCCGCGCGGTCGGCGGCGTCGTCGAGCCGGGCGCGCGGCACCTCGGGACCGCAGCCGTCGGTCAGGTACGCGAAGGCCGCGCGGACCGGCAGCGCCTGGACCAGCGAGCCCGCCGGGGCGTCCTGGGCGGCCCGGTCGGCGAAGTCGAAGCACTCGCGGTGGGAGCCGTGCCAGGACTCGGCGAGATAGCGCTTGGCGGCCACATGGCAGCCGTAGTGGTGCGGGGCGCGCCGGACGGCGGCCTCCCACAGCTCGCCGAAGTACTTGTGCCCGGCTCCGGTCCCGCGCGCGTGGTCCAGGGCTATCCGCCACGGCACCGGGTCGCGGACGTCGCTCTGCGCGGCCGCCGTGATCAGCGGGCTGACCTCGCGCAGCAGCTCGGCCCGCGCGGGCGAGCGCCAGGCGCGGTCCACCGCGAGCTGGGCGGCCACCAGCAGGACGTCGGGATCGCGTGGAGCGGCGGCCCGCCACTCCTCGAACCATTCGGGGCGGGAGCGCGCGAACGAGGCGAGGCGGGTCGCGTACCGGTCGCGGTACTCCCACTCGGCCCGTTCCCGGGTGTCGGCCAGCAGGGCGGCGGCGGTCCCGTACGCGCCCAGCCCGGCCGCGACCAGCGCGGGTCCGAGACGGTCGTCGGGCACGTCGAGGAGCACCTCGTCGTCGGCGGGGAGCCCTGCGAGGAGGTGGGGGGCTGTGTTCCGCGCGCGCCGGGACGTCGCCGTCCTGGGGGCACGGATGAAGGGGGGCAGCAGAGCCATGGTTTTGCCATTGAAAAGCCGCAGCTCGGGGATGCGCCAGAGGGCAGGGGCAGTCCGTAAAAAGTTGTACGACGCCAGGTCAAGGGACGGTAAAGGCCGACCACTCGCAGACGTCACCCGCGGCGGAGCATCCGGGTCGCCCCCGCCGCCACCGTCGTCGCCAGGATCCAGCCCAGGAGGACCATCGACGCCTGGACCCACTGCCAGCCGCCGTGCAGACGCCACTGGCCGGTCTGGCCGAGGTCGATCACGGGCAGCAGCAGGTCCAGGGCGAACAGGGCCGGGTTCCAGGGCGGGTGGCCCTGGGGATTGACCGGCGGATGGTCGGCGTGCGCGAAGGCGAGGGAGCTCGCCGCCCACAGCACCGCCATCCACACCGCCGCCCGGCCGGGCCGGTACCCGTAGGCGACGGTCCAGTCCTGCGCGTACCCCCAGAGCTTCGCCGCCGGCGGCAGCGTCTCGCGGCGGCGGCGCTGCTTGGCGAGCAGCACCTCGCGCGCGTCCTCGTCCTCGCCGCCCGCCCGCAGCACCGCCGCCAGCCGCTCGTACGGCTCGGGGTTGTACTCGGCGGTCGCGGCGGCCACCCACCCCAGCCGCTCGGCCAGCGGGAACGGACCCTGCGGCACCAGATTCTCGTATGTGAAGCCGCCCATGTGCAGATTGCCCGGGTCCGGCCAGGCCGCCGCGCGGTCCACCAGGTTGACCACCCGCGCCCCCGACAACACCACCTTGCCGCGCTGCGGCTTCTCCCCGAGGAAGCGCAGCTCGGGCGTCTGCACCCGGCGCAGCGACAGCTCCTGCTCGTCGGTGAGGTCGAACCGGGCCCGCTCCAGGTCGACGGCGTCCCCGAACCGCCCGTCGTCCAGCCGCACCCCGCCCCGGCACTCGAAGCGCTGGACGCGCGTCCCGCGCGCGGGGGTCGTGCCGCTCAGCGCCAGGCCGCCGACGCCGGCCGGGGTCAGATAGATCGACCGCTCCACGGTCAGCTGCGGCGCGTTGAGCGCGAACCGGGTGTACGGGTTGGTCAGCCGGGCCCCGCGCAGGCTCAGCGAGACGCCGATCTTGGCGCTGCGCAGCCTCAGCTCGCCGTGCGACTCCAGCAGCTCTGCCTGGAGGTCCTGGCCGACGGTCAGCCCGTCGGCGGCGATCGAGCGACCCGTGCGGTCGCGGTAGACGATCGCCTGGTTGAGCAGCAGGTCGGTGCCGATGTGCGCGTCGGTGAGCCGGACGCCGTTGTGGAAGCGGCAGCGCGGCAGATGCAGATCGCCCTCCGTCTGGAGCCGCGCCGCCTCCAGTCGGGGCACCGAGCAGTCCACCATGCGCAGCGTCGTCACCCGCGCCTCCGGCAGCAGCACGTCCCGATCGAACCGGCACCGTCTGAGCTCGACGTACGGCTCCACCGTGCCGCCCGCGAGGTCGAGCGCGCCGCTGATCCGCACGCCGACCAGCTTCAGCGAGGACACCCGGCCCGCGAGCGCGGGCGGCCCGGCCAGCAGCAGCCAGGCCACGATCCGCGCCCGCACGGTCCGCTCCTCGCCCCACGGATGGCCCCCGTGCGGATCGTCGACGACCGTGTCGCCGCTGCTCAGGTCGTACACGCTGCCGTTGCGGAAGGCCTGCCACATGCCCGCCTCGGCCGCGGTCAGGTCCTCCGGCACGTCCCCGGCGTGGACGCCGGCCCCCTCGGTCACGCTGTTCCGTCCCTCCTGCCGCTTCCCGCTGCTCGCGGCCCACCGTTTCGCACAACCGTTCATGCCCGCCGGTGACCCCGTGAACGCAACGAGTGAGGGTGATCTTCCGGATCCGGCCACGTTCTGTATCAGCCATTGATACGCGCGAACACCCCCCGATTCCGGTCTGAGAGAATTGACGATGTGCTGCAACATTCCTTCCTGGCCCGAATCGATCTGCGCGGCGACGCCCTCCCCGAGGGACCCGCCCTGCGCGACCTGCTGCCCCGAGCCGACTTCGACGTCTCGGCCGCCCTGGAGAAGGTGCGTCCGATCTGCGAGGCCGTGCATCATCGGGGCGACGCGGCGCTGATCGACTTCGCCGAGAAGTTCGACGGGGTCAGGCTCGACCGGGTGCGGGTGCCCGCCGAAGCCCTCACGCGCGCGCTGGAGGAACTCGACCCGGCCGTGCGCGCCGCCCTGGAGGAGTCGATCCGCCGCGCCCGCCTCGTGCACCGCGCACAGCGCCGCCAGACGCACACGACCCAGGTCGTGCCGGGCGGCTCCGTGACCGAGAAGTGGGTTCCGGTCGACCGCGTCGGGCTGTACGCGCCGGGCGGACGGTCGGTCTACCCGTCCTCCGTCGTGATGAACGTCGTCCCGGCCCAGGAGGCCGGCGTCGGGTCCATCGCGCTCGCCTCCCCGGCGCAGGCCGACTTCGGCGGTCTGCCGCACCCGACGATCCTCGCCGCGTGCGCGCTGCTCGGCGTCGACGAGGTGTACGCGGCCGGCGGCGCGACCGCCGTCGCGATGTTCGCCCACGGCACCGAGTCCTGCCCGCCCGCCGACATGGTCACCGGCCCCGGCAACATCTGGGTCGCCGCCGCCAAGCGCTACTTCACCGGCAAGATCGGCATCGACGCCGAGGCCGGCCCGACCGAGATCGCGATCCTCGCCGACTCCACGGCCGACCCGGTGCACGTCGCCGCCGACCTGATCAGCCAGGCCGAGCACGACCCGCTGGCCGCCGCCGTCCTCGTCACCGACTCCGTCGAGCTGGCGGACGCGGTGGAGAAGGAGCTGGAACCGCAGATCGCGGCCACCCGGCACATCGACGACCGGATCGTTCCCGCGCTCAAGGGCCGGCAGTCCGCGATCGTCCTCGTCGACGGCGTCGACGAGGGCCTGCGCGTGGTCGACGCCTACGGCGCGGAGCACCTGGAGATCCAGACGGCCGACGCCGCCGCCGTCGCCGACCGCGTGCGCAACGCGGGCGCGATCTTCATCGGCCCCTGGGCCCCGGTCTCCCTGGGCGACTACGCGGCCGGCAGCAACCACGTCCTGCCCACCGGCGGGTGCGCCTGCCACTCCTCGGGCCTGTCCGTCCAGTCCTTCCTGCGCGGCATCCACATCGTCGACTACACGCGCGAGGCGCTGGCCGAGGTCGCGCACCACGTGGTCACGCTCGCGGAGGCGGAGGACCTGCCCGCCCACGGCGCGGCTATCAAGGCAAGGTTCGCCTGGAAGGTACCGACGAGCAAGTGAGCTTCCGAATCGACGATCTTCCCGTACGGGACGAGCTGCGCGGCAAGTCCCCCTACGGCGCGCCCCAGTTGGACGTCCCCGTACGGCTGAACACCAACGAGAACCCCTACCCGCTGCCCGAGCCGCTGGTCGAGCGGATCGCCGAGCGGGTGCGCGAGGCGGCCCGGAACCTCAACCGCTACCCGGACCGGGACGCCGTCGAACTGCGCACCCGGCTCGCCGAGTACCTCACGGACACCTCCGGGTACGAGGTGGGCCTCGCCCATGTGTGGGCGGCCAATGGCTCCAACGAGGTCATCCAGCAACTGCTCCAGACCTTCGGCGGGCCCGGCCGCACCGCGATCGGCTTCGAGCCGTCGTACTCGATGCACGGCCTCATCGCGCGCGGCACCGGCACCGGATGGATCTCCGGACCGCGCCACGACGACTTCACCATCGACGTCGCCGCGGCCCGCGAGGCGATCGCCGAGCACCGGCCCGACGTCGTCTTCGTCACCACCCCCAACAACCCCACCGGCACCGCCGTCCCGGCCGAGACCGTCCTCGCGCTGTACGAGGCCGCGCAGGCCGCCAAGCCGTCCATGGTGATCGTGGACGAGGCCTACGTCGAGTTCAGCCACGGCGACTCGCTGCTGCCGCTGCTCGAAGGTCGGCCGAATCTCGTCGTCTCGCGGACGATGTCGAAGGCCTTCGGCGCGGCCGGACTGCGCCTCGGCTACCTCGCCGCGCACCCGGCCGTCGTGGACGCCGTGCAGCTCGTCCGGCTGCCGTACCACCTCTCGGCCGTCACCCAGGCGACCGCCCTGGCCGCCCTGGAGCACACCGGCACGCTGCTGAAGTACGTCGAGCAGCTGAAGACGGAACGGGACCGCCTGGTGAGCGAACTGCTGGAGCTCGGCTACGAGGTGACCGCCTCGGACGCCAACTTCGTGCAGTTCGGCCGGTTCGACGACGCCCACGCCGTCTGGCGGAAGATCCTCGACCGGGGCGTCCTGGTCCGGGACAACGGCGTCCCCGGGTGGCTGCGGGTCACCGCCGGCACGCCCGAAGAGAACGACGCGTTCCTCGACGCGGTCCGCGCAATCAAGAAGGAGCAGGGTTCATGAGCCGGGTTGGACGCGTGGAGCGCACGACCAAGGAGACGTCCGTCCTGGTCGAGATCGACCTCGACGGCACCGGGAAGACCGACATCGCCACCGGCGTCGGCTTCTACGACCACATGCTCGACCAGCTCGGCCGGCACGGTCTGTTCGACCTCACCGTGAAGACCGACGGCGACCTGCACATCGACTCCCACCACACCATCGAGGACACCGCGCTCGCCCTGGGCGCCGCCTTCAAGCAGGCCCTCGGCGACAAGGTGGGCATCTACCGCTTCGGCAACTGCACGGTCCCGCTGGACGAGTCCCTCGCCCAGGTCACCGTCGACCTCTCCGGCCGCCCCTACCTCGTGCACACCGAGCCCGAGAAGATGGCGCCGATGATCGGCGAGTACGACACGACGATGACCCGGCACATCCTGGAGTCCTTCGTCGCCCAGGCGCAGATAGCGCTGCACGTGCACGTGCCCTACGGACGCAACGCGCACCACATCGTGGAGTGCCAGTTCAAGGCGCTGGCCCGGGCCCTGCGCTACGCGTCCGAGCGCGACCCGCGCGCGGCGGGCATCCTGCCCTCCACGAAGGGCGCCCTGTAGACCATGACCGGACTGTCGACCCTGCTGATCGTCGTCGGCCTCTTCCTCGCCGGCGGCGTCTACTCCTTCGTCAAGCAGCAGATGCCGAAGAGCCTGATCGTGCTGCTCTCCATCGGCGCCGCGATGTGCCTCGTCGCGGGCGTCATGCGGCTGGAGGTCTGGAATTGAGCACCGCAACCAAGAAGGTCGTGGTCTTCGACTACGGCTTCGGCAACGTCCGCTCCGCCGAACGCGCCCTCGCGCGCACCGGGGCCGACGTGGAGATCACCCGCGACTTCGACACGGCGATGAACGCCGACGGACTGCTGGTGCCGGGCGTCGGCGCCTTCGCCGCCTGCATGAAGGGCCTGCGCGAGGCGCGCGGCGACTGGATCGTCGACCGCCGGCTGTCCGGCGGACGCCCGGTGATGGGCATCTGCGTCGGTATGCAGATCCTGTTCGAGCGCGGCATCGAGCACGGCGTGGAGACCGAGGGCCTCGACGAGTGGCCCGGCGCGGTCGAGCCGCTCAAGGCCGAGATCGTCCCGCACATGGGCTGGAACACCGTCGACGCCCCCGCCGACACCCAGCTCTTCGCCGGCCTCGACGCCGACGCCCGCTTCTACTTCGTGCACTCCTACGCCGTCCACGACTGGACCCTGGAGTCGCGCAACCCGGCGATCCGGGCCCCCAAGGTGACCTGGACGACGCACGGCGAGCCGTTCGTGGCCGCCGTGGAGAACGGCGCCCTGTGGGCCACGCAGTTCCACCCCGAGAAGTCCGGCGACGCCGGAGCCCAGCTCCTCACCAACTGGATCGGAACCCTGTGAGCAAGCTCGAACTCCTCCCCGCCGTCGACGTCCGCGACGGCCAGGCCGTCCGCCTGGTGCACGGCGAGTCCGGCAGCGAGACCTCCTACGGCTCCCCCCTGGAGGCCGCCCTCGCCTGGCAGCGGTCGGGCGCCGAGTGGCTGCACCTGGTCGACCTGGACGCCGCGTTCGGCACGGGGGACAACCGGAAGCTGATCGCCGAGGTCGCCGCGGCGATGGACATCAAGGTGGAGCTGTCCGGCGGCATCCGCGACGACGACACGCTCGCCGCCGCCCTCGCCACCGGCTGCAAGCGCGTCAACCTCGGCACGGCCGCCCTGGAGACGCCCGAGTGGGTCGCCAAGGTCATCGCCGAGCACGGCGACAAGATCGCCGTCGGCCTCGACGTGCGCGGCACGACCCTGCGCGGCCGGGGCTGGACCCGCGACGGCGGCGACCTCTACGAGACGCTGGACCGGCTGAACAAGGAGGGCTGCGCGCGCTACGTCGTCACCGACATCGCCAAGGACGGCACCCTCCAGGGCCCCAACCTGGAGCTGCTGCGCACCGTGTGCGCCGCGACCGACCGCCCGGTCGTGGCCTCCGGCGGCGTGTCCTCCCTCGACGACCTGCGCGCCATCGCCGCGCTCGTGCCGCTCGGTGTCGAGGGCGCGATCGTCGGGAAGGCGCTCTACGCGAAGGCGTTCACCCTCGAAGAGGCCTTGGAGGCGGTAGCCCAGTGAGCGATCTGCGACGCGTTACGACCGGCGCGCCCTGGGAGGAGACCTTCGGGTACTCCCGGGCGGTGGAACTGCCCAACGGCTTGGTGCTCGTCTCCGGCTGCACGTCGATAGTGGACGGCCAGATCGCCGGCGGCGGCCCCTACGAGCAGACGGTCAACGCCTTCAACGTCGCCCTCTCGGCCCTGGCGGAGCTGGGCCTCGGCCGCGACGACGTCGTGCGCACGCGCATGTACCTCACCCACGCGCGGGACGTGGACGACGTCGGACGCGCCCACAAGGAGCTGTTCGACACCGTCCGCCCCGCCGCATCCATGATCATCGTCTCCGGCTTCGTGGACCCCAGCCTGGTCGTCGAGGTCGAGGTGGAGGCGTTCCGAGGAGCCCCCGCATGACCCTGGCCGTACGAGTCATCCCCTGCCTGGACGTGGACGCCGGCCGGGTCGTCAAGGGCGTCAACTTCCAGAACCTGCGCGACGCGGGCGACCCCGTCGAGATGGCCAAGGTGTACGACGCCGAAGGCGCCGACGAGCTGACGTTCCTGGACATCACCGCCTCCTCGGGCAACCGCGAGACCACCTACGACGTGGTGCGCCGCACCGCCGAGCAGGTGTTCATCCCGCTCACCGTCGGCGGCGGGGTGCGCACCCCCGAGGATGTCGACAAGCTGCTGCGGGCCGGCGCCGACAAGGTGGGCGTGAACACCGCGGCGATCGCCCGCCCGGAGCTGATACAGGAGATCGCCGAGCGCTTCGGCAGCCAGGTGCTGGTCCTTTCGGTGGACGCCCGGCGGACCCCTTCCGGGACCTTCGAGGTGACCACCCACGGCGGCCGCAAGGGCACCGGCATCGACGCCGTCGAGTGGGCGCACCGGGCGGCCGAGCTGGGCGCGGGCGAGATCCTGCTCAACTCGATGGACGCCGACGGCACCAAGGACGGCTACGACCTGGAGATGATCACCGCCGTCCGCAAGCACGTCACGCTCCCGGTCATCGCCTCCGGCGGGGCCGGCCGCCTCGCCGACTTCTCCCCGGCCGTCGAGGCGGGCGCGGACGCGGTCCTCGCCGCCTCCGTCTTCCACTTCGGCGACCTGCGCATCGGCGAGGTCAAGCAGTCCCTCCGGGAGGCGGGCCACCCCGTTCGCTGACCCATGGGCCGAAGGGGGCCGGGGCGGCTGGGGCCTACCCCTTCGGCTGGGCCAGCTGCACGAAGTTGCCGACCGTGTCGTCCAGCACGGCCGAGATCACCGGACCCTGCTCCTGCGGCTCCTGCGCGAAGCGGACGCCGAGCCCCCGCAGCCGCTCGAACTCCGCCTGGACGTCGTCCACGGAGAACACGATGCACGGCAGCGCCGCCTCCCGCAGCGCCGCTCGGTACGGCTCCGCGATGGGGCCCTGGCCGGGCTCCAGCAGCAGCTGGAGATCCCGCTGGGCCCCCTCGGGCGCGCCCACGGTGACGAACAGGGAGCCGCCCCCGAGGTCCATGTGCATACGGGTCTCGAAGCCCAGCACCTCCGTGTAGAACGCGTGCGCCTTCGCGACGTCGTCGACGTACACGCTCGTCATGGCGACCTTGATCACGGCCGGTCCTCTCAGATCCCGAGCTGCTTGCCGCCGTGCAGCTTCGTGATCGCGTCGTCGTCGCCGGCCAGGTCCACCTGGGCGGCGTTCTGCCGGCCGTACAGGAACAACAGCAGCTCCGACGGCTCGCCGGTCGCCGTCACCACCGGGGTGCCGCGATTGGCGACCGCCGTACGGCCGTCCGGGCGGCGCAGCACCAGACCGGTCGCGGCGGAGCGGCCCATCAGCCGGGCCGTGCGCTCCATCCGCGACCACAGGGCGTCCTGGAAGACCGGGTCGAGCTCGCGCGGCGACCACTGCGGCTGCGCACGGCGCACGTCCTCGGTGTGGACGTAGAACTCGATCGTGTTGGACGCCTCGTCGATCTGCTTCAGCTGGAAGGGCGAGAAACGCGGCGGACCGGTACGGATCAGCTGGATGAGCTCCTCGTACGGCTTGGCGGCGAACTCCTCCATCGCCTTGTCCAGCCGGGACGCCAGCTGCTTGATCAGCAGCCCCCCGGCGGCGTCGGGCCGACGCTCGCGGACCACCACGTGCGCGGCGAGATCGCGGGTCTGCCAGCCCTCGCACAGGGTCGGCGCGGTCGGACCCGCGGTTTCCAAGAGGTCGGCGAGCAGGAGCCGTTCACGCTTGGCGAAAGTCGACATGCAGTCAGCCTACGACCACGTACGAGGTCCGCCCACCCGTCTCCCGACCACCGCCCCTCATGGAGGCCTTCCAGGCCGCTCCTGCTCATCCAGTGGACACCGCCCCGAGACCGCTCGTGCCGCGCGGCACAATGGCCCCATGACCAGCACGCCTCCGCCCAGCAGCCTCGACCCGGAGATCGCCGCGCGCCTCAGGCGCAGCCCCGACGGGCTCGTCCCCGCCATCGCCCAGCAGTACGACACCGGTGAGGTGCTCATGCTCGGCTGGATGGACGACGAGGCGCTGCACCGCACCCTCACCACCGGCCGCTGCACCTACTGGTCGCGCAGCCGCAGCGAGTACTGGGTCAAGGGCGACACCTCCGGCCACTTCCAGTGGGTCAAGTCCGTCGCCCTCGACTGCGACGCCGACACCGTGCTCGTCAAGGTCGACCAGGTCGGCGCCGCCTGCCACACCGGCGCCCGCACCTGCTTCGACGCCGACGTGCTGCTGAAGGACGCCGATTCCGGCACAGCGTCCGGCACCCCCCGCTCGGATCAGTAAGGTCTGCCGCCATGGACCTCGAGACGTTCCGCAAGCTGGCCACCGACCGCCGGGTCATCCCGGTCACCCGCAAGCTCCTCGCCGACGGCGACACCCCCGTCGCGCTCTACCGCAAGCTCGCCGCCGAGCGCCCCGGCACGTTCCTGCTGGAGTCCGCGGAGAACGGCCGCACAGCGTTCCAATGGTCTCGGTACTCCTTCGTGGGCGTGAGGTCCGCCGCGACCCTCACCGCCCGCGACGGCCAGGCCCACTGGCTCGGCACCCCGCCCGTCGGCGTCCCCGTCGACGGCGACCCCCTCGCCGCCCTGCGCGCCACCATCGAGGCCCTCCACACCCCCCACCAGGACGGTCTGCCGCCCTTCACCGGCGGCATGGTCGGCTACCTCGGCTACGACATCGTCCGCCGCCTGGAGAAGATCGGCCCCGGCGAGCGCGACGACCTGAAACTGCCCGAGCTGACCATGCTCCTCACCAGCGACCTCGCCGTCATGGACCACTGGGAGGGCTCCGTCCTGCTGATCGCCAACGCGATCAACCACAACGACCTCGACACGGGCGTCGACGAGGCCCACGCGGACGCCGTGGCCCGCCTCGACGCCATGGAGGCGGACCTCTCGCGCGCGGTGGCCCAGCCCCCGGCCGTCCTCCCGCCCTCCGAACTCCCCGAGTACTCCGCGCTGTGGGGCGGCCCCGACTTCCAGGCAGCCGTCGAGGACGTCAAGGAGCGCATCCGCGCGGGCGAGGCCTTCCAGGTCGTCCCCTCCCAGCGCTTCGAGACGCCGTGCACCGCGAGCGCGCTCGACGTCTACCGCGTGCTGCGCGCCACCAACCCCTCCCCGTACATGTACCTGTTCCGCTTCGAGGGGTTCGACGTCGTCGGCTCGTCCCCCGAGGCGCTGGTCAAGGTCGAGGACGGGCGGGCCATGGTCCACCCCATCGCCGGCACCCGGCACCGCGGGGCCACCCCGCAGGAGGACCAGGCCCTCGCCGACGAACTGCTCGCCGACCCCAAGGAGCGCGCCGAGCACCTCATGCTCGTCGACCTCGGCCGCAACGACCTCGGGCGGGTCTGCGAACCCGGCTCGGTCGAGGTCGTCGACTTCATGTCCATCGAGCGGTACTCGCACGTCATGCACATCGTCTCGACGGTCACCGGGCGGGTCGCCCGGGGCCGCACCGCCTTCGACGTCCTCACCGCCTGCTTCCCCGCGGGCACCCTCTCCGGCGCGCCCAAGCCCCGCGCCATGCAGATCATCGACGAACTGGAGCCCTCCCGCCGCGGTCTGTACGGCGGCTGCGTCGGCTACCTCGACTTCGCCGGCGACTCCGACACCGCCATCGCCATCCGCACCGCCCTGCTGCGCGACGGCACCGCCTACGTCCAGGCCGGCGCCGGCATCGTCGCCGACTCCGACCCGGTCGCCGAGGACCAGGAGTGCCGCAACAAGGCGGCCGCGGTCCTGCGCGCGGTCCACACGGCCAACCGGCTGGGCGGGTAGGCGAGTACGAGGGCGGCGCGTACGCGGCGGGTACGCGGCGGGTACGCGCTTTCCCTGAAAAGTGGGGTGCTTCTCACGTAACCCCGGGTGACGGTTCGCCCGGGGTCCAGGCGATAGTGGGGTACGTGACTGCTGTTCCTCACCCCCGTTCCGAAGACGCCGGACCCGCCCGGTCCGGCCGCCGGAGTCTGGCCCTCGCCCTGCTGAGCGGTGCGCTGGGCGCGGCCGTGGCCCTGCTCGCGACCCGGCAGCGCTGGTCGGAGGGCACGGCGACCGTGCCCGGCGGCGACTTCCCCCTGACCGCCCAGGGCAGCGACGTCACCGGCGTCCCCGCGGCGCTCGCCATCGTGGGCCTCGCCGCGCTCGTCGCCGTCTTCGCCGTCCGCCGGGCCGGCCGTTTCGCGGTCGCCCTGCTCCTCGCGCTCTCCGGCGCCGGGATCGTCGCCGCCGCCCTGTTCGGCGCGTCCGACAGTTCCGCGCTCGACGAGAAGGCCGCCCAGGCCTCCGGAGACACCTCCGCCACCGTCGCGTCGCTCAGCCACACCGCCTGGCCGTACGCCGCGGCCGTGGGCGGCGCGCTGATCCTCCTGGCCGGGCTGCTCGCCCTGCGCTACGGCAGCCTGTGGCCCGCCATGTCCGGCCGCTACGAGCGGAGCGGCGCCCCCCGCCCCCGTCGCAGGCCGGCCGCCGCCGACCCGGACCGGCCCGAGGAGATCTGGAAGGCCCTGGACCGCGGCGAGGACCCGACGGGCACCGGACCGGCCTGACGGCTCCCGCGTCACCGATGTGGTGAATCAGACGTCATCGGAAGCGACCCCCGCGTCCGGTACGCGTGCGCGTACGGGACAATGGACGCCGAGCGACCGGCTCGGACAGGTACGGCGCGTACCGCCTGTGCATCACGTACGGCGAGCGACGAGCAGTACGACACACAGACAGCAACAGACAGCAACGAGGAGCAACGTCATGGCGGGCAGCAGCCACGGACACACCCCGGCCGCCTGGACCGGTGTCACCATCGCCATCATCGGTTTCTGCGTCGCGGGCGCGTTCATGGTGATGGCGCAGCCGCTGGGCTTCTGGGCCGGCATGGTGATCGTCGTCCTCGGCGGCGTCGTCGGTGCCGTGATGCGCTCGATGGGCCTGGGCCAGCCGAAGGAAGCCCACCCCGTGCACCAGGTCGCGACGGCTCGCCCCACCCCGGCCACCGCCGAGAGCTGACCTCGCCTCTCGTACGTCGTCGTGAGGGGCGGCCGGTGGACGACCGGCCGCCCCTCACGCGCGCGTGGAACCCGTCACCGGGGCACAATGCGAGGCTTGAACCCTCCCCCAGCTGAAGGCGGGGGGATTCCTGGCTCAGGAAGCCCCGCCGGTCAGCGACCAGCGAGGTCTGACTCCCTCAGCACCAGCCGGGACGGAACCTGCCCGGTCGCCCGAAAGCGTTGGTGTGCGCCTACTTGGTTCTCGCTCGGCGCGTCATGCGCGCTTGGTTCTCGCTACGCACGGTATGCAACTTACCCGATCCTGTAGTCGTCCTTTCCGTCGTGAGGCACAACCCCGCCGTCTGCCCTGCTCCGCAGGGGTTCGATACACCCGGCCTGAAAGCCGGGGCATCCTCGAAGGAGATCCGGTGAACGCCGACAGCCGCAGCGTGACACCGCCTCCCGACCCGCCCCCAACACCGCCTTCGCCCGTTTCTGGGACGCCCTCCCGGGGAGACCTCCTGAAACGGATCGCCGTGCCCGCCGCGCTTCTCGCGGCCGTGGCCGGGGCCTTCGCGTACGTCGGGGCCGTCGACCCCAACGAGCCCGGCCACTACCCGATCTGCCCGCTCCTGCGGTACACCGGCCTGTACTGCCCCGGCTGCGGCGGACTGCGCAGCGCCCACGCCTTCGTGCACGGCGACCTCACCGCCGCCCTGCACGCCAACGCGATGGCCGTGGCCGCCTACCTGGGCTTCGCCGTGCTGTGGACCGTCTGGGTGGTCCGCGCGGCCCGCGGCCGCCCGACGCGCCTCGACCTCGGGACCGCGCACCTGTGGACGCTGGGCACGTTGCTGCTGGTCTTCACGGTTGCCCGGAACCTGCCGTTCGGTGGCTGGCTGCACCCTTGATCGCGCCCCGGACGTCCAGGTAGTGGGACCGCTGTCAAGCGGATGTGAGGCCTTCGGGTTCCTCCGGATACCATCGCAGTGGCCATGGATTTCCCTGGTCGCTGGAACTGTCAACCGTCTGGAAGGGGGCCGCTCGCGTGAGTGTGCTCGACGAGATCATCGACGGAGTCCGTGCCGACCTCGCGGAACGGCAGGCGCGCGTCAGCCTCGACGAGCTCAAGGAGCGCGCGGCGAAGGCTCCCGCAGCCAAGGACGGGGTCGCCGCGCTCAAGGGCGACGGCGTCAAGGTGATCTGCGAGGTCAAGCGCTCCAGCCCGTCCAAGGGCGCGCTGGCCGCGATCGCCGACCCGGCGGGCCTCGCCGCCGACTACGAGGCGGGCGGCGCGGCCGTCATCTCCGTCCTCACCGAACAGCGCCGCTTCGGCGGCTCGCTCGCCGACCTGGAGGCCGTCCGCGCGCGCGTGGACATCCCGGTGCTGCGCAAGGACTTCATCGTCACCTCGTACCAGCTGTGGGAGGCCCGCGCGTACGGCGCCGACCTCGCGCTGCTGATCGTGGCCGCGCTCGACCAGTCGGCCCTGGAGTCGCTGATCGAGCGTGCCGTCTCCATCGGTCTCACCCCGCTCGTCGAGGTCCACGACGAGGACGAGGTCGAGCGCGCGGTGGACGCCGGCGCCAAGGTGATCGGCGTCAACGCGCGCAACCTGAAGACGCTGGAGGTCGACCGGGGCACCTTCGAACGGGTCGCCCCCGAGATCCCCGACCACCTCGTCAAGATCGCCGAGTCCGGCGTCCGGGGCCCGCACGACCTCATCGCCTACGCCAACGCCGGTGCCGACGCGGTCCTGGTCGGCGAGTCCCTGGTCACCGGCCGCGACCCCAAGACGGCGGTCGCCGACCTGGTCGCGGCGGGCGAACACCCCGCGCTGCGCCACGGGCGTAGTTGATCACCCGCTAGGCTGACCTCCGATGACTCCGACGACGACCGTGCCCGCCACGGACCGGTACGCCCGCCTCGCACGCGGCTGCCGCCCGCGCGGCTGCCGCGCGCCCGCACGGCGCGTGCATGGTCGACGTGTGCGATACGTCATCGGAGACGAACCTGGGCAGGTCAACGGGCGTCGATGGCAGCGCCCCTTCAAGGGCGCGGGGCTCCATTCGATGTGCGGCTGCCGCCGCGCGGGCGCGACCAGCCACTGACGGCCCGTAGCCGACTGACAACCCCACGCCCCACGGCTATCAGGTGTTTCCCAAGCTCACCGTGAGGTTTCCGCATGCCCAGCGAGTTCTTCATCCCCGACCCGGAGGGTCAAGTCCCCAGCGCCGAAGGCTACTTCGGCGCCTTCGGCGGCAAGTTCATCCCGGAGGCCCTCGTCGCCGCCGTGGACGAGGTGGCCGTCGAGTACGACAAGGCCAAGCACGACCCCGAGTTCGCCCGCGAACTCGACGATCTGCTCGTCCACTACACCGGCCGCCCCAGCTCCCTCACCGAGGTGCCGAGGTTCGCCGAACACGCCGGCGGCGCCCGGGTGTTCCTCAAGCGCGAGGACCTCAACCACACCGGTTCGCACAAGATCAACAACGTGCTCGGCCAGGCGCTGCTCACCAAGCGCATGGGCAAGACGCGCGTGATCGCCGAGACCGGCGCCGGCCAGCACGGCGTCGCCACCGCGACCGCCTGCGCCCTGTTCGGCCTCGACTGCACCATCTACATGGGCGAGATCGACACCCAGCGCCAGGCCCTCAACGTGGCCCGGATGCGCATGCTGGGCGCCGAGGTCGTCGCGGTGAAGTCCGGCAGCCGCACGCTGAAGGACGCCATCAACGAGGCCTTCCGCGACTGGGTCGCCAACGTCGACCGCACCCACTACCTGTTCGGCACCGTCGCGGGACCGCACCCCTTCCCGGCCATGGTCCGCGACTTCCACCGCGTCATCGGCGTCGAGGCCCGCCGCCAGATCCTGGAGCGCGCCGGACGCCTGCCCGACGCGGCGATCGCCTGCGTCGGCGGCGGCTCCAACGCCATCGGCCTCTTCCACGCCTTCATCCCGGACACCGGCGTACGCCTCATCGGCTGCGAGCCCGCCGGACACGGGATCGAGACCGGAGAGCACGCGGCCACCCTCACCGCGGGCGAGCCCGGCATCCTGCACGGCTCCCGGTCCTACGTCCTCCAGGACGACGAGGGCCAGATCACCGAGCCGTACTCGATCTCCGCGGGCCTGGACTACCCGGGCATCGGCCCCGAGCACTCCTACCTCAAGGACTCCGGCCGCGGCGAGTACCGCGCGGTCACCGACGACGCGGCCATGCAGGCGCTGCGCCTGCTGTCGCGCACCGAGGGCATCATCCCGGCCATCGAGAGCGCCCACGCGCTGGCCGGCGCCCTGGAGGTCGGCAAGGAGCTGGGCAAGGACGGGCTGATCGTCGTCAACCTGTCCGGCCGCGGCGACAAGGACATGGACACCGCCGCCCGCTACTTCGGCCTGTACGACACCGACGCCGAGGTCGAGGCCGACGCCGCCGACCTCGCCGAGATCGAGGGGGACGCCAAGTGAGCGGCAACATTCGGCTGTTGACGGACACCCTCGCCGCCGCCAAGGCGGAGGGCCGCGCCGCCCTCATCGCCTACCTCCCGGCCGGGTTCCCGACCGTGGACGGCGGCATCGAGGCGATCAAGGCCGCCTTCGACGGCGGCGCGGACGTCGTCGAGGTCGGTCTGCCGCACAGCGACCCCGTCCTCGACGGCCCGGTCATCCAGACCGCCGACGACATCGCCCTGCGCGGCGGCGTCAGGATCGCCGACGTGATGCGCACGGTCCGCGAGGCCCACGCGGCCACCGGCAAGCCGGTGCTCGTCATGACGTACTGGAACCCCATCGACCGCTACGGCGTCGAGCGGTTCACCGCCGAGCTCGCCGAGGCGGGCGGGGCCGGGGCGATCCTGCCCGACCTGCCCGTGCAGGAGTCGGCGCTGTGGAGGGAGCACGCCGACAAGCACGGCCTCGCGACCGTCTTCGTCGTGGCGCCCAGCAGCAAGGACGAGCGGCTCGCCACCATCACCGGGGCGGGCAGCGGCTTCGTCTACGCCGCCTCGCTGATGGGCGTCACCGGCACCCGCGAGTCGGTCGGCGCGCAGGCCCAGGACCTGGTCGAACGCACCCGGGCCACCGGCAGCGGCCTGCCCGTCTGCGTCGGCCTCGGGGTCTCCGACGCGGTGCAGGCGGCCGAGGTGGCCGGCTTCGCCGACGGGGTGATCGTCGGCTCGGCCTTCGTCAAGCGGATGCTGGACGCCCCGGACGACGCGGCCGGCGTCGAGGCCGTCCGGGCGCTCGCCGGCGAACTGGCGAAGGGCGTACGCGGCCAGGCGTGACGGCTCGAACGGGTCCGGCTCGCGCCGGACGCGGAGCATTCGGTCACCCGAACGGGTGGACCTGGGACCGGGGAGGCGCTGCACGCCTCCCCGGTTCGTTTCCGGGGTGTGAGCGAGAAGAATCGTGATGGGAAGCGCACCGCCAGGGAGCGGCTGGCGGTCGAGCGCGAGAAGCAGAAGGCCGGGGAGCGGCGTCGCCGGACGCTGATCGTCGCCGCGAGCGTCGTGTGCGTGCTGGGCCTGGCGGCGATCATCGGCGTCGTCGCGGCGAACGCCGGCAAGGACGACGGCAGCGACAGCGCGGGCCCGGTCGTCGCGCCCTCGGGCGCACAGGGCAAGGACGCCCTCGCGATCCCCGTCGGCGAGGATGACGCCAAGTCCACGCTCACGGTGTGGGAGGACTTCCGCTGCCCCGCCTGCAAGGGCTTCGAGGACGCCTACCGCTCGACCCTGCACGAGCTGACCGAGGCCGGGAAGCTCAAGGTGGAGTACCACCTGGTCACCCTCATCGACGGCAACATGGGCGGCACCGGCTCCCGCAACGCCGCGAACGCCGCGGCCTGCGCCCAGGACGCCGGCAAGTTCCCCGCGTACCACGACGTGCTGTTCGAGAACCAGCCGCCCGAGCCCGACGACGCGTACGCGAAGAACAGCAAGCTGATCGAGCTGGCCGCCAAGGTCGACGGTCTCGACACGCCCGCGTTCCGCACGTGTGTGGAGGACGGCACGCACAACAGCTGGGTCGCGAAGTCCAACGAGGCCTTCCAGAAGGGGGGCTTCACCGGCACCCCGACTGTGCTGTTCAACGGCAAGAACATCTACGCGGATCGCACGATGACGCCCGCGAAGCTGAAGCAGATGGTGGAGGAGGCCGCCCAGGGGTGAGCGCCGGCGGCGGGCTCCGCCCGCCCGCCTGTTATGGAGCCGTAGCCGGGCTGGTTGCCGTGCGCCCGGCCCGGCACGGTAGCGTCGACCCTGCCATGGAACTTGCCTACATTCCCAGCCCGTCGCGCGGAGTGCTGTACCTCGGCCCCGTCCCGCTGCGCGGCTACGCGTTCTGCATCATCGTCGGCGTCTTCGTCGCGGTCTGGCTCGGCAACAGGCGCTGGATCGCCCGGGGCGGGCGGGCCGGCACGGTGGCCGACATCGCGGTCTGGGCCGTGCCCTTCGGTCTGATCGGCGGCCGTCTCTACCACGTGATCACGGACTACGAGCTGTACTTCAGCGAGGGCCGTGACTGGGTGGACGCCTTCAAGATCTGGGAGGGCGGCCTCGGCATCTGGGGCGCGATCGCTCTCGGAGCGGTGGGCGCGTGGATCGGCTGCCGGCGCCGGGGCATCCCGCTGCCCGCGTACGCCGACGCCATCGCGCCCGGCATCGCCCTCGCCCAGGCCATCGGCCGCTGGGGCAACTGGTTCAACCAGGAGCTCTACGGGCGGGAGACGGACCTTCCGTGGGCCCTGCACATCACCTCCGCGGCGGACGGCCGGGTGCCCGGGTACTACCACCCGACGTTCCTGTACGAGTCGTTGTGGTGCGTCGGCGTCGCCCTGCTCGTCATCTGGGCCGACCGTCGCTTCAAGCTGGGCCACGGGCGGGCGTTCGCGCTGTACGTCGCCGCGTACTGCGTGGGCCGCTTCTGGATCGAGTACATGCGCGTCGACGACGCCCACCACATCCTGGGTCTGCGGCTGAACAACTGGACCGCGCTGTTCGTCTTCGTCCTCGCGGTGGTCTACCTGGTGCTGTCGGCGAAGAAGCGGCCGGGCCGCGAGGAGATCGTGGAGCCCGACGCCCAGGCCCCCGACGGCGATGCGGCCGACGCCGAGTCCTCGGAGACGAAGAAGGACGCCGGGGCGGCCAAGGCCGAGACGGACGAGAAGTCCGCGAAGGACGAGAAGTCCGCGAAGGACGACAAGTCCGCGAAGGACGAGAAGTCCGTCGGGAAGGGACCCGAGGCCGGGGCCGACTCGAAGACCGAGACGAAGTCTGAGACGAAGTCCGAGAACAAGTCCGAGGCCAAGGCCGACACGAAGACCGAGACCGGGACCGACGCCGAGGCCGGGACGAAGGCCGATGCGAAGGTCGAGACCGAGGCCGAGTCGGCGGGCAAGAAGAGCTGACGGCCCGACAGACCGACGAGGGCGCCCGGGATCTCCGGGCGCCCTCGCTGTGTGCCGGGGCCGTGCCGGGCCGGCCCCGCGGTCAGATCCTGCGGGCCAGGGACAGGGTCCGCTGGGCCGCCGCCACCACCGCCGCGTCGATGAAGCGGCCGTCCGGGAGGGCCTGGGCGCCCTGCTCGGTCGCCGCCGCCTTGACGATCGTCTCCGCCTCCTCCAACTCCCGCTGCGTGGGCAGATAGGCCCGTTCGATGATCGGCAGCTGACGGGGGTGGATGGCGGCGCGGCCCAGGAAGCCGAGGGTGCGGCCATGGGCGCAGGAGGCCGCCAGGCCCTCCAGGTCACGGGTGTCGGGGTGGACGGACTGGGGCGGCGGGGGCAGCGCCGCGGCCCGCGCGGCGACGATCACGCGGGAGCGGCACCAGTCGAGGCCGGCGTCCTCCCGGACGCCCAGGTCGGCCCGTAGATCCGCCTCGCCCAGCGCGATGCCGCGCAGGGCAGGGTGGGCGGCGGCGATGGCGAAGGCGTGTTCGACGCCGAGGGCCGTCTCCACCAGGGCGAACAGCGAGGGCGCGCCGCCGTCCGAGGGTGCGGTCGCCTCCGCGATCCGGGCGATCTGCCCCGGCGACGTCACCTTCGGCAGCCGCAGCCCCGAGACGCCCGGCAGGCCCGCCACCGCCCCGAGGTCGTCCCGGGCCAGCGGACCGTCCAGGGCATTGACCCGGACATGGACCGGAACGCCGGGCACCTCCGTGAGGAGTTCGGCGGTCGCCGCGCGGGCGTACTCCTTGCGGTCCGGGGCGACCGCGTCCTCCAAGTCGATCACGACGACGTCCGCGCCGCACACGAGGGCCTTGGCGACGACGTGCGGGCGGTCGCCGGGGGCGTACAGCCAGGTGAGCGGGAAGGTCACAGGGCGCCCTCCGCGCGCAGGGCGGTCAGGTCGGCCGGGGTGAGGCCGAGTTCGGTGAGGACCGACTCGGTGTCCGCGCCGTGCGGGCGGCCGGCCCAGCGGATCGCGCCGGGCGTGGAGGAGAGCCGGAAGAGGACGTTCTGCATGCGGATCGGGCCCAGTTCGGGGTCGTCGACGGTGGTGACCGTGTCCAGTGCCTGGTACTGAGGGTCCGTCATCACGTCCCGGACGTCCTGGACGGGGGCGACGGCCGCCTCGGCCTTCTCGAAGGCGGCGAGGACGTCGGTGCGGGTGTTCGCGGCGATCCAGCGGCCGACCGCCTCGTCGAGGACGTCGGCGTGGGCGGCCCGCTCGGCGCCCGTCGCGAACCACGGCTCGTCGATCAGGTCGGGGCGGCCGACCAGCCGCATGACGCGTTCCGCGACCGACTGGGCCGACGTCGACACGGCGACCCAACTGCCGTCCGCCGTGCGGTAGGTGTTGCGCGGGGCGTTGTTGGCGGACCGGTTCCCGGTGCGCTTCTGGACGTGGCCGAGCTGGTCGTACCAGAGGGGCTGAGGGCCGAGGACGGTCAGGATCGGCTCGATGATCGCCATGTCGACGACCTGCCCCTCGCCGGTGCGCTCGCGGGCGGCGAGGGCCGTCATCACGGCGTACGCCGTCGCCAGCGCCGCGATGGAGTCGGCGAGGCCGAACGGCGGCAGGGTCGGGGGCGCGTCCGGTTCGCCGGTGATCGCCGCGAAGCCGCTCATCGCCTCGGCGAGGGTGCCGAAGCCGGGGCGATGGGCGTAGGGACCGAACTGGCCGAAGGCGGTGACCCGGGTGAGGATCAGCCGGGGGTTGGCCGCCGACAGCTCCTCCCAGCCGAGGTCCCACTTCTCCAGGGTGCCGGGCCGGAAGTTCTCGATGATCACGTCGGCGGTCGCGGCGAGACGCAGCAGGGTGTCCCGGCCGCCGGGCCGGGACAGGTTCAGCGTGATCGCGCGCTTGTTGCGGCCGAGGAGCTTCCACCACAGCCCGACGCCGTCCTTGGACGGGCCGTGGCCCCGGGACGGGTCGGGCTTCTGCGGGTGCTCGACCTTGACGACCTCAGCGCCGAAGTCGCCGAGCATGGTGGCCGCGAGGGGACCGGCGAAGAGGGTGGCCAGATCGAGGACGCGCAAACCGTGCAGCGGGGCGTGCGCAGGAGGGTTCACGGGCGGCTCGGTGGACGCGGGTGGCCCGGTGGGCACGTGGGGCTCGGTCATGACGTGTACTGCTTGTCGATCTCGGAGCGGAACGGCATCGACGCGGACGCCCCCGGCCGCTGGACCGACAGCGCGGCGGCCGCCGCCGCCCAGGCGATCGCCTCTTGTGCGGGGCGCTCCTCGCCGAGCGCCACCGCGAGGGCGCCGACGAAGGTGTCGCCCGCGCCGGTCGAGTCCACGGCCTTGACGTGCGGCGCGCGGATCATCACCGGTTCGGCGCCCCGGGTCGCGTACAGGCAGCCGGACGCGCCGAGGGTGACGACGACCTCCGGCACGCTGTCCAGGAGGGCGAGGGCGGCCTCACGCGGGTCGATGCGTCCGGTGAGGGTGGTGGCCTCATGCTCGTTGGGCACCAACAGGTCGGTGGTGTCGAGGAGTTCGGGCGGCAGGTGCTGGGCGGGGGCCGGGGTGAGGACGGTCCGGACGCCGTGGGCGCGGGCCGCCTGGGCGCCGGCGACGACCGCCGCGAGGGGGATCTCCAACTGGAGCAGCAGCGCATCGGCGGAGGCGATGAGGCCCTCGTCGCCGGGGACGAGGTGGTCGACGGCGCCGTTCGCGCCGGGGACGACGACGATCGCGTTGCCGCCCTGGTCGTCCACGACGATGTGCGCGGTGCCGGAGGGCCCCTCCACGGTGCGCAGATGGTCGGTGTTCACACCGGAGTGCTCCAGCGTGGAGCGCAGCCGGGAGCCGAAGGCGTCGTTGCCGACCGCGCCGATCATCGACACGTTGGCGCCCGCCTGGACGGCGGCGATCGCCTGGTTGGCGCCCTTGCCGCCGGGGATCGTGCTGAACTCCCGTCCGGTGACGGTCTCCCCGCGCTGCGGGGGCTTCTCGACGTAGGCGACGAGGTCCATGTTCGTGCTGCCGAGCACGACGATGTCGGTCATGGGCGTGCAGCCTCCCGGTGGGTGAGGTGGGCGAGGGTGTCGAAGCCGGCGCCGTCGAAGCCGCCGACCGAGGTGGCGAGGCGGTTCTTCAGGGGCGCCGTCCAGCGGTCGGGGAGGGCGGCGGGGTCGCCGGCGAGCAGGGCGGCGATCCCGCCCGCGGTGGCGCCGGCCGAGTCGGTGTCCCAACCGCCGGACACGGCACGGGTGATGGAGCCGGTGAAGTCGCCGTCGGCGTGGGTGAGCGCGGCGGCGATCAGGGCGGTGTTGGGGACGGCGTGCACCCAGTGGTGGGACGCGCCGTATGCGGCGTGGAGTTGGTCCACGACGCTGTCGAAGTCCTCGTGGGAGCGCGCGAGTCGGACGGCGTCGGTGACGGCCCTCGCCAGCCGGGAGCGGGGCGGTACGACGGTGAGGCCGGCGGCGAGGCAGGCGTGGACGTCGTGCGCGCCGGTCGCGGCGGTGGCGACGACGGCCGCGGTGAACATCGCCGCGTAGACGCCGTTGGCGGTGTGGGTGAGGGCGGCGTCGCGGTGCGCCTGTTCCGCCGCGGCGGCCGGGTCGCCGGGGTTGGTCCAGCCGTGCAGGTCGGCGCGGATGAGGGCGCCGATCCATTCGCGGAAGGGGTTGCGGTGGCGGGCCGTGCGCGGGGGTTCGATGCCGCACAGCAGGTTGCGGTAGGCGAGGCGTTCGGCGGTGAAGGTGCGGCCGGCGGGGAGTTCGTCCAGCCAGAGCCGGGCCACGTCGACGGTGGTGAAGCCCCTGCCGTGACGTTGCAGCAGGAGCAGGTTGAGCAGGGGGTAGTTGAGGTCGTCGTCCTCGGGCATGCCGTCGATGTTCTCGGCGAGGGAGGTGGCGGCCGAGCGGCGGTTCCAGGGGTGGGCGGCGAGCAGGTCGGCGGGGACGCCCCGGGCGGTGAAGTAGGCGTTCAGCGGCCAGTTGCCGGTGGACCGGGCGAGGGCGCGGACCCCGTCGAGGGGGAGCTTCTCCACGGGTTTGCCGAGGAGACAGCCGACGGCCCGGCCGAGCCAGGCGGCTTCCAGGGCGGCCGGGGTGACGGTCGCGGGATCCCGCGTGGTCCGGCGGGGCCAGTGCGGGCAGAGCGACTTGACGCGGTCCAGGTCGGTGGGCTCGTCCTCCGCCGACGCGCAGGGCAGGTCCGCCAGTTCGTCCAGGAGGTCTTCCGCGAGGAGCCGCAGATAAGGGGAGGCGGGCTGGGGGGAGACGCCGGCCCGGGGCGGGGGGTCCCAGCCGCCGGCCGTCCTCCAGCGGGCCGCGACGGCCGCGACGGCGGAGGCGTTGCGGCCGTCCTGGGCCGCCTGCCGGAGTTCATGGCCGAGGAGGTCCTCCGGCTGGGCCCAGGTCAGGCGGAGCATTCCTGGCCTCCGAGGGTGAGGAAGGCCGCCTCGTGGGCGCGGCGGGCGCGGACGTCCCGGGCGAAGACCTCCCGGGTGACCTCGGTGAGGGTGCGGGCCGGCGCCCACAGGTCCAGCCGGCTCGCCTCCGCGACCCGCTTCGACCACTCGTCCGGGACCGGGGAGCCCAGGGCGCCGGCCATCGCGCCCGCCATCGTCGCGATCGAGTCGCAGTCACGGCCGTAGTTCACCGCGCCCAGCACGGCGTGCCGGTAGTCGCCGCCGGCCACCAGCAACATGCCCAGCGCGACGGGGAGTTCCTCGATGGCGTGCACACGGGAGGGGCGGCGGGCGGCCGGCGAGGGCTGCCGGTAGTCGGGGCCCACCGTGTCGTAGGGGGCCACGGCCTCACGCAGCGGGATCAGGGCCGACTCGAAGTCGGTGTGGCGGGCCGCCGTCTCGCACACCTTCTCGATCGCGGTCCGGGTGCCGTCCTTCGCCAGGGCCAGACACGCCGTCACCACCGAGTCCGGCGTCGCTCCCGGCGCGCAGGCCGCCGCCACCGCCGCGGCGAGGACCCCGGCCGCCTCCCTTCCGTACGACGACTGGTGCGCGCCGGTGAGGTCGATCGCCTCGGCGTAGGCGGCTGCCGGGTTGGCCGCGTTGACCAGGCCGACGGGGGCCGTGTACATCGCCGCACCGCAGTTGACGATGTTGCCGCTGCCCGCCTCGCGGGGGTCGACGTGGCCGTAGTGCAGCCGCGCCACGAGCCACTTCTCCGCGAGGAAGACGCGGTGCAGCGGGAGCGCCTCCGCCTCCAGCTCGGGGATCCAGCGCGGGTTCGTCATCAGGTCCGGGACCAGATGGTCGGCGAGGGCGTACGCGTCGAGGTGGTCGCGGACCGCGGCGTAGACGCGGACCAGCGCGTGGGTCATCAGGGTGTCGTCGGTGACGTGCCCGTCGCCCTTGTGGTACGGCGCGATGGGGCGCGCGGTGCGCCAGGCGTCGCCGTTCCAGGGGCCGACGATGCCGTGGACGCGGCCGCCGTGCCGCTGGAGGATCTGGTCGGGGGAGTAGCCCTCGACGGGACCGCCGAGGGCGTCGCCGACGGCCGCGCCGACGAGGGCGGCGGTGATGCGGTCCTCCAAGGGCGCGCCGAGGGCGGCGGGGGTGTCGGGCAGTGCTTCGGGTGGGGCTTTGAGTGAGGCTTTGGGTGGTGCTTTGGGTGGGGATTTATGGTTTTCGGGGGTCATGGCCCGAATCATCCCTCCGGTGGGGCCGGTTGTGTGGTTTCCAGGAGCCCGGCGAGTTCCACGAGGTCGGTGTCGGTGAGACGGGGGAGCGCGCAGCCGGAGAGGGTGCGGCAGGCGGCGCGCCAGGTGTCGGGGACCGCCGCGCCGCCGCCCAGCGCGCCGGTGAGGGCGCCCGCGAGGGCGGGGGCGGAGTCCGCGACCCTGGACAGACAGGCCGCGGCCGGCACGGCTTCCGCCAGACGGCCGCCGGAGGCGAGGGTCAGGGCGAGGGCCACCGGGACGGTCTCCGCGGCGGCGATGCCGTAGCTGTACACATGGTCGACGATCTGATGTTCGAGCAGCGGGACCAGTGCGAAGGCGCTGTCCGCGTCGTGCGCGAGCTTGAGCGCGTGGCGGGCGTTGCGGCCGATCTCCGTCTCCTCGGGGAGTTCGGCGAGGGCGGCCGTCACGCACTCCTCGGTTCCCGCGCCGACGAGCGCGAGCGCCAGCGCCGCCGCCATCGCCCGGGCGCCGTGCACGCCGTCGCCGTCCTGGGTGTAGCGGGCGTCGAACTCGGCGAGCTCGGCGGCCTTCCGGGGGTCGCCGGGGTGGGCCACCGCGAGCACGCACGCGCGTACGCAGGCGGCGTCGTCGAAGTAGTGCGGGTTGTCGTGCCCGGTCGCGGGCGGACGCAGGCCGGTGGCGAGGTTGCCGAGGCCGGCCCGTACGGAGATGCGGGCGCGCAGGGGGAGTACGGCCGACTCGATCTCGGGGGCGCGGTCGGCCGCCGCCGCGACCTCGCCGGCGAGGGCGTTCCAGGTGAGGTCGATGGCTGCGCGCATCCGGCGTTGCCGGCTGAGGTCGCCGAGGACGGTGTCGTCGCCGGCGCGCAGCACCGCTTCCGCGGCGAAGGCCGCCCATTCGGCGTCGTCGGAGGGGCCGAGGCGGAGCGGTTCGGGGGGCTGGTTGAGGGCGATGGGGACGGGGAGGGTGGTCGTCGCGTTCTGTTCGGCGAAGGTGTCGAGTTCGCGGGTGAGGCGGCGGGTCCACTCCGGCATGCGGGCGGCTCGGTGGCGGGCGGCGGGCCAGCCGGCGGCGTCGCCTGCGGCCAGGCCGAGCAGGAGGCCCTCGATGCGGGTTGCCTGCCGGCGGCTGGTGGCTGTCCGGCCGGCCTCGGCTTCGCCTTCGGCCGGGTTGTGTTTCCCACCCGCACCGCCCGTGCGGCATTCGTCGTCGGGTGCGGGTGGCCCCTGTGGGGCGTCCCCGCCGTCGGCGACCGCGGCTGCGACCGCAGATTCGTCCGGCGGGGTTGTCAGTGAGGGTTCGGTCGGTTGTGTCGTTGCGTCGGTCCAGGGGGCCGGAGGGGTCATGAGAGGGCCTCCGTCTTGTGGGGGGTGGAGCCGGTGGTGCTCCATCTGGCGTTCTCGCCGGGGATCAGGAGTTCGGCGACGTCCAGGATGTGGTGGCCCGCCATCGAGGGCAGGCAGGTGCCGCGGGCCGGGCCGATGGGGGCCGCCCACTCGGGCGGGATCGCCGAGGCGCCCTGGGTCGCGCCGGCCAGCGCGCCCGCCACCGCCGCCGTGGTGTCGGCGTCGCGGCCCATGTTCACGGCCGTGAGGACGGCGTGCCGGAAGTCGCCGTCGGCCGCCGCGTACGCGCCGAAGGCGAGGGCGACGGCCTCCGGGGCCAGGTCGGTCCACGGGTAGCCGCCGATCACGACGGCCGAGCGGACCGCCCGTTCGCCGCGATGGGCGGCGGCGACCGCGCGGCGCAGGGAGCGTGCCGTCCAGGAGTCCTCGGGGACGACGGCCAGCGCGGAGGCGACGACGGCGATCGTGGATGCGCCCGCCATCGCCGCCGCGACCCCCGCCGCGACGGCCTGGCCGCCGAAGATGCCCTCGCCGTCGTGGCTGACCGAGCCGTCGATCGCGACGAGTCGGGCCGCCTCGGCGGGGCGGCCGGCCGCGAAGACCCCGAAGGGGGCCGCGCGCATGGCGAGGCCGTCGCTCCAGGCGTGCCGGTGCTGGGCCGAGATCGGGGCGGCCAGCCCCCGGCGCAGGTTCTCCAGGGTGCCGCGCTCGCTGAAGCCCGCCCCGCGGAACGGGCCCTCGGCGCGGTCGGCGATCCACTCGTGCCAGGCCGCCTCCACATGCGCCGGCGTGAGCGCGGAGCCGTGGCGGGCCAGCAGCAGTCCCGAGAAGATCGCGTACTCGGTGTCGTCCGTGCCGGCCGGCTTCTCGGCGACGTAGCCCGTGACCCGGCCCCAGCGGGCGCGGATCTGCGAGGGCTTCATGTTCTCGGCCGGCGCCCCGAGGGCGTCTCCCACGGCCAGGCCGAGCAGTGCGCCGCGGGCCCGTTCGCGGAGTTCGGCGGCGTCCCCCGGCGCCGGGACCGAGGGGATGCGGGCGGTCGATGCCATACGGGGCCTCTCCTGAGGGGGTTCCGCACGGGCGCGGAGTCCTTTGCGGATGTGTCCCACCGTCGGCGGTTGACCTGAGCCTGCGCGGCCTCCATGTCACCCGGTCGACATCTGTGCGGGATGTCGATCAGATGAGCGATCGGGGGGGCGCAGGGGTGGGTAGGCCAGGTTTTCCTTGGTGGCGGGCGGGAATCCGGAGTCGTACTGTTGATGTTGTCGAAGAGTAGAAAGTGTCCAAAGTTAGTTAAGGCTTGGCTCAGGGGGAGTCTCGTGGCGATCATCGAAAACGAAGCCGCGCTGCACGAAGCGCACCGTGACAACCACACCCACCGCGACGTGAACGGCGGCTGGCTGCGCCCCGCCGTCTTCGGCGCGATGGACGGACTGGTCTCCAACCTCGCGCTCATGACCGGCGTCGCCGGCGGCTCGGTCGGCCGGTCGGGCATCGTGCTGACCGGCCTCGCGGGTCTCGCGGCCGGCGCGTTCTCCATGGCCGCCGGCGAGTACACCTCCGTCGCCTCGCAGCGCGAACTCGTCGAGGCCGAACTCGACGTCGAGCGGGGGGAGCTGCGCAAGCACCCCAAGGACGAGGAGGCCGAGCTGGCCGCGCTCTACGAGTCCCGGGGCGTCGAGGCCCCACTCGCGCGGGAGGTCGCCCGGCAGCTGTCGCGCGACCCCGAACAGGCCCTGGAGATCCACGCCCGGGAGGAACTGGGCGTCGATCCCGGCGACCTGCCCTCGCCGACCGTCGCCGCCGTGTCGAGCTTCGGCTCCTTCGCGCTCGGCGCCCTGCTCCCCGTGCTGCCGTATCTGCTGGGCGCGACCGCCCTCTGGCCTGCCCTGCTGCTCGCGCTGCTCGGGCTCTTTCTGTGCGGTGCGGTGGTGGCCAGGGTGACGGCGCGCAGCTGGTGGTACAGCGGGCTGCGGCAGCTCGCTCTCGGGGCCGCGGCGGCCGGTGTGACGTACGCCCTGGGCAGTCTGTTCGGTACCGCCGTAGGATGAGCCGGGACGCTACTTATGCGATGGGCCGCATAAGTAGCCGTTACTCGCTGGTTTCGAGCGAGTGACCACCGGGCATGAGCCGTAAGCGCTGTGGGCAATGACGCCTGCCGCGCACTCGCGGGGTGAGCGACGCCGCTCCCTCCGCCCCCAGGTCCGATGGACACCGATCTGACCGATCCGGTCCCCTTCGGCACCCACATACTTCAAGCCGTGTGCGCGGCACCCCGTCGCGACCTCGCGGCACCCCGCCGCACCTGCGCGGCGTCCGCATGTTGGAACGGAGTATCCGGTTCCCGAGAACCGCTCCATCATGTAACCTGCACGAAATTTTGCACCCCCACGCAGAGGGCCAACGTCGTCCCTCGGCAATTGCATATGCCAGTTGACGACGACGGGAGAGCCGATGCGTACGCCGCGCCAGCCGTCCCAGCACTCCACGAATGGCCGGAATTGGTCGTTCATGGATGCTCGCCCTGCTGCGCAGGGTATGTACGACCCCCGCAACGAGCACGACGCCTGCGGCGTCGGCTTCGTGGCCACCCTCACGGGCGAGGCGAGCCACACGCTGGTCGAGCAGGCGCTGACCGTTCTGCGCAACCTCGAGCACCGCGGCGCCACCGGCTCCGAGCCGGACTCCGGCGACGGCGCGGGCATCCTCACCCAGGTCCCGGACGCCTTCTTCCGCGAGGTCGCCGGATTCGAGCTGCCCGAGGCCGGCGCCTACGCCGTCGGCATCGCCTTCCTCCCGGAGGACGGCACCCAGGCCGCCGTCTCACAGATCGAGACGATCGCCGCCGAGGAAGGCCTCACCGTCCTCGGCTGGCGCGAGGTCCCCGTCGCCCCCGAGCTGCTCGGCGCGACCGCCCGCTCGACGATGCCCGCCTTCCGCGAGATCTTCGTCGCCGACGGCACGAGCAAGGACATCGCCCTCGACCGCAAGGCCTTCGTGCTGCGCAAGCGCGCCGAGCGCGAGGCCGGCGTCTACTTCCCGTCGCTGTCCGCGCGGACCATCGTCTACAAGGGCATGCTGACCACCGGCCAGCTGGAGCCGTTCTTCCCCGACCTGTCCGACCGCCGCTTCGCCTCGGCCGTCGCCCTGGTCCACTCCCGCTTCTCCACGAACACCTTCCCGAGCTGGCCGCTCGCCCACCCCTACCGCTTCGTCGCGCACAACGGTGAGATCAACACCGTCAAGGGCAACCGCAACTGGATGCGCGCCCGCGAGTCGCAGCTCGCCTCCGAGCTGTTCGGCGCCTCCGGCCAGGGGAACGGCGCCGCCGACGGCAAGGCCATCGAGCGCGTGTTCCCGGTCTGTACGCCGGACGCCTCCGACTCGGCGTCCTTCGACGAGGTCCTCGAACTGCTCCACCTCGGCGGCCGCAGCCTGCCGCACTCCGTGCTGATGATGATCCCGGAGGCGTGGGAGAACCACGACTCCATGGACCCGGCCCGGCGCGCCTTCTACCAGTTCCACTCCACGCTGATGGAGCCCTGGGACGGCCCCGCCTGCGTCACCTTCACCGACGGCACCCAGGTCGGCGCCGTCCTCGACCGCAACGGACTGCGCCCCGGCCGCTACTGGGTCACCGACGACGGTCTCGTCGTCCTCGGCTCCGAGGTCGGCGTCCTCGACATCGACCCCGCCAAGGTCGTCCGCAAGGGCCGCCTCCAGCCCGGCCGGATGTTCCTCGTCGACACCGCCGAGCACCGCATCATCGAGGACGACGAGATCAAGGCGCAGCTCGCCGCCGAGAACCCCTACGCCGAATGGCTGGAGGCCGGCGAGATCGAGCTCGGCGACCTGCCCGAGCGTGAGCACATCGTGCACACGCACGCCTCGGTCACCCGCCGCCAGCAGACCTTCGGCTACACCGAGGAAGAGCTGCGCGTCATCCTCGCGCCGATGGCCAAGTCCGCCGCCGAGCCGATCGGCTCCATGGGCACCGACTCGCCGATCGCCGCGCTGTCCTCGCGCCCGCGTCTGCTCTTCGACTACTTCACCCAGCTGTTCGCGCAGGTCACCAACCCGCCGCTGGACGCCATCCGCGAGGAGCTCGTCACCTCGCTGCGCTCCTCGCTGGGCCCGGAGGGCAACCTGCTGGAGCCCACGGCCGCGTCGTGCCGCTCCGTCACCCTGCCCTTCCCGGTGATCGACAACGACGAGCTGGCCAAGCTCATCCACATCAACGCCGACGGCGACATGCCCGGCTTCAAGGCCGCGACCCTGTCCGGCCTGTACCGGGTGCACGGCGGCGGCGACGCGCTGGCCGCCCGCATCGAGGAGATCTGCGCCGAGGCCGACGCCGCCATCGACAACGGCGCCCGCCTCATCGTCCTGTCCGACCGGCACTCCGACGCCGAGCACGCGCCGATCCCGTCGCTGCTGCTCACCGCGGCCGTCCACCACCACCTCATCCGCACCAAGCAGCGCACCCAGGTGGGCCTGCTGGTCGAGGCCGGCGACGTCCGCGAGGTCCACCACGTCGCCCTGCTCATAGGCTTCGGCGCCGCCGCCGTCAACCCGTACCTGGCGATGGAATCCGTCGAGGACCTGGTCCGCGCGGGCACCTTCCTGTCGGACATCGAGGCCGAGAAGGCCATCCGCAACCTGATCTACGCCCTCGGCAAGGGCGTCCTGAAGGTCATGTCCAAGATGGGCATCTCGACCGTCGCCTCCTACCGCGGCGCCCAGGTCTTCGAGGCCGTCGGCCTCGACGAGGCCTTCGTCGAGAAGTACTTCGACGGCACCGCCACCAAGATCGGCGGCGTCGGCATCGACGTCGTCGCCAAGGAGGTCGCCGCCCGGCACGCCAAGGCCTACCCGGCGTCCGGCATCGCGCCGGCCCACCGCGCCCTGGAGATAGGCGGCGAGTACCAGTGGCGCCGCGAGGGCGAGCCGCACCTGTTCGACCCGGACACGGTCTTCCGCCTCCAGCACTCCACGCGCACCGGCCGCTACGACATCTTCAAGCAGTACACGGACCGCGTGAACGAGCAGTCCGAGCGGCTCATGACGCTGCGCGGCCTGTTCGGCTTCAACAGCGAGGGCCGGCAGCCGATCTCCGTCGACGAGGTGGAGCCGGTCTCCGAGATCGTCAAGCGCTTCTCCACCGGCGCCATGTCGTACGGCTCCATCTCCAAGGAGGCGCACGAGACCCTCGCCATCGCCATGAACCAGCTGGGCGGCAAGTCCAACACCGGTGAGGGCGGCGAGGACCCCGAGCGCCTGTACGACCCGGTGCGCCGCAGCGCCATCAAGCAGGTCGCCTCCGGCCGCTTCGGCGTGACCTCGGAGTACCTGGTCAACGCGGACGACATCCAGATCAAGATGGCCCAGGGCGCCAAGCCCGGCGAGGGCGGCCAGCTGCCCGGCCACAAGGTGTACCCGTGGGTCGCCAAGACCCGGCACTCCACCCCTGGCGTCGGTCTGATCTCCCCGCCGCCGCACCACGACATCTACTCCATCGAAGACCTGGCCCAGCTGATCCACGACCTGAAGAACGCGAACCCGCAGGCGCGGATCCACGTGAAGCTGGTCTCCGAGGTCGGCGTCGGCACGGTCGCGGCCGGCGTGTCCAAGGCCCACGCGGACGTCGTGCTGATCTCCGGCCACGACGGCGGCACCGGCGCCTCCCCGCTGACCTCGCTGAAGCACGCGGGCGGCCCCTGGGAGCTCGGCCTCGCCGAGACCCAGCAGACCCTGCTGCTCAACGGCCTGCGCGACCGGATCGTCGTCCAGACCGACGGCCAGCTGAAGACCGGCCGCGACGTGATCATCGCCGCGCTGCTCGGCGCCGAGGAGTTCGGTTTCGCGACCGCGCCGCTCGTCGTCTCCGGCTGCGTCATGATGCGCGTCTGCCACCTGGACACCTGCCCGGTCGGCATCGCCACCCAGAACCCGACCCTGCGCGACCGCTTCACCGGCAAGGCCGAGTACGTGGTGAACTACTTCCAGTTCATCGCGCAGGAGGTCCGCGAGCTGCTGGCCGAGCTGGGCTTCCGCTCCATCGAGGAGGCCGTCGGCCACGCCGAGGTCCTCGACGTCCAGCGGGCCGTCGACCACTGGAAGGCGCAGGGCCTCAACCTGGAGCCGCTCTTCCACGTGCCCGAGCTGCCCGAGGGCGCGGTGCTGCACCAGGTCGTCCCCCAGGACCACGGCCTGGAGAAGGCGCTCGACAACGAGCTGATCAAGCTCGCCGCCGACGCCCTGGCCGCCGACTCGGCGACCGACGCCCAGCCGGTGCGCGCCCAGGTCCAGATCCGCAACATCAACCGCACCGTCGGCACCATGCTCGGCCACGAGGTGACGAAGAAGTTCGGCGGTGCGGGCCTGCCCGACGACACCGTCGACATCACCTTCACCGGCAGCGCCGGCCAGTCCTTCGGCGCGTTCCTGCCGCGCGGCATCACGCTGCGCCTGGAGGGCGACGCCAACGACTACGTCGGCAAGGGCCTCTCCGGCGGCCGTGTCGTCGTCCGCCCGGACCGGGGCGCCGACCACCTCGCCGAGTACTCGACGATCGCGGGCAACACCATCGCCTACGGCGCGACCGGCGGCGAGCTGTTCCTGCGCGGTCGCACCGGTGAGCGGTTCTGCGTCCGCAACTCCGGGGCCACGGTCGTCTCCGAGGGCGTGGGCGACCACGGCTGCGAGTACATGACCGGCGGTCACGCCGTGGTCCTCGGCGAGACGGGCCGCAACTTCGCGGCCGGCATGTCCGGCGGCATCGCCTACGTCATCGACCTCGACCGCGACAACGTCAACGCGGGCAACGCCGACGCCGTCGAGGCCCTGGACGACGCCGACAAGCAGTGGCTGCACGACGTGGTGCGCCGCCACGCCGAGGAGACCGGCTCGACGGTCGCCGAGAAGCTGCTCGCCGAGTGGGACGACGCCGTGGAGCGCTTCAGCAAGATCATCCCCAGCACGTACAAGGCAGTGCTCGCCGCCAAGGCCGCCGCCGAGCAGGCCGGTCTCACCGAGACCGAGATCACCGAGAAGATGATGGAGGCGGCGATCAATGGCTGACCCGAAGGGCTTCCTCAACCACGGGCGTGAGATCGCCAAGTCCCGCCCCGTCGACGTCCGCCTCAAGGACTGGAACGAGGTCTACGTCCCCGGCTCGCTGCTGCCGATCATCAGCAAGCAGGCCAGCCGGTGCATGGACTGCGGCATCCCGTTCTGCCACAACGGCTGTCCGCTGGGGAACCTGATCCCCGAGTGGAACGACTACGCCTACCGTGAGGACTGGGCGGCGGCGTCGGAGCGGCTGCACGCGACGAACAACTTCCCGGAGTTCACCGGGCGGCTGTGCCCGGCCCCGTGCGAGTCGGCGTGCGTGCTCGGCATCAACCAGGCGCCGGTCACCATCAAGAACGTCGAGGTCTCCATCATCGACAAGGCGTGGGAGACCGGTGAGGTCGCCCCGCAGGCGCCCGAGCGTCTGTCCGGCAAGACGGTCGCGGTCATCGGCTCGGGCCCCGCGGGCCTGGCCGCCGCCCAGCAGCTGACCCGGGCCGGCCACACCGTCGCCGTCTACGAGCGCGCGGACCGCATCGGAGGCCTCCTCCGTTACGGCATCCCCGAGTTCAAGATGGAGAAGCGGCACATCAACCGCCGTATCGAGCAGATGCGCGCGGAGGGCACCCGCTTCCGCACCGGCATCGAGATCGGCCGCGACCTCAAGGCGACCGACCTGAAGAAGCGGTACGACGCGATCGTCATCGCCGCCGGCGCGACGGCCGCCCGTGACCTGCCGGTGCCGGGCCGCGAGCTCAAGGGCGTCTACCAGGCCATGGAGTACCTGCCCCTGGCCAACAAGGTGCAGGAGGGCGACTTCGTCGCGCCCCCGATCTCGGCCGAGGGCAAGCACGTCGTCGTCATCGGCGGCGGCGACACCGGCGCCGACTGCGTGGGCACCGCCCACCGCCAGGGCGCGGCCTCCGTCACCCAACTGGAGATCATGCCCCGCCCGAACGACGAGCGGCACGCGGTCTCCCAGCCCTGGCCGACCTTCCCGATGCTCTACAAGGTCACCTCGGCCCACGAGGAGGGCGGCGAGCGGGTCTACTCCGTCTCCACCACCCACTTCGAGGGCGACGAGGACGGCAACGTCCAGTGGCTGCACCTCACCGAGGTGGAGTTCGTCGAGGGCAAGCTGACCCAGAAGCCGGGCACCGAGCGCAAGATCCCCGCCCAGCTGGTCACCCTCGCCATGGGCTTCACCGGCACCGACCGCGAGAACGGCCTGGTCGAGCAGTTCGGCCTGGAGCTCGACGAGCGCGGCAACATCGCCCGCGACGCCGACTTCCGGACCAACGTGCCCGGCGTGTACGTCGCCGGCGACGCCGGCCGCGGCCAGTCCCTCATCGTGTGGGCGATCGCGGAGGGCCGCTCGGCCGCCCGCGGCGTCGACCGCCACCTGACCGGAGCCAGCGAACTGCCGGCCCCGATCCGCCCGACGGACCGTTCGCTGACGGTCTGACGGCAACTCACAGACGTCCCGTACAACGGCGTGCGGGCGGGATATCTGGGGGCACGCCCCCCAGACCCCCCGAGGCAGCGCCTGCCCACCAGTCCCCGACCGGACCATGGGCAGGCGCCGCCGCATGTCCGGGGTGCGGCCGTCCGGCGTGTGGGAGGGTGAGGCCCATGGTCGCGATCAGTCTGAGCAAGGTGGAGGAGACCGCGCCCGCGCTGGTCAGCCTCTACAAGAGCGCCGGGGTCTCCCTCACCGAACACGGCCTGGACGGGCAGCGGGCCGCCGTCTACCTGGTGCTCGACTACTCGGGCTCGATGAAGCCCTACTACGACGACGGCAGTGTGCAGGCGCTCGCCGACCGGGTGCTGGGGCTCTCCGCGCACCTCGACGACGACGGCCGGGTGCCCGTCGTGTTCTTCTCCACGGACGTGGACGCCGTCACGGACATCGCGCTCGCGGATCACCAGGGCCGGGTGGGGCGGATCGTGGCCGGGCTGGGGCACATGGGCAGGACCAGCTACCACCTGGCGATGGACGCCGTCATCGACCACTACCTCGACAGCGGGTCCCGCGATCCCGCCCTCGTCGTCTTCCAGACCGACGGCGGCCCCATCAACAAGCTCGCCGCGGAACGGTATCTGTGCAAGGCGGCCGAACTGCCTCTGTTCTGGCAGTTCATCGGGTTCGGGGACGCGCGCAGCAAGCAGTTCGACTTCCTGCGCAGGCTCGACGAGCTGGCCGTGCCGGGCAAGCGGGTCGTCGACAACGCCGGTTTCTTCCACGCCGGTTCGGACCCGCGCGAGGTGTCCGACGCCGAGCTGTACGACCATCTCGTCGGCGAGTTCCCGCAGTGGCTGGCGGCGGCGCGGGCGCGGGGCATCGTGCGGGACCGCTGAACTACCGGGCGCGGGCGTCGAGGACGTCGGCGCGGCACTCCCGCGGGCTGCCCCAGGCCGAGTGCAGGGCGCGGGCCTTGGTGAGCCACAACGACAGGTCGTACTCCGCCGTGTAGCCGATCGCGCCGTGCAGATGCAGCGCGGTGCGGGCGGTGGCGTACGCCGCCTCGCAGGCGCGCACCTTGGCGGCGGCCACGTCGGCCGGATCCATGGTCAGCGCGGCCCCGAGGACCAGCGGCCGGGCGAACTCCAGGGCGATCCTCGCGTCCGCCAGCCGGTGCTTCACGGCCTGGAACGAGCCGATCGGGACGCCGAACTGGGTGCGCTGCCCGACGTACGCGACGGTGCGGTCGAGCAGTGTCAGGCCGACGCCGAGGGCCTGGGCGGCGGTGGCGAGCCGGGCCCAGAGAAGGGCGTCGGGCGGCCCCTCGGCGGGCGGTGCGAGGCGTTCGCCGCCCGGGAGCAGGGGCGTCAGCCGACGGGCGGGGTCGAGGGAGGGGCGGACGGGGCCCGCGCCGGGCGACAGGCGAAGCCCCTCGGCCGAGAGGGAAAGCCGCAGCGCGCTCGCGTCACCGTCCAGGGCGAGCCCGTCCTCGTACGCGAGGGTCGTCATCGTCTCCCCGGTCGCGAGCCCCGGCAGTAACTGTTTCGCATGGCCCGTGCCGGCGAGCAGCACGGCCGCGGTCACCGTCTCCACCAGCGGCCCCGGCACCGCGTGCCGCCCCAACTCGATGAAGGCGACCGCGACCTCGACGGGCCGCACGCCCAGTCCCTCGTACTCCTCGGGAACCGCCAGCGCGAAGACACCCGCCCGGCCGATACGGGACCACAGCGCGCGCCCGCGCTCCGGGTCGCCGCGGCTCCAGTCCCGCACCGCCGAGGGCGTGTCCGCAGCCGTGAGCATCGCGTCCAGGGAGTCCGCGAGAGCCCGTTGCTCGACGTCGAGGAGAAAACGCATCAGCGGCGTCCCTTCGGCAGGCCCAGCAGGCGTTCGGCGATGATGTCGCGCTGGATCTCGTTGGCCCCGGCGTAGATCGGGCCGGCGAGGGAGAACACGTACCGCTCGGCCCAGTCGGTGTCCGCCCGCTCGCCGTCCGCGCCGAGCAGGTCGAGCGCCGTCTCGTGCAGCGCGATGTCGTACTCGGACCAGAAGACCTTGTTCAGGCTGGACTGCGGGCCGAGCGGCTCGCCCTCCAGAAAGCGGGAGGCGGCCGCGTACGTGAACAACTGGTAGGCGCGGGCGTCGATCAGGGCGTCGGCGACCCTGTCCCGCGCCCAGCCCGGCCCGCCCCGCGCCCGCCACAGGTCCCGCAGCCGGTCCGCGCCCGCCAGGAAGCGGCCGGGGGAGCGCAGGGTGAGCCCGCGTTCGTTGGCGGCCGTCGCCATGGCGATGCGCCAGCCCTGGCCGGGCTCGCCGATCACGTCCTCGTCGGGCACGAACACCTCGTCCAGGAACAGTTCCGCGAACGCGGGCTTCCCGTCGAGCCGGCCGATCGGGCGGACCGTGACGCCGGGCGCCCGCAGGTCGAACATGACGTAGGTGAGGCCCTGATGGGGTTTCGCGGTGTCCGGGTCGCTGCGGAACAGGCCGAAGGCGCGGTCGGCGAAGGCCGCCCGGGAGGACCAGGTCTTCTGGCCGCTGAGCAGCCAGCCGCCGGCCGTGCGCACCGCCCTGGACCTGAGGGACGCCAGGTCCGAGCCGGCCTCGGGCTCCGACCAGGCCTGCGCCCACACCGCCTCGCCGGTCGCCATCGGCGGCAGGACGCGGTCGCGCTGCTCCTCGGTGCCGTGGTCGAAGAGGGTGGGGGCGAGGAGGCTCACGCCGTTCTGGTTGACGCGTCCGGGCGCGCCGGCCGCCCAGTACTCCTCCTCGAACAGCAGCCGGCCGATCAGCCCGCAGTCCCGGCCGCCGTACGCCGTCGGCCAGTCGACCACCGACCAGCCGTCCGCGGCGAGCTCGGCCTCCCAGGCGCGGTGCGCGGCGAAACCGGCCTCGGTCTCCAGGGAGGGCAGCGGCGACGACGGCACGTGCGCCGCCAGCCAGACGCGGGCCTCGGCCCGGAGGGCTTCCTCTTCCTGCGTGAAGGCGAGATCCATCAGCGACGATCCTTCCCTAACAAGTGTTTGGTAGGTTAGCGTGGCCCTATGACAGGCGTCGAGACTCCGGCCTACGTCCCCGGACACGGACTGCTGGCGGGCCGCACCGCCGTCGTCACCGCCGCCGCGGGCGCGGGCATCGGCGGCGCCACCGCCCGCCGCTTCCTGGAGGAGGGCGCCCGGGTGCTGATCAGCGACGCCCACACCCGGCGCCTGAAGGAGCACGAGGCCGCGCTCGCCGGAGAGTTCGGTCAGGCCGCGGTCACCGCACTGCCCTGCGACGTCACCGACGAGGACCAGGTGCGCGCCCTGTTCGACGCCGCCGTGGACGCGCACGGGCGGCTGGACGTCGTCGTCAACAACGCCGGCCTCGGCGGCACCGCGCCCCTGGCCGACATGACCGACGAGCAGTGGACCCGGGTGCTGGACGTGACGCTGAACGGCACCTTCCGCTGCACCCGCGCCGCCCTGCGGCTGATGCGGCCCACCGGGAGCGGGGTGATCGTCAACAACGCCTCCGTCGTCGGCTGGCGCGCCCAGGCCGGTCAGGCCCACTACGCCGCCGCGAAAGCGGGCGTGATGGCGCTGACCCGGTGCGCCGCCGTCGAGGCGGCGGAGTACGGGGTGCGCGTCAACGCGGTCGCCCCCAGCCTCGCCATGCACCCCCACCTCGCCAAGGTCGCCACCCCCGGACTGCTCCAGGAGCTCACCGCGCGCGAGGCCTTCGGACGGTACGCCGAGCCCTGGGAGGTGGCCAACGTGATCGTGTTCCTCGCCTCGGGCTACTCCTCGTACCTGACCGGCGAGGTCGTGTCGGTCAGCAGTCAGCGGGCCTGAGGCGAAGGCGAGAATGTGCGCGTGCCTACCAAGAAGAAGCCCCAGGTGACCGCCGCCGCTCCGCCCGCGGCCGGCGCCGCCCGCGACCGCCGCGGCGAACTCCTCGACACCGCCGCCGAGGTCTTCGCCGAACAGGGCTACAACGCCACCACCGTCCGCAAGATCGCGGACCACGCGGGCATGCTCGCCGGCAGCCTCTACTACCACTTCGACTCCAAGGAGTCGATGCTGGAGGAGATCCTCAAGACCTTCCTCGACGAGCTGTGGGACGGCTACGACACCGTCCTCGGCGCCGGGCTCGGACCGCGCGAGACCCTCGAAGCGCTGGTCACCGAGTCGTTCCGGGAGATCGACCGGCACCGCGCGGCCGTCGCGATCTACCAGAAGGAGAGCAGGCAGCTCCTCGTGCAGGAACGGTTCGCGTTCCTCGCCGAGTCACAGCGCCGGTTCGAACAGGCATGGCTGTCCACGCTGGAACGCGGGGTCGCCGACCGGGTCTTCCGGGCCGACCTCGACGTCCGGCTCACCTACCGGTTCGTGCGCGACACCGTCTGGGTCGCCGCCTCCTGGTACCGGCCCGGCGGACAGCACAGCCCGGAGGAGATCGCCCGCCAGTACCTGTCGATGGTCCTGGACGGGATCGCCGTACGCACCTAGCCGCGAAACCTCTTTCCCCTGAGGAGCTGACATGGCCGAGGCCTACATCGTCGAAGCGGTCCGCACGCCCGTCGGGCGGCGCGGGGGAGGACTCGGCGGGGTCCACCCGGCCGACCTGGGCGCGCATGTCCTCAAGGCCCTCGTCACCCGGGCCGGCGTCGACCCGGCCGCCGTCGAGGACGTCGTCTTCGGCTGTCTGGACGCCGTCGGCCCGCAGGCCGGCGACATCGCGCGGACCTGCTGGCTCGCGGCCGGGCTGCCCGAGGAGGTGCCGGGGGTGACCGTCGACCGGCAGTGCGGATCCTCCCAGCAGGCCGTGCACTTCGCCGCGCAGGGCGTGCTGTCCGGCACCCAGGACCTCGTCGTCGCGGGGGGCGTGCAGAACATGACGCAGATCCCGATCGCCTACGCCACCCGGCAGGCCGCCGCACCGCTCGGCTTCACCCAGGGCCCCTTCGCCGGCAGCGAGGGCTGGCGCGCCCGCTACGGCGACCGGCCCGTCAACCAGTTCGCCGGCGCCGAGATGATCGCCGCCAAGTGGGGCATCAGCCGCACCGACCAGGAGGAGTTCGCCCTGCGCTCCCACCGGCGGGCGGTGCGGGCGATCGACGAGGGCCGCTTCGAGCGGGAGACCGAACCCTACGGCGACGTCACCCGCGACGAGGGCCCCCGCCGGGACACCTCGCTGGAGAAGATGGCCGCACTGAAGCCCGTCATCGACGGCGGCACCGTCACCGCCGCCTGCTCCTCCCAGGTGTCCGACGGAGCGGCCGCCCTGCTGCTCGCCTCCGAACGCGCGGTCCGTGAGCACGCCCTGACGCCCCGCGCCCGCGTGCACCACCTGTCGGCGCGCGGCGAGGACCCCATCCGCATGCTCACCGCCCCCATCCCCGCCACCGCCCACGCCCTGAAGAAGACCGGCCTGACCCTCGACGACATCGACCTCGTCGAGATCAACGAGGCGTTCGCACCCGTCGTCCTGGCCTGGCTGAAGGAGACCGGCGCCGACCCCGCCAAGGTCAACGTCAACGGCGGCGCCATCGCCCTCGGCCACCCGCTCGGCGCGACCGGCGCCAAGCTGATGACCACCCTCCTGCACGAACTGGAACGCACCGGCGGACGCTACGGCCTCCAGACCATGTGCGAAGGCGGCGGCCAGGCCAACGTGACGATCATCGAGAGGCTCTGAGCCTCTCCCGCGCCTCCTCCGCCTCCTTCATGATCCGCTCCACCAGTTCCGCGCACGACGGCAGGTCGTCGATCACCCCGGCGACCTGCCCCGCCGCCATCACCCCCAGATCCGTACGGCCCTCCACCATCGCCGACCGCAGCAGCATCGGCGTGTTCGCGGCCAGCAGCACCTGACTCCACGTCAGCTCCTTGCCGTGCCGCAGCGCCAGCCCGTCGCGCACCATCTGCCGCCAGCCCAGCCCGGACAGCCGACGCAGCCCGGCCGCCCGCCGCACCGCCCGCGCCAGGGACCGCGCCCGCCCCGACCGCTCCAGGGACTCGACCAGCTCCGTGCGCAGCATGCGGTGCGGCAGCCCGTCCACCGCCCGGGTCACCGTGACGTCCCGGACCGTCGCCGCCAGATACCGCGCCTTCACCGCGTCCGGCACCGTCGAGTCCGACGTCAGCAGGAACCGCGTGCCCATCGCGACCCCGGCCGCCCCGTACGCCAGCGCCGCGACCAGGCCCCGCCCGTCGAAGAAGCCGCCCGCCGCCACCACGGGGACGTCCACGGCGTCCACGACCTGCGGCAGCAGCACCGTCGTCGCCACCTCACCGGTGTGCCCGCCGCCCTCGCCGCCCTGCACCAGCACCGCGTCCGCACCCCACGCGGCCACCTTCTCGGCGTGCCGACGCGCCCCCACGGAGGGGATGACGACGACACCTGCCTCCTTCAGCTCGGCGATCAGCTCCCGGGAGGGGGCGAGCGCGAAGGACGCCACCCGCACCCCCTCCTCCACCATCACCCGGACCCGGTCCCCGGCGTCCCCCGCGTCCGCCCGCAGATTGACCCCGAAGGGCGCGTCCGTACGGGACTTCACCTCCCGTATCGCCTCCCGCAGCCGGTCGACGGTCATCGTCGCCGAGGCGAGGACGCCCAGCGCGCCCGCGTTCGCCGCCGCCGACACCAGCCGCGGCCCGGCCACCCATCCCATCCCGGTCTGCACGATCGGATGACGGACCCCGACCAGCCGGGTCAGCGCGGTCTCCATCAGTCCGCGACCTCCCTCGCCCGCGCGCCGCGCGGATCGACCACCTCACGGATCAGCCTCAGCTCCTCCGCCGTCGGCTCCCGCGTGGCGGGCACCTCGTTCGGGACGGTGAGCGCGAACCCGGTCGCCTCCCGCACCGCGTCCACGGTCACCCCCGGATGCAGCGAGACCAGCCGCATCGAGCGGTCCGGCGTCTCGAAGTCGAGGACGCCGAGATTCGTGACGACCCGCGCGAGCCGGTGGTGACGGGCGCCGCCGGCGCGGTCGTACCCCACCCCGCACACCATGTCGACCTTCTCCACGAACACCCGCCGGGAGTGCTTCGGTATCCAGTAACTCGTCGGGTTGTTCAGCGTGTTGACCGGCGCGCCGCGCACCCCGAGCAGCTGCCGGGACGGCCTCGCCCAGTCGCCGATGCACGAGATGTTCTGGTTGCCGTACCGGTCGATCTGGCTCGCCCCCATCATCACGTGCCGCCGCCCGCCGGTGACCAGGGCCAGGTGCTGCCGGTACGGCAGCCAACCCTCGACGGTGCCGTCCGGGCCGACGAGCAGCGCCTCGCCGTCGGTCAGCATCAGCTCCGGCGCGAACGTGAGCCGGGCGAGCCGGGCCCCCGCCGAGGGGATCAGCCCCATGGGGCTCGCCACGATCTCACCCGCGCCCCGCCACGCCTCGGCACAGGCGACGACGCAGTACTCGGCTCGGGTGACCCGCGCCGTCATGTCTCCTCCCCGACCGCCGACCGGTACGCCTGCTCGTCCCCGGCGAGGTACCGTGCCGCGAACTCCGGCCACGGCGTGGTCGCGTACCGCTTCTGGAACGCCTCGTCCCGCCCGTAGTCCGGCGCGCAGGACGTGAAGTGCGCCCCGTTCGGAGCCTCGACCACCCCCGTCACCGTGTGCCGCTTGACCAGCAGCGACTGCGGCGCCGCCTCCTTCGTCAACTCCGCCGTGTCCACGATCCGTTCGCACGAGACGTACGCCGTGTCCGCCGCCTCGCAGAAGAGGTCGTCGAAGTACGGGTCGGGGCCCAGATACTGCCCGTTGCCCAGCCGGTCGGCCCGGTTGACGTGCACCAGCGCCGCGTCCAGCCGCAGCGCCGGCATCGCCACGAACGTCTCACCGTCCTCGTACGGCGAAGTCACCGTGCGCAGCCCCGGGTTGACCCGCATCACGTCCGAACCGAGCCCCGCCCGCACCGGCAGGAACGGCATCCGGTGGGCGGCCGCCCGCAGCCCCCACATGAACATCGCCTCGTCGATCTCCGTCAGCTCGAAGGCCGCCCGCTCCCGCGCCGCCCGGTAGTGCGGTTCGAGCGGGATGGAGTCCAGGGTGACGAACGCGGTGACCAGTCTGCGGATCCGGCCGGCGGCCGCGAGCATGCCCACGTCCGGGCCGCCGTACGACACCACCGTGAGATCGGTGACGCCGGAGCGCAGCAGCGCGCGGACGAGCGCCATCGGCTTGCGGCGCGAACCCCAGCCGCCTATGCCGAGGGTCATCCCGCTCTCCAGCCGGGACACCGCCTCGTCGGCGGTCATCGTTTTGTCGCTCACCCCTGCTCCCCCTTCCCTACACGCGCGTTCCCGTCGCCCGCGTTCCCGTCGCCCGCGCCTCTCCCGAAGCCCGCGCGGACCCGGTCGCCCGCCCCGCTCGCCCCCGCCTCATAGGTGAACCCCTGCTCGAAGCGGTAGCTGCGGCGCACGTCCACCGGATCGATCCCGTTGAGAGCCGCCTTGGCCAGGCGCAGCAGCTCACCGTCCTTCGCGGCGATCTCCCGGGCCAGCTCCAGCGCGCCCACGACCACCTCCCGCGGCGGCACCACCCGCCACACCGCGCCGTGCGCCCGTAACTCCTGCGCCGTCACCGTGCGCGCCGTGTAGTACAGCGTGCGCAGCAGATGCTGGGGCACCAGCCTGGCCAGATGCGTCGCCGCGCCCAGCGCGCCCCGGTCCAGCTCGGGCAGCCCGAACACCGCGTCCTCGCCGGCCACGATCGCGTCCGCGTTCCCCACCAGCCCCACCCCGCCGCCCAGGCAGAAGCCCCGCACCGCCGCCACCACCGGGACCTCGCACTCGTACACCGCCGCGAACGCCTCGAAGCAGCCGCGGTTCGCGCCCACCAGGGCGTCGGCCCCCCGCGCCTGTATCTCCTTGATGTCCACACCCGCGTTGAATCCCCGCCCCTCGGCGGCCAGCACCACGCACCGCGCCTGCGGATCGCGGCCGGCCGCGCGCACCGCCTCGGCCAGGGCGAACCAGCCGGCCACCGGCACGGCGTTCACCGGCGGGAAGTCGACCGTGACGACGGAAATCCCCTTTTCCGGGGACGAGGTGGAGACACCCATGGACGCATCAGCTACCTTCGCACTCAGCTACCTTTCCACCAAACATTTGTTAGGTGTGAGGCTTCGAAGCTAGCAGTCGCCGCGGACGAGCGGGAGGGCCTGTGGATAACTCGCTGCACGGCAGGACGGCCGTCGTCACCGGCGGTACCCGCGGCGTCGGGGCAGGCATCGCGCAGGCCTTCGCCGAAGCCGGCGCCGACGTCCTCGTCTGCGCCCGCCGGCCACCCCAAGTCCCGCTGCCCAAAACCGAGTTCGTCCCGCTGGACGTCCGGGACGCGGAAGCCGTACGACGGTTCTTCACCGGCCTGCCCCGCCTCGACGTGCTCGTCAACAACGCGGGCGGAGCCCCACACCGCCCCCTCGCCCACGCCGGGCCCGAACGTCATGTACGCGTCCTCGAACTCAACCTCGTCGCCCCGCTGACCGTCTCCCTCGCCGCGTACGAGCACCTCAGACGCGCCCGGGGCTCGATCGTGATGATCGGCAGCGTCAGCGGTGGCCGCCCCTCGCCCGGCACCGCGGCCTACGGCGCGGCCAAGGCCGGCCTGGAGAGCCTCGCCCGCTCGATGGCTGTGGAATGGGCGCCGGACGTCCGCGTCAACACTCTCGTCCTCGGCATGGTCCGCACCGAGCTGTCCCACCTGCACTACGGGGACGACGACGGCATCGCCGCCGTCTCCGCCACCGTCCCGCTCGGCCGCCTCGCCGAGCCCTCCGACGTCGGCGCCGCGGCCGTCTTCCTCGCCTCGGACGCCGCCGCCTACATCAGCGGCGCCAGCCTCCTCGTCCACGGCGGCGGGGAGCGCCCCGCGTTCCTCGACGCGGCGACGGTCAACGGCAACGGCCGACAGGGAGAACCGACATGACAGGACTGTGCACCGGACGCGTCGTCGTCGTCACCGGCGCGGGCCGGGGCCTGGGCCGCGCCCACGCCCTCGCCTTCGCCGCCGAGGGCGCCCGGCTCGTCGTCAACGACCTCGGCGTCGGCCTCGACGGCCACCCCGCCGTCGACACCGGCGGCCACCCCGGGGGCGGCCTCGACGGCGGCCCTCCGGACACCCCCGCCGCCCGCGTGGCCGCCGAGATCCGCGCGGCGGGCGGCGAGGCCGTCGCCCACGCCGGCGACATCGCCACCGCCGAGGGCGCCGCCTCCCTCGTCGCCACCGCGCTGGAGACGTACGGCCGCCTCGACACCCTCGTCAACAACGCCGGCTTCCTGCGCGACCGCATGCTGGTCAACCTCGACGAGGACGACTGGGACGCCGTCATGCGCGTCCACCTCAAGGGCCACTTCCTGCCGCTGCGGCACGCCGCCGCGCACTGGCGCGCCGAGGCCAAGGCCGGCCGCGCGCCCGACGCCCGGATCGTCAACACCGGCAGCGGCGCCGGCCTGCTCGGCTCGGTCGGACAGGGCAACTACAGCGCCGCCAAGGCCGGCATCGTCGCCCTCACCCTGGTCGCCGCCGCCGAACTCGCCCGCTACGGCGTCCAGGTCAACGCCATCGCGCCGGCCGCCCGCACCCGTATGACCGAACGCACGTTCGCCGACACCATGGCCGCGCCCGCCGCCGGCTTCGACGCGATGTCCCCCGAAAACGTCTCCCCGCTCGTCGTCTGGCTCGGCTCCGCCGCCAGCGACGGCGTGACCGGCCGTGTCTTCGAGACGGAAGGCGGCCGCATCACCGTCATGGAGGGCTGGCGCCCCGGCCCGACCGCCGACAAGGGCGCCCGGTGGAGCCCGGCGGAGGCGGGGGAGACGGCACGCAAGCTGCTGGCGGAGGCGGAGACGCCGGGCAAGGTGTATGGGGCGTGACGCGGGCCGGGCTCCCATGTGAGGCCCCGCTCCGCCCCGTCCCGCGACCGACGCCTACGTGTCGCACTCCAGCACCGTCCTGCACAGCCCGCACCGCGCGCGTACCCGCCCCCGCACCGGCACCCTGATCCGCTGATGGCAGGTCGGACACGAGAACGCCACCCGCAGCGGCCCGCCCGCGTCCGGGACGAAGTCGTACGGCGCGTCCGCGTTCGCGACGGCGGCGTGCGGCCGGTGGTCCTGCGCGTGCCGCCGGTCGCGCGCGTAGCGCCGCCGTCCCGCCCACCCCGCCGCCGTCAGCGGCGGCTGCCGCTCGTCGAGCAGCGCCCGCTCCCGCCCCCGCACATACGCCGTGTACGCCTGCGGGCTGGTGAACCACGTCGACGGGTCCTCCCCGAAGACCACCGCCCGCTTCGCCAGCACGTACCCGAACTCCTCCGGCGTCAGATACCCCAGCTTCTGCGAGGAGGCCGCGTCCTCCCGGTAGGCGTCGAGCAGCAGCCAGCCCGCGCCCAGATACGTCGTCGCCGTGTCGGTGAGGATCTCGTTGTCCCGCGTCCCCGGGAACGACAGACCCAGCCGGTGCAGGAAGACATGCATGACCTCGTGCGCGAGGGCCGCGCCGATGTCCCGTCGATGCGTGCGGAACCGGTCGTTCAGCTCGATGAAGTACTCGGGCCCCGCCGCGAGTTCCACGTTCGCCGCGTGCTGCATCTCCCGGAAGCCGACGATCATCCGGGCGTCCGGCAGCCGATAGTGCCGCACCAGCTCGCGCGCCACCCGCTGCGCCCCCAGATGCAGGTCGTCGGTGTCGCAGAACGCCACGTCCACCGGGGCCACGCTGGTCGCGAACTGATGGATCGTGTCGTACGACAGACGTCTGTAGAGCGCGGTGACGGCGGCCCGCACCGTCTCCAGATGCGGATAGCCGTGCTCGACCGGTCCACCGTTCGCCACGTCCGTAACCCCCAAGACGTCCCGGGACGCCGTGCAGCCGTCTCCACTGTACGAGGATCCGGCGCACGAGGACCTGACCGCCCGCGGACCGGGTCGTGCGGACCGACGGACTAGGGTGATCGCCCATGACCACCAGCAACACCAGCAGCACCGGAACCGGTGACGTCGACCCCGCCGTCCGTGAGGAACTCGCGCGGCTGCGGGACAGCATCGACAACATCGACGCGGCCGTCGTCCACATGCTCGCCGAGCGATTCAAGGCGACCCAGCAGGTCGGCCACCTCAAGGCCCGCCACCAGCTGCCGCCCGCCGACCCCGCCCGCGAGTCCCGCCAGATCGCCCGGCTGCGCACCCTCGCCGAGAACGCCAAGCTGGACCCGGCCTTCGCTGAGAAGTTCCTCAATTTCATCATCGCCGAGGTGATCCGCCACCACGAGCGCATCGCCGACGACGCCGTCAACGGCGACGCCCCGACCACCGGCTGACCTCGGCCGACGCCCCACGCGCGCGACGCGACGCCGCCGCCCGCACCCGCCACCGCCTCCGGCGCGGCGCACCGCCCGCCCACCGGCCCGCACAGCGAGTCAGCCGACGAGCACTGGCCGTCAGGGTTGGGACGTAAGCTGGTGGTCCCATCGCGGAGGGACGTCGGGTCATGCCGCCGGATGCCAGGATCCTCATCGTCGACGACCACCAGGACACGCTGTACGCGCTGGAGAGCGCGCTCGCCCCCCTGGGCTACCGACTCGCACGCGCCACCAGCGGCGACGAGGCGCTCAAGCAGGTGCTGCGCGGACAGGTCGGCCTGCTGGTGCTCGACGTGCGCATGCCCGGCGTCAGCGGACTGGACGTGGTGCGCTACATGCGACGCCTGGAACAGACCCAGCACATCCCCGTCCTCCTGCTCACCGGCTTCGGCCCCGACCACGAACTGACCTCCGCCGCCTTCGACCTGCGCGTCGCCGACCTGGTCATGAAGCCCGTCGACCCCTGGGCGCTGCGCACCAAGGTCCGCTACCTCTACGACGCCCACCAACGCCAGCTCGCCCTGGAACACGAGGTGCGGGCCCTGCGCGCACTGGTGAAGGACCCCGGCGACATCGCCGCGACCCGCCTGCCCGTACCCGTCCCGGACACCCGGGTCCCGGTCCAACGCGACGCGGACCCCCGGCCGACGGGCCCGACGACGCCGAAGGCCTCCTGAACACCGACGGCGGCTCCGGCGCTGCGGCGCTCCGGCACGAGAAGGGACATACGGTGCGTACCGATCCGCCCCTGTGCCCCCGCCGCGCCATCGGGCAGCATGGCCTGCATGTCCGTACTGACGCGCGACGAAGCGCAGACCCGTGCCCAGCTCCTCGACGTCCGCCACTACACCGTCGAACTAGACCTCACCACCGGTGACGAGACCTTCGAGTCCCTGACCGTCATCCGGTTCGCCGCGCGCACGGGCGCGGACACCTTCGTCGAGCTGAAGCCGGCCGAACTGCGCTCCGTCACCCTCGACGGCGAGCCCGTCGACCCCGAACTCCTGGACGACAACCGCCTGCCCCTGAAGAACCTCACCGCGGGCGACCACGAACTCACCGTCCGGGCCGCCATGCGCTACTCCCGCACCGGCGAGGGCATGCACCGCTTCACCGACCCCTCCGACGGCGAGACCTACGTCTACACCCAGATGTTCATGGACGACGTCCAGCGCGTCTTCGCCGCCTTCGACCAGCCCGACCTGAAGGCCGTCTTCGAACTCACCGTCAAGGCCCCCGACGGCTGGACCGTCCTCGCCAACGGCGTCACCGAACACACCGACGGAGCATGGAAGGCGGCCCCCACCCCGCCCATCTCCACCTACCTCGTCGCCGTCGCCGCCGGCCCCTGGCACTCCGTGCGCACCGAACACCGCGACCTGCCCTTCGGCATCCACTGCCGCCGCTCCCTCGCCCCCTACCTCGACGCCGACGCCGACGAGATCCTCGACGTCACGCGCGCGTGCTTCGACCGCTACCACGAGAAGTTCGAGGAGCCCTACCCCTTCGACTCCTACGACCAGGCGTTCGTCCCCGAGTTCAACGCCGGCGCCATGGAGAACCCCGGACTCGTCACCTTCCGCGACGACTTCGTCTACCGCTCCGCCGTCACCGACACCGAACGCCAGACCCGCGCCATGGTCATCGCCCACGAGATGGCCCACATGTGGTTCGGCGACCTCGTCACCCTCAAGTGGTGGGACGACATCTGGCTGAACGAGTCCTTCGCCGAGTACATGGGCTACCAGACCACCGCCGAAGCCACCCGCTTCACCGACAGCTGGACCGAGTTCGGCGTCGTCCGCAAGGCCTGGGGCTACGACGCCGACCAGCGCCCCACCACCCACCCCGTCGCCCCCGAGAACGTCGAGGACACCGCCTCCGCCCTCCTCAACTTCGACGGCATCTCCTACGCCAAGGGCGCCTCCGCCCTGCGCCAACTCGTCACCTGGCTCGGCGAGAAGGACTTCCTCGCCGGCATCAACACCCACTTCGCCCGCCACAAGTTCGCCAACGCCACCCTCGCCGACTTCATCGACTCCCTCGCCTCCAGCACCGAACGCGACGTCCACGCCTGGGCAGACGCCTGGCTGCGCACCACCGGCGTCGACACCCTCACCCCCACCGTCACCGCCGACGCCGGCCTGTGCGCCCTCGCCGTCGAACACACCGGCAGCCGCCCCCACCGCATCGCCGTCGGCCTCTACGACCAGGACCTCTCCGACGAAGGCGGCCAGCTCACCCTGCGCGAACGCCTCGACGTCGACGTCCCCCAGACCGCCCCGCAGCCCATCGGCAAGCGCCCCGCGCTGCTCCTCCTCAACGACGGCGACCTCACCTACGCCAAGGTCCGCTTCGACACCGCGTCCTACGACACCCTCCGCACCGCCCTCTCCGGCCTGCCCGACCCGCTCACCCGGGCCGTCGTCTGGAACGCCCTGCGCGACGCCGTCCGCGACGGAGAGCTCTCACCCACCGCCTACCTGGAGACCGCGCGCGCCCACCTCCCCCAGGAGACCGACCTCGCCCTCGCCCAGGGCGTCCTCGCCTTCGCCTCCGGACAGGTCGCCGACCGCTACGTCACCCCCGAGGAACGCCCCGCCGCCCTCGCCACCCTCGCCTCCCTGTGCCGCGACCTCATCCGCCGCACCGAGGACGGCGACCACCCCGGCCTGCGCCTGACCGCCGTACGCCACTTCATCGACGTCGCCGCCCACCCCGACACCATCGCCGCCTGGCTCGCCGACGGCACCGTCCCCGGCGGCCCCGAACTCGACCCCGACCTGCGCTGGCGCCTCCTCGCCCGGCTCGCCGTCCTCGGCGCCACCGACGAGACCGCCATCGCCGCCGAACTCGAACGCGACCCCTCCGCCGACGGCCAGGAAGGCGCCGCCCGCTGCCGCGCCGCCCTGCCCGACCCGCGGAGCAAGGAACAGGCCTGGGCGGCGATGTTCGACGGCGACGACCTCTCCAACTACCTGTTCACCGCCACCGCCCAGGGCTTCTGGCAGCCCGAACAGGCCGACCTGGTACGCGCGTACGTGCCGCGCTTCTACGAGGACGCCGTCGCCGTCGCCGCCCGCCGCGGCCCCGCCATCGCCGACGCCGCCGGCCGCTGGGCCTTCCCCGCCTACGCCGTCGACGCCGAGAACCTCGCCCTGGGCGAGACCTGCCTGCGCGACACCGACCTGACCCCGTCCCTACGACGCAAGCTCGCCGACCAACTCGACGACCTGAAGAGGGCGTTGCGGTCGAGGGGCGAGTGAACCCGGTGGCCGGCTCTCCCCGCTCGGGCGTAGGGGGAGAGCGCCACCGGGGTTCCGTCATAGAGAAGTTGACGGTGTGAAAGATACGGGTCTAGCCTGAAAGTAGTACGAGCCCTTCATTGCTCCGCGACCAAGCAGACGGCACCAGGCCGGATGCCACTCGCACTCGAACTGGCGGACCCCAGAGATCACTTGAATCTCAGCGGGCCGCCGAGGGAGAGGGCGAGGAGCGAAGTGATGGACGACGCAGCGCGTATCGCCCGAATCCGTTTGCCTGACCGGCCCGAAGGCCGGCTGGAGTGATCAGTTCGATGCGGTGCAGCCGCCTGTCGTTCTGACGACCCTTCGGATTCGAGCGAAAGGCCAGGAACAGCCATCAGCGCATCTCAGCCGGTCGACCGTGTGTATTACATCGACGACTCCGGCATTCCCAGCACTGGCCTCGCGCTCTACACCGCTGTGGGCGTCCCGAAGACCCAAACCGCGCGTGTCCTGCGTGCCTGGCAGGAACAGCGCGACCGTTGGTCGCGTGACCACGGAATCCCTCCCGAGTACGAGCTCCACGCGAACGGTTTCCTCGCCGGCCGCGGGCGTCCCGGTGGCCGCAACCCGCTCAAGATAGAGCGCTACCGCATGGCCCAGGAAGCCCTCGACGTGATCGCGGCGCAGCCGGACCTCGACATCGTCACCGTCTATACCCAAGACCTCACCCACTGGGGGCGGGCCAAGCGACGCGCCTACGACAGGCTTCTGCGCGTGCTCGACCAGCGACTGGCCGGGACGGGCGAGAACGCCGAACTGGTCGTCGACGGAGATGGCAGCGAGCACCTCTACGACGAGGTGCACCTGAACCTGCGGCCGAGCCGCATCCCGCTCCCGGCCGTGGCAGTCCCGGCCCACGCCTCGCCGTGGCTTCAGATGGCCGACCTCGTAGCTTACTGCGGCTGCCAGGCGATCGCCCGTCGGGAGAACAGGCAGTTCATGTGGGGGTGGTATGCCCGGCACCTCCCCAAGGCACCCGCACCCGAGCGGTGCTGACCACCACCTACTGACGAACCCCGGCCGATGGCCGGGGTTCGTGGAAGCAGACCTGGCACGCGCTCCCGCGCGGCCCTGACTGCACTTTCAAGTCTACCGGTCCGGATGGCCCCGGGCCAGTGAACAAGAGAGCGATTTATGGGACCTCGGCGGCCCAAAGAAAGGAAAAATGTGAGTGCATCCACTGAATCTCAGGACCAGGTCGACTCCAGTCAGCGTATCGAAGCCTCCGAAGACGGCCCCGAGACGATCTCGTTCACCTTCGAAGGCGAGGAATTCACCGTCTCGGGCTTCGAACGCACCCTGCCTGATCCCTCCACCCCGGGCGACCGCGCCCAACTCGTCAAGGCCGGTCTGCACGCCGACGGTGCCGCCCTCGACGAGGACGCTTGGCACGCCGTCGCCCGCGCGATCATCTCGCCCGAGGCCGCCGCCGCTCAGTTGCGGTCCGCCAAAGGGCAGGCCTCGGCCCTGATCGAGGAGCACGTCGAGGGTGCCACCCTCCGTTCACTGCACACCAGGGTCTGGCTGAGCGAACTGTTCCCCGGGCACCAGCCCCGCACCAGCCAGGGTGCCCTGCCCGTCGAGGATCCCGAGGTCCACGGCGATGTGGACGAGCAGGGTCGCCCCTACGCCCGGGTCGTCTACCGCTACCGCGACCGGAAGCATCTGCGCGACCACCTGGCCCAGACCATAGAACAGACCCGGCACGCCAACCCCAACCCCTACGACCGTTCGATCCTCGCTCGGCGGATCACCCGGGCCGTCATCGCCCACCCTTGCCGGCTCGAATTCGCCGACAGCGACGAACACATGGACGTCCTCGCCGTACGCGACGGCATCACCCGGCTGACCAGCGCATGGGCCCTCCTCACGGAAGGCGCCTCGCCCTACGCCGACGACATCGCCGCCACCGCGCTGCGCATTCTGACCGCCGAGAAGACACAGCGACGAGGCTCCGCCGAGAAGTCCCTCAGCCAGCGCATGGCGCTGGGGCGGCAGGAAGCACTCAACGGGCTCCTGGCGGAATTTCAGCGAGGCGTCAATCAGCCGCAGCCCGCGGACCGTTCCGTACGGCTCGGCCAGACGCTCGTCGTGCCCGCTCAGATCACCGTTGGGATCCACCGGCACGGCTCCGCGGGACTCGCCGCCGAGGAGGTCTTCGACGACGCCGTCCGCTCCATCCTCGCCTCGATCCACGTCGAGTTTCGGCACTGGGAAGCTGCCGCACAGAACGTGGAGGTCGGAAGCCGAGCGATCAGCCGGGTGCGCCTCCCAGGCCTCCCGCAGAACAGCCTGCTCGACGGAATCATCGGCCTCGCCCTGGGACGCCGCAAGCCGGAGGACCTGCCCACCGTTTTCGGCAGGAACGACATTCCTGGAACCCCCCTCTGGCGCGCCGTCTACCTGACCCACTTCCTCACCCGGCCCGAGGTCCTGGAGCAGGTGAAGAAGTTCGCCAAGGACATCAAGGGCACCAGCCAGATGAAGACCTCGGGGTACGCCGAACTCCTCGGTCCTGTGATCGACTTGCCCTGGCGCGGCTACAAGGCGGGCTCACTCCAGCAGGCCCGCAACGCCTGGGCCAACGGCGGCGTACTCACCAAGAAGGTGCTGAGCGACTGGCAGCCCACGCCCAGTCAAGACTTCGGCGACCTCGTCGAACCGGCGCTGAAGGGGAACAACCACGCCCGCCAGACCCTCGCGGTCGCGGGTGGAATCGCGCTCATCGCGGACAAACTCATCACCCGTAACGTCGGCTCCGCGGTAGGCAAGACCGTTCCGTTCCGCGCCAACACCGACCAGATCGTCGCCGGCCTCGCCGAATCAGAGGAAGGACTGTGGAGCCTTGCCTTTGCGGCCCGTGCCTTCGAGGCGAAACGAGAATGCCTGAACTCCTTCACCGACGCCCAGCTTCTGGCGCGAAACCCGGCCGACATGTACACCATCCCGGCCGTCGACCTGACCGCATCGGACAAAGTGGCACGCGATGCGGGTGGCCGAGCTGTCCAACCGCTCGATCAGTGGACTGTCGTCGCCCTGTCCAACCCCGACAAGGCACAGCAGGCCGAAGAGGAGCGGCAGCAGCAGAACGAGAAAGCCACTGACTCCGAGCAGACCATCGCCGACAAACTCGCCGCCGAACGGCGTGCCCTGCGACAGGCCGTCACCGATGCCCGGTCCGCCGTGGAGCGGTTGCTGAAAATCGCGGACGGTCCCGAGGCCAGAGCCACCACCGTGCACCCCTTCGGCTCGCAGGAGGAACTGGATCGAATGATCGCCGAGGTGCGCCAACTCGTCGGCCAGATCACCCTGCACAGGCAGGCGACCGAAGCGGAGCCACAGGAAGAGGAGGACGACGAGTTCACGGACTGACCCGCCGCTCCGCGACGATCGGTACCCCCTTTCGGGTACCGATCGTCGCTCTTTCGGGCCTGTCTCCACATCCCCGTACAAGCTGGTACCCCGTCTGATCCGCGCCCGCCCGGAGGGCACCATGGGCACCCCGCCGCTCGCCTCAGGCCCCACCGGGAGCCACGCGCTACGACCGCTCCTCGACACCGTCCTCGACGCGCTCGACGCCGGAGCCCGCGCCCGCGGCGGCCCCCTCCCCGCCGGCGGCCCCGCAGCCGTCGCCCGCAGACTCCACGACGCCGTCGGCGACGTCCTCCCCGACCACGGCGACCCCCACGCCCTCGCCACCCTCGTCCACGCCCTCGCCGAAGGCGCAGCCGACCCCGCCCACCCCCTGTGCGCCGCCCACCTGCACTGCCCGCCCCTCGCCGTCGCCACCGCCGCCGACCTCGCCGTCTCCGTCCTCAACCCCTCCCTCGACTCCTGGGACCAGGCCCCGGCCGCCTCCGCCCTCGAAGCCCTCGTCACCCGCACCCTCGCCGACGAAGCCGGAATGACCGACGCCCTCGTCACCACCGGCGGCACCGAGTCCAACCACCTCGCCCTCCTCCTCGCCCGCGAACGCCACGGCCCCCGCCTCCGCCTCGTCCACGGAGCCAACGCCCACCACTCCCTGCCCCGCGCCGCCTGGCTCCTCGGCCTGCCCGAACCCGTCGCCGTCCCCACCCCCGCAGGCCTCCTCGACCCCACGGCCCTCGACGAGACCCTCAGCCGCCTGAGGGGCCCCCTCCTCGTCGCCGCCACCGCCGGCACCACCGACGCGGGACTCATCGACCCCCTCCCCGGCATCGCCGCCCGCTGCCGAGCCCACGACGCCCGACTGCACATCGACGCCGCCTACGGAGGCGGCCTGCTGTTCAGCGACCGCCACCGGCCCAAACTGGCAGGCCTCGACACCGCCCACACCGTCACCCTCGACCTGCACAAACTCGGCTGGCAACCCGTCGCCGCCGGCCTCCTCGCCACCCGCGAACCCGCCGACCTCACCGCCCTCCACCAGAGCGCCGACTACCTCAACGCCGACGACGACACCGACGCCGGCCTCCCCGACCTCCTCGGCCGCTCACCCCGCACCACCCGACGCCCCGACATCCTCAAGATCGCCGTCACCCTCAAAACCCTCGGCCGCGCAGGCCTCGCCGCCCTCGTCGACCAAGTCTGCGACCAGGCCCAGGAGTTCGCCGCCCTCGTCCGCGCCCGCCCCGCCCTCGACCTCTACGACACCCCCACCCTCACCACCGTCCTCTTCCGCCCCAAGGACGCCCCCGACGACACCGTCGCCGCCATCCGCCGCCGCCTCCTCACCGACGGCCGCGCCGTCCTCGGCCGGGCCCGCGCCGACGGCCGGCTCTGGCTCAAGACCACCCTCCTCAACCCCCACACCCGGCCCCACGACCTGGCCGCCCTCCTCACCCTGGTGGAAGGACACACCCCCACATGAACACGCCCCCACCTCACCCGAACACCCCGTCACCCCACCCGAACACCCTGTCACCCACCGACGCCGACACCCCCCGCGACCTCGTCGGCATCGGCGTCGGCCCCTGCAACCTCTCCCTCGCCGCCCTCGCCCACCCCCTCACCGAACTCGACGCCGTCTTCTACGAACAACGCCCCGCCTTCGCCTGGCACCCCGGCCTCCTCCTCGACGGAGCCCGCGTACAAGTCCCCTTCCTCGCCGACCTCGTCACCCTCGCCGACCCCACCAACCCCTGGACCTTCCTCAACTACCTCAGAACCCGCGACCGCCTCTTCCCCTTCTACTTCGCCGAACGCTTCCACATCGAACGCGCCGAATACGACGCCTACTGCCGCTGGGTCGCCGACAGCCTCCCCGCACTCCACTTCCACCACCAGATCGACGCCGTCCGCTGGAACCCCGAACGCGACACCTTCGAAGTCGACTACACCCAACTCGACGCCGACGGAGAAGCCGAAGCCCTCGGCCGCACCCACACCAGGAACATCGTCCTCGGCATCGGCACCGAACCCCACGTCCCCGACCCCCTGCGCCCCCTCGTCGACGCCCCCGGCGTCCCCGTCGTCCACGCCAGCGACTACCTCCGCCACCGCACCGCCCTCCTCACCGCCGACCACGTCACCGTCGTCGGCTCAGGACAGTCCGGAGCCGAGGTCTTCCTCGACCTCCTGCGCCACCGCCCCACCGGCCGCGAACGCCTCCACTGGATCGGCCGCACCGAGGCCTTCGCCCCCATGGAGTACTCCAAACTCGGCCTCGAACACTTCACCCCCGACCACACCCGCTACTTCCACGCCCTCCCCGAAGCCGCCCGCGACCGCCTCCTCGCCGCACAATGGCAACTCCACAAAGGCATCGACGCCACCACCCTCGCCGCCATCCACGACGAGCTCTACCGCCGCACCCTGCACGGCGGCTGGCCCGACGCCGTCCTCACCCCCGGCGTCCGCGTCCGCACCGCCGGACGCATCGCCACCACCAGGATCGAACTCCACCTCGAACACATCCAGCAGAACACCCGAGCACGCCTCACCACCGACGCCGTCGTCCTCGCCACCGGCCACCGCGAACGCCCCCTCGACCGCATCCTCGCCGGCCTCGACCCCTACCTGCGCCGCGACAACGCCGAACGCCCCCGCGTCGACGCCGACTTCCGCCTCGTCCTCGACCCCCGCATCACCGCCGCCGGCTGCCACGTCTACGTCCAGAACGCCGAACGCCACACCCACGGCGTCGGCGCACCCGACCTCGGCCTCGCCGCCTGGCGCAGCGCCACCGTCCTCAACACCCTCACCGGCAAGGAGCACTACCCCCTGCCGCAGCGCACCGCCTTCACCACCTTCGGCCTGGAAGACCACCGGTCCCAGATCCCGCCCACCCGCAGGCCGGCCGAGCTGACCCCCCTGACGGACGGGATCTGACACCCACCGGCTGGAACACCGGTGACACCCACCGGCTAGAACACCGGCACACCGTCGCGCGTCAGCTTCCAGTCCACCGACGCGAACTCGGCCGGGTCGACCGAACCCTTCGCCTTCACCCAGGAGATCATGGTGTTACGGATCTCGTCCGAGTTCGACCACAGCAGCTTCGCCGCCGCCACATGCGGGAAGTTGCCCCCACCGTTCCCCCGGTAGTTGTTCACCGCGAACACGAACCGCGCGTCATCGGCCAGCGGCGCACCACCGAACCGCACGTTCGTCACCCGCGACCCCGCCGCCCTGGCGATGTCGATCTCATACGTCAGACCGCTGACCACGTCGTAGTTGTAGTCCGGCGTCCCGTTCGCGTTCGTCAACTTCGCCGGGTCGATCGCCGCGCCCGCCGCCGTCTGCACGAAATAGTTCGCCGAGTACTCCAGATACGCCTTCATCTGCGCACCCGTCATCAGACGCGCCTCCAGCGTGTTCTCGAACACGTACAGACCCGCCACGTCCCGGATCGTCACCTCGCCCGCCGGGATGACCGCGCTGCGCGAGAACGCCGCCGCCTGCGACAGCACCGGCAGCGCACCGTACTCCGTGCTCGCCAGCGCCTGCTTCACCGTGTCGGCCTGGATGTGGTTGATCAGATCGATGATCGGCACGTCCTTGTACGGAGCCTCCACCGACCGCATCTCCGACGCGTTGGTGCCGATGACCTGGTTGACGTACGCCACGACCTTCTCGTGCTCGTCGCCCAGCAGCCGCACGATCTTCCGGTCCTCCTCCACCGTGTTGGAGTTCAGGACCTTCGCGCCCACCTTCTCGACCGCCCAACGGCGGTCGTCCCACACCAGCTCGAAGTCGAACAGCGTCAGCCGCTGCCCCCACTTCAACGGCTCCGACAGCACCACCTGCTTGCCGGTCTGCTTGTTCGTCACGAAGTACTCGGCGATCTCCGTGTGCGCGTGCCCGACGAGGATCGCGTCGATCCCCGGCACCTGCTCCGCCACCAGACCCGCAGCGTTCTCGATGTACGGCAACTGATCACCGTACGACGACGTCCCCGACGAACCGCTGTGCGCCGACACGATGACGACGTCCGCGCCCATCGACCGCAGCTTCGGCACCCACTTCGCCGCCTGCTCCTCCAGACCCGGGAACGTCATCTTGCCCTGCACGTTCGCCTTGTCCCAGATCGCGATCCCCGGGTTCGTCAGCCCCAGCACCGCCACCTTCACGTCCGGGCCGTGCGGGTTGCGCAGCCGGTGCATGCTGTACGGCGCGAACGCCGGGCGCAGCGTCTTCGCGTCCAGCGCGTTCGCGCCCAGCAACGGGAAATCGCACTGCTTCTCGAACTTGCGCAGCACCGGGATGCCGTAGTTGAACTCGTGGTTGCCGAGCGCCGCCGCGTCGTAGCCGATCGCGTTCATCGCCTGCGCCATCGGGTGCACCGGCCCGCCCTTGGCGGTGATCGGGTCGACCTTCGCGTAGTAGTACGACAGCTGCGTGCCCTGGATCGTGTCGCCCGCGTCGATCAGCAGCGTGTTGCGGCGGCCCTTCTCCTCACGGATCCGGTTCACCAGCGTGGAGATCTTCGCCAGTCCGACGTCGTTGTGCGCCTTGTCGTCGAACTCCTGGTCCGTGAAGTAGTCCCAGTTGAAGACGTTGCCGTGCAGGTCCGTCGTCCCCATCACGGTGAACGCGTACCGCTTCGCCGGCTTCGCGGGCTTCGAGGGCTTCTTCCCCTCCGCCGCCTGGGCCGCCGGAGCCGCGGCGGCCCCCGCGATCGCCACACCCGCTCCCGTCACGGCGGACTTCTTCAAGAACTTCCGGCGGTTCAACGGCATGTCGTGCTCCTCGAAGAACAGTGAATGACGCGCGTAGACAGCGCTCGCGTCGCCCTCACGCAGACCGCACAGACAGCGCTCACTGGCGACGCGCGTAGATTCTGACCTGCGCATGGCGAACCACAACAGGCCCCGGAGGTTTCGAAATGGTGACCTCAGACACCCGAACACACCCCCATAGCCAGGTAAGACCTGCCAGAGTGGGGCGTATGACCACGCCGGCCGCCCCCCACACCCCGCACGGCACCCCCCACGCCCCCCTCCTCCACGTCCGCGGCGAAGCCACCCTCGAAGTCGACCCGGAGATCGCCCGCATCAGCGTCTCCGTCACCGCCCGCGGCCGCGACCGCCACACCGCCCTCGACGACCTCACCCGCCGCAACGCCACCGCCCTCGACCTCGTCAAGTCCTACGGCGACGCCGTCGAACACATCGCCACCGGCGCCCTCTCCATCACCCCGGAACTCGCCCCCCACGGCCGAGGCGAACGCATCCGCACCTACCACGGCCACGTCCACCTCACCGCCGACCTCACCGACTTCACCGCCCTGGGCGAACTCACCACCCGCCTGGCCGACCTCGACCTCACCCGCGTCGACGGCCCCTGGTGGCACCTGCGCCCCGACTCACCCCACCACCGCGACGCCCGCCGCCAAGCCGTCCACGAAGCCGTACGACGAGCACACGAATACGCCGACGCCCTCGGCACCACCGTCGCCGCCCTCATCGAACTCGCCGACACCGGCACCCAGGGCGGCCCCCGCCCCCGATCCGCCTTCGACCGCCGCACGATCCGCATGTCCGCCACCGCCCAGGAAACCGAAACCGCCCCCGAACCACTCGACCTCGAACCCCAGCGCATCCACCTCCAGGCCGAAGTGAGCGCACGATTCACGATGGTCCCCCCACACCTGTGAATTCACCCTTTCGGGGAATTCAAGGAAGCGGAAAACATGCTCATCAGAGCAGCCGCCCGCACAATTCAACCCCAGTCAACCACCCTTCATCCAAAGGTCGTTGACCAGCCACCTGCCGCCAAAGCCCTACCCGGCGGTAAGACATAGGCTCGACACATGCGCCGAGCGAAAATCGTCTGCACCCTGGGCCCCGCCACCGACTCCTACGACCGGATCAAAGCACTGGTCGAAGCCGGAATGGACGTCGCCCGCTTCAACCTCAGCCACGGCGACCACGCCGAACACGAGGAGCGCTACCAACGCGTCCGCAAGGCCTCCGACGAGACCGGCCACAGCGTCGGCCTCCTCGCCGACCTCCAGGGCCCGAAGATCCGCCTCGGCCGCTTCACCGAAGGACCCGTACTCCTCGAACGCGCGGACACCTTCACCATCACCGTCGAAGAAGGCGTCGAAGGCGACCGCCACCGCTGCGGCACCACCTACGCCGGCCTCGCCACCGACGTCACCCCCGGCGAACGCATCCTCATCGACGACGGCAAGGTCACCCTCGAAGTCACCGACGTCGACGGCCCCCGCGTCCACACCCGCGTCCTCGAAGGCGGCGTGATCTCCGACCACAAGGGCCTCAACCTCCCCGGCGTCGCCGTCTCCGTCCCCGCCCTCTCCAAGAAGGACGAGGACGACCTGCGCTGGGCCCTGCGCACCGGCTTCGACGTCATCGCCCTCTCCTTCGTCCGCACCGGCAAGGACATCGCCGACGTCCACCGCATCATGGACGAGGAAGGCCGCCGCCTCCCCGTCATCGCCAAGGTGGAGAAACCCCAGGCCGTCGAGAACATCGACGACATCGTCGCCGCCTTCGACGGCATCATGGTCGCCCGCGGCGACCTCGGCGTCGAGATGCCCCTCGAACAGGTCCCCATCGTCCAGAAACGCGCGATCAAGCTCGCCAAACGCAACGCCAAGCCGGTCATCGTCGCCACCCAGATGCTCGACTCCATGATCGAGAACTCCCGCCCGACCCGCGCCGAGGCCTCCGACGTCGCCAACGCCGTCATCGACGGCACCGACGCGGTGATGCTCTCCGGCGAGACCAGCGTCGGCAAGTACGCCGTGCAGACCGTCCGCACCATGGCGAAGATCGTCACCGCGGCCGAGGAGGACATCCTCGCCAAAGGCCTCCCGCCCCTCACCGAGAACAACAAGCCCCGCACCCAGGGCGGCGCGGTGGCCCGCGCGGCGGCCGAGATCGGCGACTTCCTCAACGCCAAGTTCCTCGTCGCCTTCACCCAGTCGGGCGACACCGCCCGCCGCCTCTCCCGCTACCGCTCACCCATCCCGCTCCTGGCCTTCACCCCGGAACCGGCGACCCGCTCGCAGTTGAGCGTGACGTGGGGCGTGGAGACGTTCCTCGGCCCGACGGCCGACTCCACCGACGCGATGGTCGACCAGGTGGACGAGTTGCTGCTGCGGTACGGCCGCTGCCAGAAGGGCGACGTGGTCGTGATCACTGCGGGGTCCCCGCCGGGGGTGTCCGGCTCGACGAACCTGGTGCGGGTGCATCACATCGGGGAGGACGACAGGTAGGGGCGGGTCAGTACTTGGGGCCCACATAGGCCTCGAACAGGGCGACGGAGGCTTTGCGGGCGACGGAGATGTTGAACGGGTTTCCGTTGCGTGTGCACTGAGTCCACTCGACACCCAGCTTGTCGAGGGTGTCGGTGTAGAGACGGCGGATGTCGTCGGACACGTTGGTGAAGAAGTACCGGGGGTATTCGTAGCGCTTGCGCACGCCCGCGACCATGCGGGTCGTCCAGTTGGTGATACGGCAGCCGTCGGAGTGGATAAGGCCCCGGATGAAGTCCCAGGGGTGGTCGTCGACGATGGCTTGCTGCCAGGGCTCGAGGACGATCGGGCGCTCGTGCTTCTTGCCGGGCCCGTGTTGGGGGAAGAGGAGCGGCCAGTGCCGGGAGTAGGAGGTCACCATGACGCAGCCCTGCTTCTGCAAGGCGTAAACACCGACGGCGGGGCGCACCTTGGTGATCGCCTCGCGGCACTGCTGGAGAAGCCCGGGCCACGCATCAGCGCACGCAATCCGCAGGTGGTAGCCACCCCGCGGGTGTGCGCTGATGCAGCCGTCGCCGAGATAGAGCCCCAACAGGTACGCGTAGGCCGAGTTATCGGCGGGTGGGCCGGGGTCCGGTGGTGCCATCCTGGGCAGCGGCTCCAGGCGATGCCGCCAAGAGCGGATCGCGGCACGGGAGATGCCCGTCTCTCGGCTCACCGAATTCAGGCTGCGACCCTGTGCAACCAGGGCGAGGGCTCGCTTGCGTGTGCTGACGTCGTACATGCGGCCACTTTGGGAGGGAGGCCACGGCGACACGCAGCGAAAAGCGGATGTTCACGAGAACGTGAACATCCGCTTCTTAGTGGCAACCTTCAATTCGAAGGAATAGTGCCCCGAGTCGGATTCGAACCGACGCTGTATGGGTTTTGAATCCATGGCCTCTACCGCTGGGCTACCGGGGCCCCTTCAATATGAAGGTCAGCAGTCACCCGCCGTGCCCCCACCTTACCGCAGCTAGGTACGCTCTTGTCAGCAGTACCCCTGCCCTGAACGAGGAGCCCCCGTGACCGCCCCCGAGTCGCCCCAGCCCGTAGACGCGCCCGACGACGACAAGTCGCACGTGCCTCCGCTGACGACCCGTGTCGTCATCGCCGAGGACGAGGCCCTGATCCGGCTCGATCTCAAAGAGATGCTGGAGGAGGAGGGCTACAGCCTCGTCGGTGAGGCCGGTGACGGTGAGCAGGCGATCGAGCTGGCCCGCGAGCACCAGCCGGACCTGGTGATCCTCGATGTGAAGATGCCCAAGATGGACGGCATCTCGGCCGCCGAGAAGATCGCGGAGGAGCGCATCGCGCCGGTGCTGATGCTGACCGCGTTCTCGCAGCGCGACCTCGTGGAGCGTGCGCGGGACGCCGGTGCGATGGCCTACCTGGTGAAGCCGTTCAGCAAGAGCGACGTCGTGCCGGCGATCGAGATGGCGGTGTCGCGGTTCACGGAGCTGCGGGAGCTGGAGAACGAGATCGCGGATCTCACCCAGCGGCTGGAGACGCGCAAGCTGGTGGACCGTGCGAAGTCGATTCTTCAGACGGAGTACGGGTTGACGGAGCCGGCGGCGTTCCGGTGGATCCAGAAGACGTCGATGGATCGGCGGATGTCGATGCAGCAGGTGGCGGAGGCGGTCATCCAGGACGCGGACGAGAAGAAGTCCAAGGGCTGAGCGCCCAGGTAGGTCTGGTACGACGGCGAGGCCCGCACCCCGGAGAAGTGGGGTGCGGGCCTCGCCGTTCTGCGACCGTGGGCCGTCGGCTCGGTCCGGTCGGCTCAGTCCTCGCCGAGGTACGCCTTGCGGACGGACTCGTCGTGGAGGAGGTGCTGCCCGGTGCCGGACAGGACGATCTTGCCGATCTCCATCACGTGGCCGTGGTCGGCCAGGGAGAGCGCGGCCTGGGCGTTCTGTTCGACGAGGAGGATCGTCGTTCCCTGGGACTTGAGTTCGGCGATGGTGGCCATGATCTTCTGCATCATGATGGGGGAGAGGCCCATGGAGGGCTCGTCCAGCATGAGCAGTTTGGGCTGGGACATCAGGGCGCGGCCCATGGCGAGCATCTGCTGTTCGCCGCCGGAGAGGGTGCCGGCCGCCTGCTTCCTGCGTTCGCCCAGGATGGGGAAGAGGTCGTAGGCGCGCTGGATGTCCTTCTCGATGCCCGGTTTGTCGTTGCGGAGGAAGGCGCCGAGGCGCAGGTTGTCCTCGATCGTCATGCGGGGGAAGATGTGCCGCCCCTCGGGGGAGTGGGCGAGTCCCAGCGAGACGATGTTGTGGGCGGGGATCTTCTTCAGCGACTTGCCGTTGAACTTGATCTGGCCGCCGACGGGCTTGAGCAGGCCGGAGAGGGTGCGCAGGGTGGTGGTCTTGCCGGCGCCGTTGGTGCCGATGAGGGTGACGACCTCGCCGGCGTCGACCTTGAAGGAGATGCCCTTGACGGCTTCGATCTTGCCGTAGGCGACCCGGAGGTCCTCGACTTCGAGCAGTGCGGTCATCGGTCGTTCTCCTTGCCGGGCGCGGCGTCCGTCGTGGGCTCGGCGTTGGCCTCGGCGGCCTCGACCTCCGCGACCTCGTCCTTGCCGGGTGCGTCCTCGTAGGGCTCGCCCAGGTAGGCGGCGACGACGCGTTCGTCGCCCTGGACGGTGGCGCTGTCGCCTTCGACGAGCTTTTCGCCCTGGACGAGGACGGCGACGCGGTCGCAGAGGTTGAAGATGAACCGCATGTCGTGCTCGATGACGAGGACGGCGATGCCCTTGTCGCGGATGGCGAAGACCAACTCTTCGGTGGTCCGCGTCTCTTGGGGGTTCATGCCGGCGGTGGGCTCGTCGAGGAGGAGGAGTCCGGGTTCGCTGGCGAGGGCGCGGGCGATCTCGAGCTTGCGCTGTTCGCCGTAGGGGAGGTTGCGGGCGAGGTGTTCGGCTTTGGCTTCGAGGCCGACGAACTCGAGGAGTTCCATGGCGCGTTCGCGGGAGGCGGCTTCGGCCTTGTGGAAGCCGGGGCCGCGCAGCAGGGCGGACCAGAGGCCTTCCTTGGTGCGGGTGTGGCGGCCGACGAGCACGTTCTCCAGGACGGTCATGTTGGCGAAGAGCCGGATGTTCTGGAAGGTGCGGGCGATGCCGGCGGCGGTGACCTTGAACGACTTGGGGGGCAGGACCTGGCCCTTGTACCGGACTTCGCCCTCGGTGGGGATGTAGAGGCCGGTGAGGCAGTTGAAGAAGGTGGTCTTGCCGGCGCCGTTGGGGCCGATGAGTCCGACGATCTCGCCGCTGTTGACGGTGAGGTCGACGTTGCGGACGGCGGTGAGGCCGCCGAAGCGCATGGTGACGCCGCGGGCGTCGAGGACGGTCTCGCCGGGGGCGGTGGCGCCCGGGGCGGTGTCCTTGGTGGTGGTGTCGGTAGTCATGGTGTGTCAGGCCCCTGCCTTGCTGAGGACTGCGGGCGCTTCGGCCTCTTCGTGGAATTCGAGCTGGCGTCGCCGGTTCGGGATGAGGCCTTCCGGGCGGAAGCGCATCAGCAGCACGAGTGCGAGCCCGAAGGCGAGGAGTTGGTAGTCGCCGAGGAACTGGAGCTTGGCGGGGATGAGGTAGAGCAGAGCGGCGCCCACGAGCGGGCCGCTGATGGTACCCATGCCGCCGAGGACGACCGCTGCCAGGAGGAACGCCGAGTTCGGCGGGACCACGTGGGCGAACTGGTACTGCTCGGGGGTCACCGTGTAGGTGACGTGTGCCTGGACGGTGCCGGCGAGGCCGGCGAGGGCGGCGCCGAGGGCGAAGGCGATGAGCTTGACGCGGAAGCCGTTGATGCCCATGGCGAGTGCGGCGGTCTCGTCCTCGCGGATGGCGATCCAGGCGCGGCCGATGCGGGAGTCGCTGCTGCGCCGGAAGACGATGACGACGACCAGCGTGATGAGCAGCATCAGCAGGAAGTAGTTGGCGAAGCGGGCGATGGTGAAGCCGAGGAAGGTGTGTTCCTCGCCGAAGTCGAACCCGAGGATGTTGAGGTTCGGGACCGAGGAGATGCCGTTGGAGCCGTTGGTGATGTCGGGTCCGGAGGTGCCGTCCATGTTGAGGACGGTGATGCGGAAGATCTCACCGAAGCCGAGCGTCACGATGGCGAGGTAGTCGCCGCGCAGTCGCAGGGTGGGGGCGCCGATGATGACGCCGAAGATCATGGCGACGACGGCGCCGAGGAGGGCGGAGGCCCAGAACGGCAGGTGGATGTCGAAGGGGGAGGAGGGGGAGCCGGAGACCATGGCCGCGGTGTAGGCGCCGACGCCGAGGAAGGCGACGTAGCCGAGGTCGAGGAGGCCGGCGAGGCCGACGACGATGTTCAGGCCGAGGGCGACGGTGGCGAAGATGAGGATGTAGACGCCGATGGTCGCGTACTGGTCGTCGGACTGGGTGAAGGGGAAGGCGGCGGCTGCGACGAACGCGCCGATCATCGTCACGTTGCGGTGCTTGGCGGTGAGTGCGGAGACTCGGGAGGCGAGGCCTGCCTTGGCGGCGGCGCCGAAGCCGAAGCCGGCGGTGATGAGGAAGCCGATGAACTGCTCGTCGTATTCGGTGCCGATGCCGTAGGTGAAGACGATCAGGCCGAGGGCGAGGCTCGCGACGATGATCAGGATTTCGGCGTAGGCGGGCAGCTTGCGGGCGGGGGTGACGGGACCGGTGGCGACGGCGGCCTTGATGACGGTCAGGTTGTTGCGCCTGTTGTGGCGGTACTGCTCCCAGGCGCTGTCCTCGGGGTCGGCCGGGTCGGTGGCCGGTCGTTCGAAGGGCAGGGCGAGGGCGCCGAGCAGGGCGACGAGGGTGGTCACCGCCGCGATCCAGCCGCCGGGCTCGAGGTTGACGAGGCCGCCGAGCTTGGAGCTGATGGCGAGGATGGTGTACCAGGCGGTGGCGAAGGCGCCGAGCGCGGCGAGTTTGAGCGCGCTGTCGGCGTTGCCGGGGACGAGCCAGCGCAGGCCCTTGACGCCGTAGGAGGCGAGGCCGAGGAGCGTGGTGAGCGCGCCGCCTATGAGGACGAGGACCTGGAGGCCGCCGGGGTAGCCGTAGACGGTGAGGTCGCCGGGGAAGGCGGAGGTCCAGGTCCAGGCGAGGAAGGTGGAGACGATGGTGAGGACGCCGCCGCCGGTGGCGAGGGCGCGGCCGATGTGCGGCGGGATGGCCACCAGGCTGTGGGTGGCGGCGCCCGTGGTGTGGTCGGGCGTCTGGGTCGCGGTGGTCTGTGTGGTCATCGGTGTCACGCCCTGTCCGCCACGCGCTCGCCGAGCAGGCCCTGTGGCCGGAACAGCAGCACGAGGATGAGGAGTACGAACGCCCATACGTTGGCCCAGGACTGGCTGCCGAACTGTTCCATGCCGGGGATGTCGGAGATGTAGGCCGTGGACAGTGCTTCGGCGACGCCGAGGACGAGTCCGCCGAGCATGGCGCCGTAGATGTTGCCGATGCCGCCGAGGACGGCCGCGGTGAAGGCCTTGAGGCCGAGGATGAAGCCCATGCGGAACTGGACTTCGCCGTACTTGAGGCCGTAGGCGACGGCTCCGACGGCGGCGAAGGCGGCGCCGAGGGCGAAGGCGACCACGATGATGCGGTCGGTGTTGATGCCCATGAGCTTGGCGGTGTCCGGGTCCTGCGCGGTGGCCTGCATGCCGCGGCCGGTGCGGGTCTTCATGACGAAGTAGGCGAGGATCGCCATGCTGATCGGCGCGGCGGTCAGCAGGAAGACGTCGCCGGTCTGGATGGTGACGCTGCCGATCTCGAAGGGGCCGCCTTCGATCTGCGGGAAGGTGATCGCGGACCGGGCGTCCGGGTACCAGGCCCACACCGCTTGCTGGAGGGCGAGCGAGAGGCCGATGGCCGTGATGAGGGGGGCCAGGCGCGGCGCTGTGCGCAGCGGACGGTAGGCGAACCGTTCCGCTCCTACGGCGACGAGGACGGCGACGAGGATGCCGCCGACGAGCATGAGGGGGAGTGCCACCCACATCGACGTGCCGTCGGGCAGCACGTAGAGGTACATGGTGAGGGCGCCGAAGCCGCCCACCATGAAGATCTCGCCGTGGGCGAAGTTGATGAGCTGGACAATGCCATAGACCATTGTGTAGCCGATGGCGACCAGCCCGTACATGGATCCCAGTAGCAGGCCGTTGACCAGCTGCTGCGGCAGTTCGTTCACCGCATGTCCTCCGAGACTTCGGATAGTCGAGGGATGTGACCGGATGCGAGTCCGCGCGGGGCGCCAGTGGTGCGGCGCCCCGCGCGGCTCATGGAATGGTGCGGGTGTGGGTCAGCCGGTGTAGGTGCCGGACTTCACGGCCTTCCACGCGCCGTTCTCGACGGCGTAGACGGTGAGCTGCTTGTTGGTCGCGTCGCCGTACTCGTCGAAGGAGACCTTGCCGGTCACGCCGTCGAAGGAGACACCCTGCATGGCTTCGGTGACCTTGGCGCGGGCGTCGTCGGGGAGCTTGCCGTCGTTGGCCTCGACGACCTTCTTCACGGCCTCGATGATCGCCCAGGCGGAGTCGTAGGAGTAGCCGCCGTAGGCCTCGTAGGCCTCCTTGTAGCCGGCGGTCTTGTAGTTGGAGACGAACTCCTTGGCGGAGGGGAGCTCTTCGACCGGTGCGCCGACGGAGGTGGCGAGGTCGCCGGTGCCGCTGGCGCCGGCCAGCTTGATGAAGTCGGCGCTGTAGATGCCGTCACCGCCGACCAGCGGGACCTTGGCGCCGGCGGCCTTGATCTGCTTGCTGAGCGGGCCGGCCTGCGGGTATTCGCCGCCGTAGTAGACGACGTCGGCGCCGGCGGTCTTCACCTTGGTGGCGACGGCGGAGAAGTCCTTGGTGTCGGGGTCGATGTGCTCGGTGCCCACGACGGTGCCGCCGAGCTTCTTGAACTCCGCGGTGAAGGTAGCGGCCAGGCCGGCGCCGTAGGTCTTCTTGTCGTCGATGACGAAGACCTTCTTCTTCTTGGCGTCGTTGAAGACGTACTGGGCGGCGAACGGGCCCTGGATGGCGTCCGTGGTCGCGGTGCGGAAGTACGACTTGTAGGTGCGCTTCTTGCTGGTGGCCCAGTCGGTGCCCTGGGTGAGCGCCGGGTTGGTGTTGGCCGGCGAGACCTGGACGAGCTTGGCGTCGTCGAAGACCTTCTGCATCGACTCGGCGACGGAGGAGTTCAGCGGGCCGACGACTCCGAGGACTTCCTTGTCGGCGACGAACTTGGTGGCGTTCTGCTGGCCCGAGGAGGGCTGCGCCTGGTCGTCGAGGGCTTCGACCTTGAAGGTCACGCCGGCGACGGTCTTCTCCTTGTTGGCCGTCTTGGCGGCGAGGTCGACGGAGTTCTTGATGCCGAGGCCCAGCGCGGACAGGTCGCCGGTCAGCGGGGCGTCGACGCCGATGACGACGGTGGTGCCGCCGCCTTCGGCGTCGGAGCCGCCGTCGTCGCCGCGGGAGCCGCAGGCGGTGAGGGTGAGTGCTCCCGCCGCCAGCGCGGCGGTGATGGCGAAGAACGAACGTTGACGCACGATCCGGGTCCTTTCCCTGGCGCGGCCCTCCCCCCTGGAAGAGGCCGAGTCGAGCGCTGGGCCGAAGAGACCTTTTCGACCGCGCGGTGACTGGGCGTGACTCTAAGCGGGTGGAGGGAACGTGGAGGAGGGTCTGACGAAGGCTGTGACGCTCTTGTTATGACACGAGGTAATGCAGAGCGGTACTGAGGGGGTGGAAGAGAGGAATTCGGACTGATTCGCCCTGTCCGCATAGTGAGAAATCGCAGGACGCGCCCTGGGGAGTTCAGGCGTCTCGGGCGTTTTGGTGATTACTCGAAATCGTTGCTACAGGCGACTTGTAGGGCCTGGGAGAGGTCCTGCGCATAGCGGGGGCCGAGGATGTAGCTGTGGTCTTGTATTGCGCGCGTATTACGCAGAGTTACGTCAAGGAATGGGAGGTCGGCGTTCCATGGCACTTTTCCGCATTCGGTCACCTGCATCGTGATGACGATCTTGCGGGCGGAGCCCGGCGCGGTGCGGAAGGGCGGGCGCGGGGACGAGGTCAGCGAGAGCCCGGCGTAGGGCTGCCCCACGCGGGTCGTGGTGACCGGCGGGCCGGAGGCCACGCTCAGCAGCACCTCGAAGGCGAAGGACCGGGAGCGGGCGGCGGGCTGCCGCGCGGCGCGGACGCCGACGTAGCTGATCTCCACCACCTGTGACGGGAACGGCGGTGCCGTGGCGGGCGGTTCGGGGTCGTCGGGGCGGGTCGCGTAGAGCAGGCCGGCGCCGGCGAGGAGGGCCCCGGCGGCCAGGGACGCGAGGACGGCCCGCCGCCGGGCGGCGGACAGCCGGGCCGACGGGTGGGGCGGGGGTGGGGGAGGGCCGACGGGGGTCTCGTCGGCGGCCTCCCGCACGCGCGTGCCCTCCCGCGCGTGTGTGCCCTCCCGCGCGTGTGTGCTCTCCCACGCGTGCGTGCCCTCGCCCGGCTCGACGGGGCCGACGCCGCTCACTGCCAGGGGCCCTTGCCGGGCCCGCCCGAGCGGTACCACCGCACGCAGCCCGCGCGTGCCTGACGGTCGATCAACTCGTCGGCGGCCGCGGCCCCTTGCCGTCCGCGCTCGGCGCGCGCCGCGTCCACGACCGTGCGCAGGATCTCGTACTGCCCGTTGGACAGCCCCATCGACTGGTAGTCGCCGTACGTCCCGCTGTCCAGCACCTCGCGCGACCAGTGGGCGACGAGGCGGGCGCACAGCGCCTCCGGCGGGGTCGCGGACGCCGACGGCGTGCTCCTCGCCACCGCGTCCCCCGGGCCGCCGCAGCCGATCGCCGACACGCCCGCCGCGACCACCAGGCCGAGCAGACGCGCCGCCCTCGCCGAGAGTGCCCCTCCCGTTGCCATGCCCCGACGCTAGGCGGCCCCGGCGGTACGGGGCAACGCCCTGCGCGGGCCCGGCTCGCCCCGTGGCGCTGAGCGCGCCGCAGGGCGGCCCGCCGTGCGTCAGCCCGTCGCACCCACCCGTGCCGCGTCCGCCGGGCCCACGTCGCGCAGCAGGCAGGTCAGACGGGCCGTGCACACCCGGCGGCCCTCCTCGTCGCTGATCACGATCTCGTACGTCGCCGTCGACCGGCCCCGGTGGACCGGCGTGGCCACGCCGGTGACCAGGCCGGAGCGGGCCCCGCGGTGGTGGGTGCAGTTGAGGTCGACGCCGACGGCGATCTTGGAGCTGCCGCCGTGCAGCATCGAGCCGACCGAGCCGAGGGTCTCGGCGAGGACCGCGGACGCGCCGCCGTGCAGCAGCCCGTACGGCTGGGTGTTGCCCTCCACCGGCATCGTGCCCACGACCCGGTCCGCGGAGGCCTCGACGATCTGCACGCCCATGCGTGTGCCCAGGTGCCCGGCGGAGAACAGCGCCACCAGGTCGACGCCGAGCGCCGCGTACTCGTCGAGGACCGCTTGCGGGAACTTCACATGCTGCTGCTCGCCCATCGGGACCCTGCTCCGTTCGTCGTGACCGGTGCGGCGGCACCGCCGCCGCACTGGCTGAGCAAACGCTCAGTCGGTCGCCGATTGTTCCAGACGGACGACGACGGACTTGCTGGCCGGGGTGTTGCTGGTGTCCGCCGTGGAGTCCAGCGGCACCAGGACGTTCGTCTCCGGGTAGTACGCCGCCGCGCACCCGCGCGACGTCGGGTACACCACGACGCGGAAACCGGGCGCGCGCCGCTCCGTGCCGTCCCGCCACTCGCTCACCAGGTCGACGTACGAGCCGTCGGCCACGCCGAGCTCCCGCGCGTCGCCGGCGTTGACGAGGACCACGCGGCGGCCGTTGCGGATGCCCCGGTAGCGGTCGTCGAGGCCGTAGATCGTGGTGTTGTACTGGTCGTGCGAGCGCAGCGTCTGGAGCAGCAGGCGGCCCGCGGGCACCTTCGGGTACTCGACGGGCGCGGCCGTGAAGTTGGCCTTGCCGGTGACCGTGGGGAAGCGGCGCTCGTCACGCGGGGCGTGCGGAAGGACGAAGCCGCCGGGACGCGCCGCGCGCGCGTTGAAGTCCTCGAAGCCGGGGATCACGCGCGCGATGCGGTCGCGGATCGTCCCGTAGTCCTTATCGAACTCCTCCCACGGCACCACGCTGTCCGCGCCGAGCACCCGGCGCGCGAGCCGGCACACGATCGCCGGCTCGGACAGCAGTTGCGCGCTCGCCGGCTCCAGCCGGCCCCGGGAGGCGTGCACCATGCCCATGGAGTCCTCCACGGTCACGAACTGCTCGCCGCCGCCCTGCACATCGCGCTCGGTGCGCCCGAGGGTGGGCAGGATCAGCGCACGCGCGCCCGTGACGACGTGCGAGCGGTTGAGCTTCGTCGACACGTGCACGGTCAGCCGCGCGCGCCGCATGGCCGCCTCGGTGACGTCCGTGTCGGGGGAGGCCGACACGAAGTTGCCGCCCATCGCGAAGAACACCTTCGCCTCGCCGTCGCGCAGCGCGCGGATCGCCCGGACGACGTCGAGGCCGTGCGCGCGCGGGGGCGCGAAGCCGAACTCCTTCTCCAGGGCGTCCAGGAACGCCGGCGCCGGGCGTTCGAAGATGCCCATGGTGCGGTCGCCCTGCACGTTCGAATGGCCGCGCACCGGGCACACGCCCGCGCCCGGCCGGCCGATGTTGCCGCGCAGCAGCAGGAAGTTGACCACCTCGCGGATGGTCGGCACGGAGTGCTTGTGCTGGGTCAGGCCCATCGCCCAGCACACGATGGTGCGTTCGGAGGCCAGGACCATCTCCAGCGTCCGCTCGATGTCCGCGCGCGTGAGGCCCGTCGCGGCGAGTGTCTCGTCCCAGTCGGCGGCGCGGGCGGTCTTCGCGAACTCCTCGAAGCCGTGGGTGTGCTCCCGGATGAACGTGTCGTCGAGAGCGCCCTCCGCCTCCAGGATCAGCTTGTTCAGGAGGCGGAAGAGTGCCTGGTCGCCGCCGATGCGGATCTGGAGGAACAGGTCGTTGAGCGCGGCGCCCGCGGTCAGCCCCTTGGGGGTCTGCGGGTTCTTGAAGCGCTCCATGCCCGCCTCGGGCAGCGGATTGACGCTGATCACCTTCGCGCCGTTCGCCTTCGCCCGCTCCAGCGCGGTGAGCATGCGCGGATGGTTCGTCCCCGGGTTCTGCCCGGCCACGATGATCAGATCGGCCTGGTAGAGGTCCTCCAGCAGGACGCTGCCCTTGCCGATGCCGATCGTCTCCGACAGGGCCGAGCCGGACGACTCGTGGCACATGTTCGAGCAGTCCGGCAGGTTGTTCGTGCCCAGCTCGCGCGCGAAGAGCTGGTACAGGAACGCGGCCTCGTTGCTGGTGCGCCCGGAGGTGTAGAAGACGGCCTGGTCGGGGGAGACGAGGGCGCGCATCTCCTCCGCGACGATGTCGAAGGCGCGCTCCCAGGAGACCGGCTCGTAGCGCTCGCCCCCCTCCGGCAGGTACATGGGGTGCGTCAGCCGCCCCTGCTGGCCCAGCCAGTAGCCGCTGCGGCCGGCCAGGTCGGCCACCGGGTGCGCGGCGAAGAACTCCGGGGTGACCCGGCGCAGCGTCGCCTCCTCGGCGACCGCCTTCGCGCCGTTCTCGCAGAACTCCGCGGTGTGCCGGTGCTCCGGCTCCGGCCAGGCGCAGCCCGGGCAGTCGAAGCCGTCCTTCTGGTTGACGCGCAGCAGCGTCAGCGCGGTGCGCTTCACGCCCATCTGCTGCTGGGCGATCCGCAGCGAGTGTCCGATCGCGGGCAGGCCCGCCGCCGCGTGCTTCGGCTCGGCGACCTGGGGCGCGTCCTGGACCGGATCGGCCTTGGGCGGCTTCGTTGCCATCGCGGCGCTCTCCTTCGCTGACACGGGTGACCTCTGTCTCCGATCCTCCCACGCGGCGCCGACATCGAGGGAGGGCCGGGAACCGGGGGCGGGACCGAGTGTCAGTGGGTCGTGGCAGGATCGGGGGCGTGGCAGAGACAGCATCGAAGAAGACCGAGACCACCCCCGGCGGCGACCGGCCCCGCCTGATGCTCATGGACGGGCACTCACTGGCCTACCGCGCGTTCTTCGCGCTGCCCGCGGAGAACTTCACCACCGCGACGGGCCAGCCGACGAACGCGATCTACGGCTTCGCGTCGATGCTGGCGAACACCCTGCGTGACGAGGCGCCCACGCACTTCGCGGTCGCCTTCGACGTGTCCCGCAAGACATGGCGCTCCGAGGAGTTCACCGAGTACAAGGCGAACCGCTCCAAGACGCCGGACGAGTTCAAGGGCCAGGTCGAGCTGATCGGCGAGCTGCTCGACGCGATGCACGTCTCGCGGTTCGCGGTCGACGGCTTCGAGGCCGACGACGTCATCGCCACGCTCGCCACCCGCGCCGAGGCCGAGGGCTTCGAGGTGCTCATCGTCACCGGGGACCGTGACTCCTTTCAGCTGGTCAGCGAGCACACCACGGTGCTCTACCCGACGAAGGGCGTCTCCGAGCTGACGAGGTTCACCCCGGAGAAGGTCGTCGAGAAGTACGGGCTGACGCCCGCCCAGTACCCGGACTTCGCGGCCCTGCGCGGCGACCCGTCCGACAACCTGCCCGGCATCCCCGGCGTCGGCGAGAAGACGGCCGCCAAGTGGATCAACCAGTTCGGTTCGTTCGCGGAGCTGGTCGAGCGCGTCGACGAGGTCAAGGGCAAGGCCGGGCAGAACCTCCGCGACCACCTCGAGGCCGTCAAGCTCAACCGCCGCCTCACCGAGCTGGAGCGGAACGTGGAGCTGCCCAAGCAGGTCGCCGACCTCGAACGGGCGCCGTACGACCGCAAGACCGTCGCCATGGTCCTGGACACCCTGGAGATCAGGAACCCCTCGCTGCGCGAGCGGCTCCTCGCCGTCGACCCGGGCGGCCAGGAGGCCGAGGCGAGCCCGGTCGTCGCCGCGGGCGTCGAGCTGGACGGCACGGTCCTCGGCTCCGGCGAGCTGACCGGCTGGCTCGACGAGCACGGCGGCGGTCCCCTCGGCGTCGCCACCGTGGACACGTGGGCGCTGGGGGCCGGCTCGGTCGCCGAGGTCGCCCTCGCCGCGGCCGGCGGAGCCGCCGCCTGGTTCGACCCGTCCGAGCTGGACGAGGCCGACGAGAACGCGTGGGCGGCCTGGCTGGCCGCCGAGGACCGCCCCAAGGTCCTGCACGACGCCAAGGGCGCGATGCGGGTCTTCGCCGAGCACGGCTGGAGCGTCGCCGGCGTCTCCATGGACACCGCCCTCGCCGCCTACCTGGTCAAGCCGGGCCGCCGCTCCTTCGACCTGGACGCGCTGTCCCTGGAGTACCTGCACCGGGAGCTGGCCCCCGCGGCCACCGCCGACGGGCAGCTCGCCTTCGGCGCGGACGACAGTGCCGAGGCCGAGGCGCTGATGGTGCAGGCCCGCGCGATCCTCGACCTCGGGGAGGCGTTCCAGGGCCGGCTGGAGGAGGTCGGCGCCGCCGACCTGCTGGGCGACATGGAGCTGCCCACCTCCGCCCTCCTCGCCCGCATGGAGCGGCACGGCATCGCCGCCGACCGGGCCCACCTGGAGGCCATGGAGCAGATGTTCGCGGGCGCCGTCCAGCAGGCGGTGAAGGAGGCGCACGCGGCCGCCGGGCACGAGTTCAACCTGGGCTCGCCCAAGCAGCTCCAGGAGGTCCTCTTCGGCGAGCTGGCGCTGCCCAAGACCAAGAAGACCAAGACCGGCTACACCACGGACGCCGACGCGCTGGCCTGGCTGGCGACGCAGACCGAGAACGAACTGCCGGTCATCATGCTCCGCCACCGCGAGCAGGCGAAGCTCCGCGTCACCGTCGAGGGCCTGATCAAGACGATCGCCGCCGACGGCCGCATCCACACCACCTTCAACCAGACCGTCGCCGCGACCGGCCGCCTGTCGTCCACGGACCCCAACCTCCAGAACATCCCCGTCCGCACCGACGAGGGCCGCGCGATCCGCCGCGGCTTCGTCGTGGGCGAGGGCTTCGAGTCCCTGATGACGGCCGACTACAGCCAGATCGAGCTGCGCGTGATGGCCCATCTCTCCGAGGACGAGGGCCTGATCCAGGCGTTCACCTCCGGCGAGGACCTCCACACCACCGCGGCCTCCCAGGTCTTCGCCGTCGAGCACTCGGCGGTCGACGCGGAGATGCGCCGCAAGATCAAGGCGATGTCGTACGGGCTGGCCTACGGGCTGTCGGCGTTCGGGCTGTCCCAGCAGCTGAACATCGAGGCGGCGGAGGCCCGCGCCCTGATGGACGCGTACTTCGAGCGCTTCGGCGGCGTACGGGACTACCTGCGCCGGGCGGTCGACGAAGCCCGCGCCACCGGCTACACGGCGACCCTCTTCGGCCGCCGCCGCTACCTACCCGACCTCAACAGCGACAACCGCCAGCGCCGCGAGGCGGCCGAGCGGATGGCTCTCAACGCCCCCATCCAGGGCACGGCGGCGGACATCGTCAAGATCGCCATGCTGAAGGTGGACGGAGCGCTGCGCGAGGCCGGCTTCCACTCCCGGATGCTGCTCCAGGTCCACGACGAAATCGTCCTGGAGATCGCCCCCGGCGAGCGGGCGGCCGTGGAGGAACTGGTCCGCCGCGAGATGGCCGACGCGGTCCAGCTCCGCGCTCCCCTGGACGTCTCGGTCGGCTCGGGCCCGGACTGGGAGTCGGCGGCGCACTGACCGCCGGGGCCGCGGCAGACGCGGCGATCGGCCGGCCGGGGGGTGAGCGCCTCCCGGCCGGCCGCCGGCGCGCTCCGCCGCCCCGGGGCCTCCCGGTGAGCCCGGGTGAGCCCGGTGAGCCCCGCTGAACGCCGACCGCGCCGCGCCCCGCTCAGTGAACGCCGACCCCGTCCCGCCGTTCCGCCGTCTCCCGGGACGCCGGACGCCACAGGCGCACCGCCGTGGCGTACAGCAGCAGGCCGAGCACCAGGCCCGCGCCCGCGCCGAAGCACACCGTCGGGACCAGTTCGTACGGCTTGGCCCGCGGGCCCCAGTACTCCCACCAGCGCGTCGCCCGCTGCACCGCGGCGACCAGCGCGCAGCCGCCGATCACCGCGCCGGCCCACCACCGGTCCCGCGCGGACAGCGCCGGCACGCCGGCCGGCTCGGCTGCGGGCCGGGCGGCGGGCGTCCTGCGCAGGGCGGTCACGAGGAACAGGGCGATCACCACCGCGGCGACCGCCGAACCGCCGTACTGGAGGTACCAGTACAGCGGCCAGCCGGCCACCGTCTCGCCCAGCACGGGGAACAGCCGCATGCCCCACCGGTCGAGGTGCGTGAACGCGTCCCACACCACGTGCGTGAGCGAACCGAGCACCGCCGACGCGTACCACCGCAGAACGACGGACACGTCGACCCGCGCGCGCGGCGCTCCGCAGCGCGTCAGGGCGGCGACGCGGCCCTGACGGGACCGGGGCAGCAGCGCCACCAGCGGCTCGCGCACCAGCAGCCACAGCCCCACCAGCGCCCAGGCGACCGCCACGTCGACGGTGAACACGCCGGGCAAGGAGTGCGTGACGTCGCCGAACCGCATGGCGTCGTCCAGGACGCTCGCCGCGTAGTAGGTCATGTCGGGGGCGAAGGAGCCCGCCACGAGGACGGCCGGCACCAGCGGGCCGCGCCCGGTCCCGTCGGTGCGCACGACGGGCAGCACGGCGGCCGCATGACTCAACGTGAACGGCAACCCGGCTCCCCGTGACGGTCGCTGCCGGACCGGCCGGCCGGAAGTACGACGACCCGACCAGTATGCGTGACGCGTCCGACAGCCCCCGCGGACGTGAGCACTCGGTGAATGGAGGGTTCGAACGGGTGCCGGTGCAAAAGAAGTTGTCGTAGGGTCGCCTGGTCGCAGTGCAAGCCGTCCGCGGGGGGCAACCTTTTCGGAGGATTGATCGTCCCATCAGGACGAGCGGAATCAGGCCGTCCCACCAGGACGGCCGCAGCAGACGAAGACGGGCGCTCGAGTGTCCACGGGAGGGGTTCACTTCATGTCGGCGCATATCGGCAGGAGGCTGCGCAAGGGGGCGGTCAACACCACGGTGGCCGCGTTGGCGGTCGCCGCACTGGCCGCGTCCCAGGCACCGGACGTCACGGCCGACACCCCGGGCGGACGGACCGCCGCCGACGCCCCGTCAGGAGACTCCGCGGGCACCGAGGACAGCGCCACCGGCAACTCGCCGTACTACACGGACCTGCCGCCGCTCAACAGCCCCGTTCCCTCGCCCACCCAGAGCACCGGCACCACGCCGACCGGGACCGGCAGCAGCGAGGCGGGCATCCCCGCCACCGTCCTGGACGCCTACAAGAAGGCCGCGGACGCCCTCAACGCGTCCAAGCCGGGCTGCAACCTCCCCTGGCAACTCCTCGCCGCCATCGGCAAGGTGGAGTCCGGTCAGGCCCGCGGCGGCCAGGTCGGCGCCGACGGCACCACCACCTCGCCCATCCTCGGCCCGGTCCTCAACGGCGTCGGCTTCGCCAACATCAGCGACACCGACGGCGGCGCCTACGACGGCGACTCCACCTACGACCGCGCCGTGGGCCCCATGCAGTTCATCCCGTCCACCTGGGAGTGGGCGGGCCGCGACGGCAACGGCGACGGCAAGAAGGACCCCAACAACATCTACGACGCCGCGCTCGCCGCCGGGCACTACCTGTGCCGCTACAGCTGGGACATGGCCACCACGTCCGGCCTGCGCAAGGCGATCCTCAGCTACAACAAATCGACGGACTACTACAACACCGTCGTGTCGTGGCTGGAGTACTACCGCCAGGGCACCCACGAGATCCCGGACGGCACCGGCTCCCTCCCGGGCAACCGCAGCGACAACGGCACCGGCCCGACCACCTCCCCGTCGACCTCGCCCACCACGCCGGCGACGACGCCCCCGGCGAGCCCCAAGCCGCCCACCAAGCCCGGCGGCGGCACGACGACGCCGCCCGCCACGCCGCCCGCTCCGCCCGCCCCCTCGACGCCGACCGACACCGTCGACCACCTGGAGGCCGCGGGCACGACCAAGCTCACCGCCACCGCGGGCGGTGGGTTCGGCGACAAGATCAGCGCGCGGGCCGAGACCAAGGCCGGCAAGGCCGTCGGCAAGGTCAGGATCCGCTTCACCATCACCGGCGGCACCGACGCCACCTTCACCGGCGGCGAGAGCGTCGCCAGCGTCATGACCGACAGCGCGGGCGTCGCCACCGCCCCCGCCCTCAAGGCGGGCGAGAAGACCGGCACGTTCACCGTCCGCGCCACCGTCGTGGGCCGCACGGTCCCCGCCCTGGAGTACACGGCCACCGTCTCCGCCCGCTCCGCCGACGCCCTGACCCGCACCAGCACGAACGCGCTGACCTGCGTCGTGGGCGGCGAGTTCGCGGATCAGGTCGAGGTGAAGGCCACGTACAAGGGCGCGGCGGCGGGCAAGGTCGCGGCCACCGCCGCGGTCGTCGCGGCGGACGGCACCTCGGCCGGCGGCAAGGGCCCCTACTTCAAGGACGCCGCCGGCAACGCCGTCCGCAGCCTGACGGACCTCCAGACCGACGCCGACGGCTTGCTGAAGCTGCCGAAGCTCTACGCGGACGACGCCGCGGGCACGTTCCTGCTGCGCGTCACCACCACGGGCGGCGCCACCCTCACCGTCGAACTCACCGTGACGGCGCCCGCGCCGACCACGCCGGAGCCGACCACACCCGACCCGACCACGCCCGACCCGACCGACGGCTCCTCGACGGAACCCTCCGACGACACCTCGGCGACCCCCTCCGAGTCGGCCTCGGCCGGCTCCTGACCCACCGTCGGCGCGACGCGGTCCGCGTCCGCACGGCACCGCCCCCGGCACGACGACGGCGCCCCCTCCACGCGAGCGGGGCGCCGTCGTCGTGTGCGACGTGTTCTCATCTCGGCCGCCCGTTGCTACGGTGCGCGACCTGACGCACCATCAGTTCCGCTGCCGCTCCGGGAGGCCCGCATGCGCGCTCTGATCGCCGCCGCGACCGGCCTCGCCGCCGCGCTCGCCCTGGTCCTCGCCCTCACCGGTGTGGGAACCCCGGCCGGCCGGACCTCTCCCGAACCGCTGCTCACGACGGTGCCCGCACACCCCTGACCGCCCGGGAGGGAGCCCGAGATGCGCCGCAAGGCCGGCCTGATCCTGCTCGCCCTCGCCGTGTTCTTCGCGGCGCTGTCCCCGCTGCTGCGCTGGTACGCCTTCCCGCGCCTGGCGAAGATCCCGGCCGACGAGTACCAGACCATGGTCCTGGAGGCGCGGAACGCCACCCTCCTCGACTACGGCACCATGACCGCCCGCACGGTCCCCAAGGTCACCATCGTGCAGACCCTCAAGGGCGACGTGGAGGCCTCCGAGGAGATCGAGAGGACGGCGGGCCGGGACGTCGTCGTCTGGGACGGCCTGTCCTACGTCCAGGGCCCCGACGGCAAGATGGTCTCCAAGGTCCCCGAGCGCTACATCTTCGACGCCCACACACAGGAACCCGTGCACGCCGCCGGCGAGATGGTCGACGGCGACCCCGTCCGGCGCGAGGGCCTGGAGTTCAAGTGGCCGTTCCTGACGGAGAAACGGGACTACGAGTACTTCGACGCGCAGGCCAGGATCACCGCCCCCATCCACTACAAGGGCACCCAGGACTTCCGCGGCGTGGAGGTCTACTACTTCGAGCAGACCATCCCGTGGACCAAGGTCCCCATGCCCAAGACCATGCCGGTCGCCGGCATCACCCCCGAGACCGTCGCCGCGACGGGCACCACCCGCTGGTACACCACCGTCCGCAAGTTCTGGGTCGAACCCCTCACCGGCGCGCCCGTCTACGGCGAGGAGATCCACCAGGAGGAACTGCGCGGCGGCACCCTGCTCGGCGACCGCGACCGGGTGACGGCGTTCGCCGGGCACGTGAAGATGCGCGAGGACTACATCGCGCACACCGTCGACCTGGTCAAGTCCAACCGCACCCTGGTCCTGCTGATGACGTCCTACCTGCCCTGGGGCTTCCTGCTCCTCGGCGCGGCCCTGCTCGCCCTCGCCCTCTGGCTGGAGGCCCGCGGCCGACGCCCCGGCGGACCCCCGCCCCACGAGCACGCCGAACCCGAGCCGGTCACCGTCTGAGCCGCGCGTTGGTGTGCCGGGTCGGCTCGGCGCCCGCCGGGTCCTCCGGCCACGGATGCTTCGGATACCGGCCGCGCAACTCCGCCCGCACGCCCTTGTAGCCGTCCCGCCAGAAGGACGCGAGATCGGCGGTGACGGCCGCGGGCCGCCCGGCGGGGGACAGCAGATGCACCAGCAACGGCACCCCCGCGACCCGCGGCGACTCCTGGAGCCCGAACATCTCCTGGAGCTTGACCGCGAGCACCGGCTGCCGGGGATCGCCGTAGTCGACGCGGATCCGGGACCCGCTCGGCACCGTGATCCGCTCGGGCGCCAGCTCCTCCAGCCGCGCCGCCTCACCCGACGCCCACGGCAGCAGCCGGGCCAGCGCCTCCCCGGCGTCGATCCGCGCGAGATCGGCCCGCCGCCGGGCCCGGCTCAGCTCGGGCTCCAGCCACTCGCCCACACGCGCGTGCAGCGCCGCGTCCGCCATGTCCGGCCACGGCTCCCCCAGGTGCAGCCGCAGGAACGCCAGCCGCTGCCGCAGGACCTCCGCCTCCGCCGGCCACCGCAGCAACCGCAACCCCTCCTGCCGCAGCCCTTCGACGAGCGCCTCGCGTACGAGGCCGGCGTCGGCGTCCCTGAGCGGACGCGCCGTCAGCTCCACGGCGCCGAGCCGCTCCACGCGCCGCGCGACGACGTCCCCTCCGTCCCAGTGGACCTCCTCCCGCTCGTCGAGCAGCGCACCGGCCGCGAACCGCGCCATGTCCTCGTCGACCGCCGCCGCGAGCTGCACCCGCGCGTGCCCCTTGCCGAGCGGCCGGTCGGCCACGGCCACGGCGAGCCAGGGCGCGCCCCGCAGCGGGGACCCGTCGGACACCTCGGACCGGGTGCCCGACACCATCTGGTACGACCCGCCGTCGAACCGCGCGATCCGCTCCGGGAACGCCAGCGCGGCCACCAGCCCGGCGACCTGCTCGTCCCGCGCGCCCGCACCCCACTCCACGCTCCCACGCGGCGAGGAGCCGCCGGCGGACGGACCGGAGACCTCCGCGCCGACCACGGACCGCAGCCGCCGGACCTCGGCACGCCACCTCCCGGCGTAGGCGTCGCCCCCGCGCCGCGCGCGCCGCACCGCGGCGGCCAGATCGTCGCCGTACTCCCGCGGAGCCTCCTCGCTCAGCAGGGCGACCACCTCCGCCGCCCGCTCCGCGCCCACCAGCGCCGCCCCGTCCAGCAGGGCCCGCCCCAGCCGGGGGTGCAGCCCCAGCCGGGCCAGCCGCAGCCCGCGGTCCGTCGCCCGGCCGTCGCGGTCCACGGCCCCCACGGCCGTCAGCAGCCGCCGCGCCGCCGCCATCGCCCCGCCCGGCGGCGGATCGAGCAGCGCCAGCCCGGAGGCCTCCGGATCGCCCCAGCAGGCCGTCTGAAGGGCGAACGCCGCCAGGTCGGCCACCTTGATCTCCGGGGACGGGAAAAGCGGCAGACGCGCGTCCTCCGCCTCCGTCCAGCACCGGTACACCGTCCCCGGCGCCTCACGCCCCGCCCGCCCGGCCCGCTGCCGCCCGGCCGCCCGCGAGGCCCGCACGGTCGCCAGCGCGCTCAGCCCGCGCGCGTGGTCCACCCGCGGCTCCCGCGCCAGCCCCGCGTCGACGACCACCCGCACCCCGGGAACCGTCAGCGAGGACTCCGCCACGGACGTCGCCAGCACCACCCGGCGCCGGACGCCCGGCGCCAGCACCGCGTCCTGCACGGCCGCCGGCGCCCGCCCGTGCACCTGGAGCACGTCCACCCCCTCCAGCCCCCCGAGCAGCCCCGCCACCCGCGCGATCTCCCCGACGCCGGGCAGGAAGCACAGCACGTCCCCCGACCGCTCGCCCAGCGCCCGCCGCACCACCGACGCCACATGACCCGGCAGCGCCGGATCGACCCGCATCCCGTGCGGCGGCCGCAGCGGCCGGACCGGGGGAGCCCACACCACCTCGACGTCGTACGAGGCGCCCCGCGCCTCCACCACCGGCGCGCCGCCCAGCAGCCGCGCCCACCCCGCCGTGTCCGTCGTCGCCGAAGCCGCCACCAGCCGCAGCTCGGGCCGCAGCGTCTCGCGCACGTCCCACAGGAACGCGGCCGTCGTGTCCGCGTCCAGATGCCGCTCGTGGCACTCGTCGAGGACCACGACGTCGACGCCCGTCAGCTCCTGGTCGCGTTGGAGGCGCTGGAGCAGCACACCGGTGGTGACGACCTCCACGCGTGTGTGCCGTCCGACGACCCGCTCCCCGCGCACGGTGAAGCCGACGCTCTCGCCGGTCTTCTCGCCCAGCAGCCAGGCCATCCGCCGGGCCGCCGCGCGTGCGGCGATCCGCCGCGGCTCCGCCACGACCACCCGCCGGGCCGGGCCCTCGCCCAGCAGGCCCGCCAGCGCCAGCGGCACCAGCGTCGTCTTGCCGGTGCCCGGCGGCGCGGCCAGCACGGCGACGCCGGGCCCGTCCAGGGCGTCGTTCAGGGCGGGCAGGGCGGCCCGCACGGGCAGCGCGTCCAGGGCGTCGTCACGGATCACGCCCCCAGTGTCGTACGCCCCGGGAAGCCCCTCGTACGCGCGCGTGCGAGAAGGAACGTGCGCACAGGCGCAGCGGCTAGTCCCGCTCGCACACGAAGATCGCGGTGCCCGGGATCAGGTTCCCGCGCAGCGGCGACCAGCCGCCCCACTCCGAGGTGTTCCAGGCCGGCCACTCCGGCTCGACGAGGTCGACCAGGCGGAAGCCGGACGACGCGATGTCGCGGACGCGGTCGCCGAGCGTCCTGTGGTGCTCGACGTACACCGCGCGGCCGTCCTCGTCCTGCTCGACGTAGGGCGTGCGGTCGAAGTAGGAGGAGGCCACCGACAGTCCTTCGGGGCCGGGCTCGTCGGGGAACGCCCAGCGGACGGGGTGCGTGACCGAGAAGACGAAGCGGCCGCCCGGCCGCAGCACCCGCCGCACCTCGCGCAGCACCAGCCGCGGGTCCGCCACGAACGGCAGCGCGCCGTACGCCGAGCACGCCAGGTCGAAGGAGGCGTCCGCGAAGGGCAGCGCGCCCGCGTCGGCGCACACCAGGGGGAACGATCCGCCGATGCGCAGCGCGTGCTGGAGCTGGCGGTGGGAGAGGTCCAGGGCGACCGGCCGGGCCCCCTGGGCGGCGAGCCAGCGCGAGCACTGGGCCGCGCCGCCGCCGATCTCCAGGACGTCCCTGCCCTTCAGGTCCTCGGCCGGGCCGAGCAGCTCGGCCTCCACCTCGTCCAGGCCCTCCGGGCACCACACGAAGCGGTCGTCGCCGAGGAACGTGCCGTGCTCGACCTGGTACTCGTCCGCGTTCCGGTCCCACCAGCCGCGATTGGCGCGGGAACTCTCCGTGACGTCGGCGTCACGCCGGGTGGCTTCCGGTTCGAACGCATCGGGCTCTTGGATGATCGGCTCCCTCGTCGTACTCTTCCGTTCATCCCGCCGGGGGCGTGTCGCGGAAGAGGTCTTTCCGGCCTGTCTGGCCTCGCAGGACGTTTCTTGTGCCGGGTATGCGGTGTTCTGCCCCGGGTGTGCGCCTTCGCGCATTGACCCTGCCCGGCTGCCCCCGTATGCTACAAGTTGCGCTGCGGGCCTGCGCACCTCAGACGTAGCAGGCTGCGCTCGCATCTGTCGTATGTCCCCTCGGTTGTCGAGGCGTCATCACCGGTTCACCGGTGGGGCGCTTCCTAGGCTGTCCGGCTTCTTCAGAGCGATACGGGCTCCCGGCGTAGCAGTACCTACGACTTCAATGTCCGCACCGGAGCCCTTTCCCACATGACGAGCAGCACCGAGACCACCGCCACCACCCCGCAGGTTGCGGTCAACGACATCGGTAACGAGGAAGCCTTCCTCGCCGCGATCGACGAGACGATCAAGTACTTCAACGACGGCGACATCGTCGACGGCGTCATCGTGAAGGTCGACCGGGACGAGGTCCTGCTCGACATCGGTTACAAGACCGAAGGTGTCATCCCGAGCCGCGAGCTCTCGATCAAGCACGACGTCGACCCCAACGAGGTCGTCGCCGTCGGTGACGAGATCGAAGCCCTTGTCCTCCAGAAGGAAGACAAGGAAGGCCGCCTGATCCTCTCGAAGAAGCGCGCCCAGTACGAGCGTGCCTGGGGCACCATCGAGAAGATCAAGGAAGAGGACGGCATCGTCACCGGTACCGTCATCGAGGTCGTCAAGGGTGGTCTCATCCTCGACATCGGCCTCCGTGGCTTCCTGCCGGCCTCCCTCGTCGAGATGCGCCGCGTCCGCGACCTCCAGCCCTACGTGGGCAAGGAGCTCGAGGCGAAGATCATCGAGCTGGACAAGAACCGCAACAACGTGGTCCTGTCCCGCCGTGCCTGGCTGGAGCAGACCCAGTCCGAGGTCCGCCAGACCTTCCTCACGACCCTCCAGAAGGGTCAGGTCCGCTCCGGCGTGGTCTCCTCGATCGTCAACTTCGGTGCCTTCGTGGACCTGGGTGGCGTCGACGGTCTGGTCCACGTCTCCGAGCTGTCCTGGAAGCACATCGACCACCCCTCCGAGGTCGTCGAGGTCGGCCAGGAGGTCACGGTCGAGGTCCTCGACGTCGACATGGACCGCGAGCGCGTCTCCCTGTCGCTGAAGGCGACCCAGGAAGACCCGTGGCAGCAGTTCGCCCGCACCCACCAGATCGGCCAGGTCGTGCCCGGCAAGGTCACGAAGCTGGTTCCGTTCGGTGCGTTCGTCCGCGTGGACGAGGGCATCGAGGGTTTGGTCCACATCTCCGAGCTGGCCGAGCGCCACGTGGAGATCCCGGAGCAGGTCGTCCAGGTCAACGACGAGATCTTCGTCAAGGTCATCGACATCGACCTCGAGCGTCGTCGCATCAGCCTCTCGCTGAAGCAGGCCAACGAGGCCTTCGGCGCCGACCCGGCCGCGGTCGAGTTCGACCCGACCCTGTACGGCATGGCCGCGTCCTACGACGACCAGGGCAACTACATCTACCCCGAGGGCTTCGACCCCGAGACCAACGACTGGCTCGAGGGCTACGAGACCCAGCGCGAGGCGTGGGAGCACCAGTACGCCGAGGCGCAGACCCGCTTCGAGCAGCACCAGCAGCAGGTCATCAAGTCCCGCGAGGCCGACGCCGCTGCCGCGGCCGAGGGCGGCGACGCTGCCGGTGCGGCTCCGGCCGCGGGCGGTGGCTCGTACTCCTCCGAGGGCGCGGACACCTCCGGTGCGCTCGCCTCGGACGAGGCGCTGGCCGCGCTTCGCGAGAAGCTGGCGGGCGGGCAGAGCTGAACGCTGCCGCTAGGCTGAGCCGATAGTTGAGGGCCCGCACCTTTCGAGGTGCGGGCCTTCAGCGTTGCCTTGTCGTTCGACTGCCGACCGCGGGGTCGTTCTCATCCTCGTTGCCATCTTGCGGAGTTGGGCGGGAATGGCCGCGCCCTTGCGCGTGTTGAGACGGTTGAACACGAGGAGGCGCGGTCCAGGTGCTTGATCCGCAGGGTTTGTACGCATGGGAGCCGAAGGGGCTGGCGGTCGTCGACATGGCGCTCGCCCAGGAGTCGGCCGGACTGGTCATGCTCTACCACTTCGACGGATACATCGACGCGGGGGAGACCGGCGACCAGATCGTCGACCGGCTGCTCGACACGCTGCCCCACCAGGTCGTCGCCCGCTTCGACCACGACCGGCTGGTGGACTACCGGGCCCGCCGCCCGCTGCTGACCTTCAAGCGCGACCGGTGGAGCGCCTACGAGGAGCCCGCCATCGAGGTGCGGCTCGTCCAGGACACCACCGGCGCCCCCTTCCTGCTGCTGTCCGGCCCCGAGCCGGACGTGGAGTGGGAGCGTTTCGCCGTGGCCGTCCAGCAGATCGTCGAGCGGCTCGGCGTGCGCCTGTCGGTGAACTTCCACGGCATCCCCATGGGCGTCCCGCACACCCGCCCGGTCGGCCTCACCCCGCACGGCAACCGCACCGACCTCGTCCCGGGCCACCGCAGCCCCTTCGACGAGGCGCAGGTCCCCGGCAGCGCCGAGGCGCTCGTCGAGTACCGCCTCATGGAGGCCGGCCACGACGTCCTCGGCGTCGCCGCGCACGTCCCGCACTACATCGCCCGCTCCGCCTACCCGGACGCGGCGCTCACCGTCCTGGAGGCCATCACCGGCGCCACCGGACTGGTCCTGCCGAGCATCGCGCACTCCCTGCGCACGGACGCCCACCGCACCCAGACGGAGATCGACCGCCAGATCCAGGAGGGCGACGAAGAGCTCACCGCCCTCGTCCAGGGCCTGGAGCACCAGTACGACGCCGCCGCGGGCGCCGAGACCCGGGGCAACATGCTCGCCGAGCCCGTCGACATCCCCTCGGCGGACGAGATCGGCAGGGAGTTCGAGAAGTTCCTGGCGGAGCGGGAGGGCGACGGCTGAGGGGAGCGGCCCAGAGGGGCGAGCAGCGGGACGAGCAGTGGGGCGAGCAGCGGGTGATGAGCCGCCGGGTGCGTTGCCGGCGGCAGCCCCTATGCTGCGTCTCATGCTGAAAGTGGGCCTTACCGGGGGCATCGGCGCCGGCAAGAGCGAGGTGTCACGGCTGCTCGTCGAGTGCGGGGCCGTGCTGATCGACGCGGACCGCATCGCGCGCGAGGTCGTCGCGCCCGGCACGCCCGGCCTCGCCGCGGTCGTCGAGGCCTTCGGGGACGGCGTGCTCGCCGCGGACGGCAGCCTCGACCGCCCCCGGCTCGGCTCCATCGTCTTCGCCGACCCGGACAAGCTCGCCGCGCTCAACGCGATCGTGCACCCCCTGGTCGGAGCCCGCTCCGGCGAACTGGAGACCGCCGCCCCCGAGGACGCCGTCGTCGTCCACGACGTCCCCCTCCTCACTGAGAACGGCCTCGCGTCGCTCTACGACGTCGTCGTGGTCGTCGACGCCGCGCCCGGGACCCAGCTCGACCGCCTCGTCCGCCTGCGCGGCATGACCGAGGAGGACGCACGCGCGCGCATGGCGGCGCAGGCCACGCGCGAGCAGCGCCGGGAGATCGCCGACGTCGTCATCGACAACGACGTACCGTTGGCCGACCTGGAGCAGCGCGTGAAGGACGTGTGGGCCGAGCTGGAGCGCCGGGCACGCGCCGCCTGAGCCGACGGGGCGGGCCACCCGCGCCACAGGAATAGCGGCACTCCCGCCAGGCGTTGAACGCGTGCAGCGAGGGAAGGAATTTTCCGTGCCCGATACCAGCGGTTCGACCGGACGTACTCCGGAGACGCATGTCATCGACTTCCGCGCCGCCGAGCAACTGCTCGCCGCACGGGACCCGCGGGGCGCGGTGAAGCTGCTCGACGGCGTCATCGCCGCCTACCCCGAGAACACCGCGGCCCGGCTGCTGCGCGCGCGTGCCTTCTTCGCCGCCGCGCAACTGCGGCCCGCCGAGCTGGAGTTCACCATCGTCCTGGAGCGCGAGCCGGACAACGCGTTCGCGCACTTCGCGCTCGCCCGCACCTACGAGCGGCAGGGACGCGGCGACCAGGCCAAGCGCCACTTCCGGCTGGCCGCCGCGCTCGACCCCAACCCGCAGTACCTGAAAGCGGCCCGCTTCGATTCGTAGGCGGCTCGCCACGGATCCTAGGGACGCCGGCGCTCCGGCGGCCGGTACGGCGGGATGTCGCGCCCCGGCTGGTAGTGGGGCCCCTGGCGCAGATGGCGGAGGATCATCGCCAGATCGACGGTGATCACCACCCACAGCACCCCGCAGGCGACCGCCCACCCGGTCCGCCCGACCAGCGCGAACGCGACCGTCCCGAAGGCAGCCCAGAGCAGCCCCCAGACGGTCAGCCACAGACGCATCCGCAACGGACTGCGCGCCGTGACCGGCTCACTGCCTGTACGCATCGGACCATCACTCCTCCTTGCAACGTACTCCTGGTCCCGAACGTTCTCCAGGGGAGCCGGGAACCGGGTGAGGTCAGGCCGGGAGCCGGTTGTCTCCGCACGTCGGCCCTCGAACGAGCTGCTGTCACCCGAACAGGTGATTGGTGCGGGGTGGGGAACGGTCGGGCTGAGACGGCCCGTTCGACGGGTATGACACTCGAAATGCGAGAGGGATACGAGGGAACAGGTCCCGGAGCCATCACGCCGGACGGATGCGCGGTCGAGCTCTACAGCCGCCTGCCCGTGCGCGACGAACCGGACGTCATCGTCGCGGCGGTCCCCGCCGGCGCGCACATCCTGGAGCTGGGCAGCGGCGTGGGGCGTGTGACCCACGCCCTCGTGGAGCGCGGATTCACGGTGACCGCGGTGGACGAGTCCGCCGAGATGCTCGACCGGATCCATGGGGCGCGCACCATTCGAAGCCCCATCGAGGACCTCGACCTGGGGGAGACGTTCGACGTGGTGATGCTCGCGTCGTTCCTCGTGCACGCCGGGGACGTCGAGGTACGGCGCGGCATGTTGCGCGCCTGCGCGCGCCACGTCACGGAGGGCGGGTGCGTCCTGATCCAGCGGGAGGGGGAGGACTACCACACCGACCTGCCACGCGAACGCGTCGACCCGACCGGCTACACGTCCCGCATCGTCTCCGCGGAGCCTGTGGGCGACGGCGTGAACTCGGTGCGCGCGGAGTATGTGTTCCCGGACGCGGTGTGGACCCAGACCTTCCGCTCCCGACCTCTGACCAGAGAACAGTTCGAGGACGCGTTGGGAGAGGCGGGGCTGAGAGTGGAGAGCTATCTGACGGAGGATCGGGTCTGGGTGAGAGCGGTGCCGGCGGAGGCATAGGGGAGGGGCGTATAGAGCGCTGCGGTGCGGCGGCCGAAAGAAACCCGGCGGGCGGCGATGAGTTCGGGGTGGGGGGCGGGTCTTTCTCTGTGACAGCACGATGGATCGCTTCCCACGGGAGACTCCCATGTCCGAGACCGCCGCCACTCGCTCCGCCGCCCCTCGCCCCTCCGCCTCTCTCGCCTCCGCCGCTTCCGAGTCCGGTGGGCGGCGGGGTGCTCGGGTCGTGTTGCGGGGGCTTCAGGTGTTGATCGCCCTCTTCTTCGGGATCGCGAGCGCGCTGCCGAAGCTGATCGCGCATCCGTCGGCCGCCGAGAGCTTCGACAAAATGGGCTGGGGCAGTGCGGGCATGTACGCGATCGGCGTTCTCGAACTGGCCGGGGCCGTGGCCCTGTTGGTGCCGGTGCTCCAGTCGGTGGCGGCGGTGGCGTTGGGTGCGCTGATGGTGGGCGCGTTCGTCGTGCAGGTCACCGTGTTCGACGGGCAGAACGCGGCGACGCCGCTGATCCTGCTCGCCCCGCTGACCCTGATCGCCTGGGCGCGGCGCGGCTGCGTGGCCGACCTGCTGCGGCTGGTGCGACGCGGGGCGTGAGCGTCGGCGTCACCAGGTGGGGGCGTGCGGCGGGGCCGTACGGTGGGGGCATGGACGCCCTCGCCGAACTGGACCGGCGCATCGCGGGGTGTCGGGCCTGCCCCCGGCTGGTGGACTGGCGTGAGGAGGTGGCCCGCACCAAGCGGGCGGCCTTCGCGGACTGGACGTACTGGGGCCGCCCGGTGCCCGGCTTCGGCCCGCCCGACGCCCGGCTGCTGATCGTCGGACTCGCCCCGGCCGCGCACGGAGGCAACCGCACCGGCCGCATGTTCACCGGCGACCGCTCCGGAGACGTGCTGTACCAGGCGCTGTACGACGTGGGGCTCGCCTCGCAGCCGACGTCCGTGTCCGCCGCCGACGGCCTGGTGCTGCACGGTGTGCGGGTGACGTCGCCGGTGCACTGCGCGCCGCCCGCCAACAAGCCCACTCCCGGGGAGCGGGACACCTGCCGACCCTGGCTGGTCCAGGAGCTGCGGCTGCTGCGGCCGACGCTGCGGGCGGTGGTCGTCCTGGGCGCCTTCGGCTGGCAGGCGGCGCTCCCGGCGTTCGCCGAGGCCGGCTGGTCCGTGCCCCGCCCGCGGCCCGCCTTCTCCCACGGGGCCCGGGTGGAGCTGGACGGCCTCGCTCTCTTCGGCTGCTTCCATGTGAGCCAGCGCAACACCTTCACCGGGCGGCTCACCCCCGAGATGCTCAGGGACGTCCTGCGGACGGCGGCGGCGACGGCGACGGCGACGGCGGGACCTCGGTGACAGCCGGCCCCGCCGCGCTTCTCAGACGATGCGCGCCGCGGCGAGGGGCCGCTCCGCCACCGGGTGGGCGTCGTCCTTGTGGGTGTTGACGCTCCACCGGTACCGGGAGAACTCGCCGGTGCCCTGCGAGGCGTAGAACATCATGTGGCCGATGCCGACGCCCTCGAAGTTCTCCTCCTTCACGAGGCCGACCATGCGGGTGTCGGGATACTTCGGGTAGTTGGTCAGCGCGTACACGCCGTGCGGCTCGGCCGTGCAGTCGACGACCTCGACGGCGTACTGCGTCTCGCCGGCGAAATCCGCCACCCCGCTGAAGACGCCCTTGACCTCGCGGACCATGACGATGTGCCCCGTGTTGTTCTCGACCTGGCCCCGGTAGTCCACCGCGATCAGGTCGCCCGGCTGGAGGTCGGTGACCTTGCGGATCTGCTGGAAGCGCGGGCCGGCGGTGCCGTCGGCGAAGGCCTGCCGGTAGTCGGCGGCCTCGGGGATGCGGTCCTGGAAGTACTGGGTGAAGTAGGAGTCGGCGGCCCAGCCGTAGGTGTGCTTGAGCACCCAGGTGAGGAAGGACGAGCAGCGGGCGTGGGCGACCCAGCTCGCCAGGTCGTCCGGGGTGCCCCAGGTGACCGTCGAGGGGGAGCCGATCAGGTAGCGGTTGTTGTCGCGCGCCTTCTTGCCGCTGATGAGGTACGCCTCGGCGGCGCTCAGGGCGCGGCCGTAGGCGCGGACGTCGTCGACGGCGCCCTTGAACTGGTTCACGTACGCGCCGTTCCAGCGGGCCCGCCCGATGCTGAAGCCCTGGGGCGCGGCCCACGACAGGGCCGCGTCGGCGCTGCCCTCCAGCTTGCCGTCGACGTACAGGTGGACGCGGGCGCCGTCCCAGACACCCGTCAGGTGGGTCCACAGCCCCGGCACGGGGGCGGTGGTGGACAGGGCGGAGATCTTGACGCTCTGGTCCTCGCTGCGGACCTTGAACGCCCACTTGCCGGCGGTGTCGTCGTACTGGAGCAGGAAGCGGCTGCACGCGGCGCCGTCCTGGCTGACCGCCGTGTACATGTTCGTGAGGACGGCGTCGTTCGCGAGGCGCACCCAGGCGGAGACCGTGAACGGGGCCGTGGTGTCCAGCACGGAGGCGGTGGCGGCGTGAGCGCTGTCGAGGCTCAGCTCACCGCCGGCCCGAAGCGCCGACCAGCTCGCGCCCGCGCCGAGAGTGACGGGCCGGCCCCGCCCGGAGCGGTCCGCGCCGGAGCCGTCCAGCGGCCAGTGCCCGGCCAGCCCCTCCGGCAGATGGCCGGCCGCGAGCAGCCGCTGGTACTGCACCATCCGCTCCGCCTCCGCGAGGTGCGGCACGCCGACCGGGGTGAACGGCGTGTCGAGCGGGGCGGCGGCTGCGGCGGCCCCCGCACCGCCCAGCACCCCGCTCATCGCGCCCGCCCCCACCAGCGCCGCACCGCTCAACAGCCCGCGTCTGCTGACCATTTACGCTCCCCATCCCGTCAGCCATGCATCGCCGTCGGACTCGTGCCCGAAGGATCGAGAGAGTCTAGGCAGAGAGTTGCGTACATAAAGAACGCGGGTTTCCGGCCCCGTGTCACCTTCCCGAAACGCCACGGCCTCTCGCTCCCCCGGTTCGACCCGTACCGTGGAGGCACAGCTCAGCACCAGCCCCGGCCGCCGTCGCCCGAAGGCACACCCCCGCCCTCGTCTCGACAGGAGCTTCGTGTCCCCGCGCCCGTCCCTTCCCGTTCGCGTACGCGCCGCTCTGCCGCCCTGGCTCGCCCATGCCCTGCGCGCGCAGCGCGGACCCGTGCCGTGGAGCGCCGTCGTGCGCGGGGCGCTCGCCGCCGGGCCGCTGCTGCTGGTCGCCGTGCTCGTCGACCGCACCTCCCTCGGGGTGGTCGCCGCCGTCGCCGCGATGCTCGCCGGGATCAACGACCGGCCCGGCAGCCGGCGGGCCTCCGTGCGCAGGCTCGGGGAGCCCGCGCTCGCGGGAGCGGCCGGGCTGCTCGTCGGGACGTACGCCGGGGACCACGTCGGCGCGGTCGCGCTGACGCTCGTGTTCACCGGGCTCGGGCTGCTCGCCGGCGGGATGAGCGCCATCGGGCCGGTCGCCTCGGGCGCCGGCACCCAGCTCCTCGTCGCCGCGGCGATCGGCGCGGGGATGCCGCTGCCCGACAGCGGCTGGCTGCGCGCCCTCGCCTTCCTCGCCGGGGCCGGCTGGCTGCTCGTGCTGCGGCTCGTCCTTCCCACGCCCGGATCGCTGGTCGGCGACTCCCGCTTCGACTTCCGTCTCGACTTCCGCTTCGACGGCGAACGGGCCGCCGTCGCCGGGGTGTACGAGGCCGTTGCCGCACTGCTGGACGCCGCCGGTACCGAGGACGCCCTCGCCCGGCGCGCCGCCCTCACCGCCGCCCTCGACCACGCGCAGGACGCCCTGGCCGGGCCCCGGCTGCGGCGCTACGCCAGTTCGGCGGCCGAACGGCGGCTGCACGCGCAGTACGCCGCCGCGCTGCCCCTCGCCGAGGCGGCGACCGCCCTCGCCTGGGCCGGCGAACCCCTCACCGAGCGGGCCTCGGAGGGCCCCCGCCGTCTCGCCGCCGCCGTACGGGGGAACGCGCCCACCGGTCCGCTGCCCGCGCCCTCGCGGTCGGCGCCGGCGCTACGGGCCCTGGACGACGCCCTGTTGCGGGCCGCCGACGCCTTCGACCAGGGCGGCGGGGGCGATCTGCACACGCGGCGACGTGGCGCACGTGACCTGCTCCGCACCGCCTTCGGCGTCGGCGGGCGGGAGTACGGGCTGCGGGTCGCGCTCTGCTTCGGGGCGAGCGCCGCCATCGCGCAGGGCCTGTACCACTCGCACTGGTACGGGCAGCACACGCACTGGTACTGGCTGCCCGCCACCGCCGTCTTCCTCGTCAAGCCCGACCTCGGGCCGCTGGTGTCCCGGGTGCTGTGCCGGGCCGCCGGAACCGTCCTCGGCGCGCTGCTGTTCGCCGGGTTCGCCGCCGTGCTGCCCAGGCCGGAGGGGCTGGTGGCCCTGGTCGCGCTCTGCGGGGCGCTCATACCGGTCTCGACACGGCACTTCGCCGCGCAGACCGCCGTCGTCACCGTCCTCGTCCTGGCGCTCGTCATGGTCGGCGGGGAGCCCCAGGCCTCCGTCAGCCGGATCTGGGAGACCCTGCTGGCCTGCGCGATCGTGCTGATCGTCGGGCACCTGCCGATGCCGGGGGAGCGCGGCGGGCAGGTGAACGCCCGGCTGACCGCCGCCGCGACCGCCGCCCACGCCTACCTCGTCCACGTCCTCGAGGGCCCCGACACCGGAAACGGCCCCGACACCGGACGCGGCCTCAACGTCCCCTACGTCAAAAGCGGTTCGGTCGACTCGCACCGCCCTGACGTCCGCGCCGCCCGCTGGACCCTCCGCCGCGAGGCCTACCGCACCCTCGCCGAGGCCCGCACCGCCATCGCCCTCTCCGCTGCCGAACTGCCCGCCCTCGCCCGGCACACCGAGGGCACCGACGAGATCGCCGCGCTGCTGGAACGGCTCGTCGACACGACCACCGCCTGCGCCGTCCACCTCGACGACACCGGACGGCTCAGCAGCCGACAAAGCGGACAACTCGCCGAACTGCTCGAAGAGCTGTCCGCTCATCGGGAACGTCTGGGGCTGCCGGCGAGAGGCTCCACGGGAGACCCGCCGGGACCGGCCGTCGCCGTGTAGGCGGGTCGGCGGGTCGGCGGGTCGGCGGGTCGGCGGGTCGTGTGTGCGGCGCGCGGCCGAGTCCGCCCGCAGTCCCGCCCGCGATCACTTCATGTGATCTTTTCAGTGCGCAATGTGCTCGTCATATTCAGGAAGTGACCGGATCCTTACAGTCCGCACTGGATCCGTGTCAAGTACGTCTCAGTACCGTCACCGGGCGAGGTGTTTCGCCTCCGGACAGCGTTAACTCCTACAAGTACAACGCTTCCTGGAGGTGCGAGATGGTGAACGGGCGAACAGTGCTCGAACGCTTTCCCGCGGGCGGGCCGCGGGGATCGTGGCCGGCCGAGGAGTTCGCGCACGCGCGGCGCATGGAGGGGCTGGCCGCCGAGGTCGTCATGGACCTCGCGACGGACACGTTCCTGGTGGTCGTCCGGGGCGACGCCATCGAGTGACGCCGCCGCGCGCCGAGAGGCCGCGGCCCCGGCCCGCCTACCGGGCGGGCACCCGCGCCGTCGGGGGGCTCGTGAACTGCTCCGCCTGGAGCGCGTACAGCTCCGCGTAGACGCCGCCGCCCGCCAGCAGCTCGTCGGGTGTGCCGGACTCCACCAGCCTGCCCTGGTCCAGGACGTGCACCAGGTCCGCGTGCCGCACCGACGCCAGCCGGTGCGTGATCAGGACGACCGTCTGGCCGCCGTCCGCCAGCGCGCGGATCTTCTCGAAGACCTCCAGCTCCGCCCGCGCGTCGAGGGCCGCCGTCGGCTCGTCCACGATCAGGATGCGCCCCCGCCGGTACGCCGCCCGCGCGATGCCCAGCCGCTGCCACTGACCGCCGGACAGCTCGTGCCCGCCGCTGAAGTGCCGGGCGAGCAGGGTGTCCAGGCCGCGCGGCAGATCGGCGACCACGTCCTCGGCGCCCGCCTCCCCGACCGCGGCGGCGAGCCGGTCCTCGGTCAGCGGCGCGGAGGAACGGCCCACGGCGACGTTGACGCGGGCCGTGAACGGCCACCGTTTGAAGTCCTGCGCCACCATCGCGATGCGCTCGGCCAGCAGACGCCGGTCCGCGTCCGCCGCGTCGACGTCGTCCCACATGATCCGCCCCCGGTCCGGCCGGTACAGGCCCGCCAGCAGCTTCACCAGGGTCGTCTTCCCGGAACCGTTCTCGCCGACGAGCGCGACGATCCGGCCGAGCGGCAGGGTGAGGCTGACGTCGTCGAGGGCGGGACGCGCCGACTCGCCCGGATAGCCGAAGGTGACGTTCTCGAACCGGATCTCCCGGGGGTCCTCGGGCAGCGCGGCCCCGCCCTCCGGGATCGCCCGCTCGGCCGCCTCCACGTAGAGGCGTTGCAGATCGCCCACGAACAGAGCCTCCTCATGGAGCTGGTTGATCTCCAGGACGAGGGTGTTCAGGCTGGTGGAGCCGCTGCGGATGGCGATCACGGCCGTGCCCGCCACCGCCAGCGCCATCGTCCCGGTGAGCAGCAGCCCGCCGAGCGTGGCGTACGTCGCCACCGTCGCCAGGCCCGTCCAGGCCGCCGCGAACAGACCGGTGCGGGCCGCGAGGCGGGCGAGGCGCGCCTGCTCCGCCTCCGCGGTCTCCGACATCGCGCGGAAGTGCCGCAGCAGGAAGGGCCCGACCCCGTGCACCCGGATCTCCGGCGCGGCCTCCGGCTCGGTGAGCAGACTCGCGATGAGGTGACCCGCGCGCGCGTGCTGCACCCACGTGTGGAAGGACTCGTACCGGCGGCGGGCGTTGATCAGGGCGCTCCAGGCGCTGGGCAGCGTCATCGTGACGAGGAGCGGCAGCAGCAGCGGATGCAGCACGGTCAGCACGCCGGCCGCCGCGACCAGCGAGATCATCGCGTTCACCACGCGCGTGCCGTGACTGATCATGTAGCGGCTGGACCGGGCGCCGTACTGCGCGGTGTCCAGCAGCTTGTGGAAGGCGTGGTCCTCGATCGCGGCCAGCTCCACCGCGGCCGCCCGCTCCAGGTACAGCTCGGTCGCCACCCGCTCCACCTTGGGCTCCAGGCGTCCCGTGGCATACGTCGACGCCGCCCGCAGCACCGCGCCGACCATGAGGACGGCGGCCATGACGGCCAGCGCGGGGACGGCGCCGCGCAGCCGGTCCTCGATCGTGCCGTCGCCGACCAGCCGGCCCAGGATCGAGTTCACGGCGAGCAGCCCCACGGCCTCCGCCACGCCCCGGCCCACCTCCGAGGCCATGACGATCGCGGCGGCCCGCGGATCGGCCTGCCGGGCCAGCCGGAGGCTGACCGCGAGCAGGGCGGGCAGCCGGGTGATCATGGCGCGGAAGTCCAGTTCCAGGAAGGCTTCCTGGTGCTGGTTCCAGCCGGTGTCGTAGCGGAGCGGGCCGCCGAACAGCAGCTGCTCCGACTCGGAGACGTCACGTCCGTCCGTGCGCCGTGCCTTCTGTTGCTTCTGTGACCCCTTGGGCGGCTTCGCCTTCCGCACCTTCGACCTCCCCCGATCGTGGGCAAGTGGCCACTATCGCGGGAGGCGCGGCGGGAGGGCAGGGCGCGGGACGGGGGAGGGGACGCACGCGGGTGCGCGCCCGGGGCGCCGCCGGGTGCGCGGGGTGTCGGCGCGCTCGCCGCGCGCCGCCTGTCGCTACGCGCTGATCGGGCGCGACCAGGCCGGCGGGGTGCCCGTCAGACGGCACAGCGCCAGATAGAGGGGGATCGGCGGGGTGTACGGAAGGATCCCGTCCGGTCGGTGGATGAGGGCGGGGGCCTGCGGGGCGTCCCCGAGGAGCGCGCCCGTGGCGTAGTGCGCCGGCGCGGGCCACTCCAGGGCGTGGTCGGAGTCGGCCGGGACCAGCCACCACCAGTGCGCCTCGTCGGCGTAGACGCAGCCCACGAGCGGCAGGCGGGGCAGGATCAGCGGACCGAGGCGGGCCGGGACGGCGACGGCGTCGCAGCCCAGCGGAGCCGTCATGCCGTCGGGCACGGCGAGCCTGCGGGGCGCCCGCGCGGGGTCGCCCTGGCCGCGCCGGAGACGTACGAGTGTGTCGAGGCTGAGGACGGGAGCCCGACCGCGTGGGCCGCTCACGCGGGATCCCGGTCGGGGTCCCGCTCGCGGGTGCGCTCGAACGGGGCTCCCTCGGGCTCCGGTGCGCGGCGGCGCTGCTGGGCCACGAGGGGGAGAGGGGTCGGGGTCTGCGGGGTGCGGTGCGGCCAGCGGGCGCGGACGGACTTCCAGCCGGGCGCCTCGAAACTCTGGGCAGCTCGGTGCGCGGGGTGGTCTTGGTGAACCGGGTGGTCCTGGTGAGCTGTGTGGTCTTGGTGAGCCGGGTGGTTCTGGTGAGCCGGGTGGTCCTGGGGGCCTCGATGGCGCTGCTCGCCGTGTCCGCCCGGTTCGCCGTGCTCGCCGCGTTCGGCTGAGTCCTCGTCGTCGCGGGAACCGTCCGCCGGTCCCGGCTTCGGGCGCGCGCCCCAGCCGAGGTCGCCGCGCGGTGCGACGAGGCCGGCGCGGGTGAGGCCGGCGGCAGGGAGGGCGGTGCGGGCGAGGTCGACGGCGGGGAGGTCGACCGGGGGCACCAGTTCGACCGGGGACTCCAGTTCGACGGGGGGCTCCGGTTCGACGGAGGGCTCCAGGGCCTCCGCGAACCCATGCGCGTGCTCGCCGTCGGCGGGCTCCGGTTCGGCGTGCCGGGGCAGGTCGGCCCAGACCAGCAGGCCGGGGCCGCACTCCTCGGCTCCCCAGGCGTGACAGAGGGCGTCGACGAGGAACAGTCCCCTCCCGTGCTCCTCCTCGGGGCGCTGCGGAGAGGGATGCGGCTCACCGGGCGCGCAGCCCTCGTCGCGCACGGCTATGCGCACCAGGTCGTCGCCGTCCTGAAGCTCGCAGACGACGACGCCGCTCGCGGTGTGCACGATGGCGTTGGTGACCAGCTCGGATATGACCAGGGCGGCCGTGTCGCAGGTGTCCTCGCACACCGACCAGCCGGTCAGCCGGGCCCGTGCCAGGCGTCTGGCCTGGGCGGGAGAGCCCGGATGGGCGGCCAGCTCGAATCGGAACCGGCGCTCGGCGGCGGCCTGGTCAGGGCCTGCTGCCGCGGCGGCACCGAGACCCTGGGGGCGGCCTGCGGCGGCGTCTGTTCCTAAAGGCGCGGACGGAATCACGCTTGCCACTATCGCCCCGCCGTGAACACTTGGCAAGTGTCACTCTGAAAAATGCAGAGTGCTGTGTGACGCGGTGAGACGCCGTGGCACACTGCTCGCAACAGCACGTAGAGCGGCGCCAGTTGGGATCAAAGGAGATCCGTACTCATTCGTACAGATCTTCGAATCGATCTTCGCATGGCGCCGCAGGGCTGTCGGGAATCGTTTACTCGTGACCGTCCGGTCGGGCCCAGCCCTGCTCAAGTGACCGGACGGACCGGGCTCTTCGTGGAGGTGGAGCGTGAGCGAACCGCGGTCCGCGCCGACGGTGGGACAGGTGGTCCTGGGCCGGCGCCTGCTGGACCTGCGGGAACGCGCGGGCCTCAAGCGCGAGGAAGCCGCCCGCATCCTCCGCGTCGCACCCGCCACGGTCCGCCGCATGGAGATGGCCGAGGTCGGCCTCAAGATCCCCTACCTCCAGCTGCTGCTGAAGGCGTACGGGGTGAGCGACGACGAGGCCGAGGGCTTCGTCCGGCTCGCCGAGGAGGCCAACAGGCCGGGCTGGTGGCAGCGGTTCCACGACGTCCTGCCCGGCTGGTTCTCCATGCACGTCAGCCTGGAGGGCGCGGCCAGTCTCATCCGCCAGTATGAACCGCACTTCGTGCCCGGTCTGCTCCAGACGGAGGACTACGCGCGCGGAGTGCTGACGTCCGGCGCCATCGGCCAGACCCGGCCGGAGGACGTCGAGCGCCTCGTCGACCTGCGTATGCGACGCCAGGAACTGCTCACCCGTCAGGACGCGCCCCGGCTGTGGGTGGTGATGGACGAGACCGTGCTGCGCCGCCCCGTCGGCGGCCCGGAGGTGATGCGCGCGCAGATCGACAAACTGCTCGAAGCCACGAAGCTGCCCAACGTGACCCTTCAGATCGCCCCGTTCGCCTGCGGGCCGCACCCCGGCACGTACGGGCCCTTCGTGCTCTTCCGATTCGCCATGCCGGAGCTTCCGGACATGGTCTACAGCGAGTACCTGACCGGCGCCGTCTATCTCGACGCGCGCACCGAGGTGGCGACCCATCTCGAGGTCATGGACCGCATGGCGGCGCAGGCCGCTACTGCACATCGCACGAAGGAGATCCTCAAGGATCTCCGCAAGGAGCTGTGAATGGATCGCATCAAGCCGCGCAAACGGGTCTACAACGGCATGCCCGCGCGGGACTTGGGCAGCGACGGCTGGCACAAGCCGTGGAGCGGCGGCAACGGCGGGAACTGCCTGGAGGCGATGAAGCTCGCCGACGGCCGGATCGCCGTCCGCCAGTCCACCGACCCCGACGGTCCGGCGCTGATCTACACCACCGACGAGATGACGGCCTTCATCGAGGGGGCCAAGGCCGGAGAGGCGGACTTCCTGCTGTCATGACCTGATGTCTGTCGTTGCTTGCCCTTCGATTGTCTTTTTTCCGTTCAACTTCCCTATTTTGGTGCTTAATTGCTTATCCACTGCGTCTTACGGAGTGCCTCATGACCGGCCCGGACCCCACCGCCGCCGCCGTCCACATCGACACCAGCAAGCCCCACCCGGCGCGGATGTACGACTGGTACCTCGGCGGCAGGGACAACTACCCCGTCGACGAGGCGATGGGCCGGCAGATGCTCGCCCTCGACCCGCGCGTGCCGGTCATGGCACGAGTCAACCGCGCCTTCATGCACCGGGCCACCCGCTGGCTGGCCGGAAACGGCGTACGCCAGTTCCTGGACATCGGCACGGGCATCCCGACCGAGCCCAACCTCCACCAGGTCGCCCAGGAGGTCGCACCCGACGCCCGCGTCGTCTACTGCGACAACGACCCGATCGTTCTGGCCCACGCGGCCGCCCTGCTGCGCAGCACGCCCGACGGCGTCACGGAGTACCTCCAGGCGGACGTCCGCGACCCGGCCGCCATCGTCGAGGGGGCCAGGAAGATCCTGGACTTCGACCGGCCGGTGGCCCTGTCGCTGGTGGCGCTGCTGCACTTCGTCTCCGACGAGGACGGCGCGCACGAGCTGGTCGGCCGGCTCCTCGCCGAACTCCCCTCCGGCAGCTACCTGATGATGACCCACGCCACCGCCGACTTCTCCCCGGCGGAGTCCGCGGCGGCCACGGCCAAGCTCAAGGCGGTCGGGGTCACCCTGGCGCTGCGCTCCCGCGAGGAGTTCACCCGCTTCTTCGACGGCCTCGACCTGGTCGAGCCCGGCGTCGCCGTGGTGCCCGACTGGCACCCCGAACTCGGCGAGCCGGTGCCCTGCCAGGAGGACGGGGTCATCCCGGGGTACGGGGCGGTGGGCCGCAAACCCTGACGGCGGGACACATCGAACGCTCCGCACGCTCCCGGTCCGGGAGCGTGCGGAGCGTTCACCTTCACCAGCGCGATCACCCAGCGCGCGGTCGTCGACGACATGAAGGAGACGCCCGGCTGGGCGGGCTGACCGCGCGGATGACATCGCCGCCGCCGTAGGGGCATTGCCTAGGGCGGCGTCCGGCGGTCCGGCGGTCCGTCGGCAGCACGGCGCGGCCTATGGCGGCGGCAGCACCGCGCAGAGTGCGTCCAGCGCCGCCCCGTAGGCGTGTTCCGGGGGTGTCGCGTATCCGACGACGAGTCCGTCCCGAACCGCCGGGTCCGCGTCATCCGCCCCGTGCGCCTGCGGGTGCCGGAACGCCGCGAGGCCCTCCAGGGCGACGCCGTGCCAGGCGGCGGCCTTGAGCGTGGAGCGCTCGGTGCCCGGCGGCAGCCGCAGCACCGCGTGCAGCCCGGCCGCGACCCCGGTGACCCGGACATGCGGCGCGTGCTCGGCGAGCGCCTCCACCAGCCGGTCCCGACGCCGGCGGTACCGCTGCCGCATGCGCCGCACATGACGGTCGTACGCCCCGGAGACGATGAAGTCGGCCAGGCTCAGCTGGTCCAGGACGCTCGCCCAGGCCTCGCGCTCGCCCTTGGCCGCGAGGACCCCGTCGACGTACCGCTCCGGCAGCACCATCCAGCCCAGCCGCAGAGCCGGCGACAGGCTCTTGCTGACCGAGCCGATATGGACGACCCGTTCGGGATCGAGGCCCTGCACGGCCCCGACCGGCTTGCGGTCGTAGCGGAACTCGCCGTCGTAGTCGTCCTCCACGACCACCGCGTCACGCGCGCGTGCCCAGTCGACGACCGCCGCGCGACGGGTCGGGTGGAGCGGACCGCCGGTCGGGAACTGGTGCGCGGGCGTGAGCAGGACGCCCCGCTCGCGCCCCAGCAGATCGACGCGCGCCCCGTCCTCGTCGAGGGGCAGCGGCACCGTCCGTACGCCCGCTGCCGTCAGCAACTCCCGGTGGAAGCCGAGCCCGTACGCCTCCACGGCCAGCGGGCCGCGCAGCACCGCGCCCCCGGCCCCGCCGCTTCCCGCTCCGTGGCCCGGGCCGAACAGCAGGCGCAGGGCGTGCGCGAAACCGGAGCAGATGACGATGCGTCCGGGCTTCGCCCGCACGCCACGCGCGCGTGCCAGATACTCGGCCAGCGCCTCGCGCAACTCGCGGCGGCCCGCGGGATCACCCGGTCCGAACACCTCGTTGGGCGCCCGCTGCACCGCCCGCCGGTAGGACGCCAGCCAGGCCGCGCGTGGGAAGGCCGACGCGTCCGGAGTGCCCTGCCGCAGGTCGTGCCGTGGCCCACGCGCGCGTGTGGGCGACTTCCTGGGCACGCGCGCGGCGGCCCGCAGGGGCTCCGCCCGCTCGGCGACCCGAGTGCCGGAGCCCTGGCGCGCCGTCAGCCAGCCCTCCGCCACCAGCTCCGCGTAGGCGTCGGCGACCGTGTTGCGGGCGACTCCGAGGTCGGCGGCGAGCGACCGGTACGGCGGCAGCCTGGTCCCTGCGGCGAGCCGCCCACTGCGCACGGCCTCCCGCAGCGCCACGGTCAGCGCGGCCCGCCGCCCGCCCGGCGCGGACAGCTCCAGATGCAGGTCGACGCCGATGCGCTCCGCGTAATTGACCCACGATTCCCCCATGGAAATGCACCCTACAAGGGGTCTTTGGGGTCCGTAGGTTGAAGGACATGACGAACACGACGACGAACACGACCGACACCGCGATCACCACTACCGCCACCGCGACCGCCACCGCCACCACCGCTGACGCCGCCGCTGCCGCGCCCGTCGGCTCCTCCCCGGCGATCGCCGCCGCCGAGGCCGCGAGGACCCGTCTCGACTTCGGGAAGTCCGCCCGCAAGGCCTTCCGGGCCCTCATCGGCTTCGACGCGGCGGCCCGGGAGGGCCTCGACCCGGCCCTCGTCGAACTGATCCAGATCCGCGCCTCGCACCTCAACCACTGCGCGTACTGCCTGCACATGCACACCAACGACGCCCGCAAGGCCGGCGAGAGCGAGGACCGCCTGCACCTGGTCGCCGTCTGGCGCGAGGCCCGGCACTTCTTCAGCGAGCGGGAGCAGGCCGCGCTGGCGCTGACCGAGGCGATCACCCTCGTGTCCGGCGGAGGCGTCCCCGACGACGTCTACGCCGAGGCCGCCGCCCGCTTCGACGACGACGAACTCGCCCAGGTCATCGCCTTGATCTGCACGATCAACACCTGGAACCGGGTGGCCCTGGCGACGGGCAAGGTGGCGGGCACGGACGAACGCCGCTGAACGTCCGCTCGGCGCGCCGAAAGCCCCCGCCGCCCCCGCTCGGCCGTCAGACGCTCATCGGCCGGTCGTACGGTCCGATCGGGGCCGGCAGCCGGGAACTCCCCGTCAGTCGGCGGTCGACGGCCGCCGCCACCGCCCGGCCCTCCGCGATCGCCCACACGATCAGCGACTGCCCGCGTGCCGCGTCCCCGGCGGCGAACACCCCGGGCACGTTCGTCGCGAAGTCGGCGTCCCGGGCGATCGTGCCGCGCGGCTCCATGGTCAGCCCCAGCTGTTCGACGAGCCCGTCCTCCCGGTCGGGCCCGGAGAAGCCGAGGGCGAGCAGCACCAGGTCTACGGGAAGCGTCCGCGCGGTGCCTTGCACCGGCCTGCGGCGCGCGTCCACCTCGACGAGGTGCAGGGAGCGGACGTGCCCGCTCTCGTCGCCGGTGAAGCGGAGCGTGGACGCGGCGAAGAGGCGCGCGTCCGCGTCCGCCGCCGGCGCGGTCTCCAGCTCGCGCGCCTCCTCGTGCGCCGCCGACAGCCGGTAGATCTTCGGATACGTCGGCCAGGGGTCGGCGTCCTCGTCGCGGTCCACGCCCGGCTGGGCGTAGATGTCCAGCTGGGTCACCGACGCGGCCCCCTCCCGAACGGCCGTCCCCAGACAGTCCGCACCGGTGTCGCCGCCGCCCACGATCACGACATGCCGGCCGGCGGCGGACATCGGGGACGCCTCCAGATCCCCCTCGCGCACCCGGTTGGCCAGCGGCAGGTACTCCATCGCCTGGTGGATGCCGGTCAACTCCCGCCCCGGCACGTGCAGTTCCCGCCACGCGGTCGCGCCGGTGGCGATCACCACGGCGTCGTAGCGGGACCGCAGATCGTCGGCCATGACATCCCGCCCGACCTGCGTCGACGTACGGAACTTGGTCCCCTCGGCGAGCATCTGCTCGATGCGCCGCTCCAGATGGCGCTTCTCCATCTTGAACTCGGGGATGCCGTACCGCATCAGCCCGCCGATCCGGTCGTCCTTCTCGTACACGGCGACCGTGTGCCCGGCCCGCGTCAACTGCTGGGCGGCGGCCAGCCCGGTGGGCCCCGAGCCGATCACCGCCACCGTCCGCCCGGACAGCCGGTCCGGGGGCCGCGGCTGCGCGAACCCCTCGCTCCAGGCCCGGTCGGCGATGGCCGCCTCGACGTTCTTGATGGTCACGGCGGGCTGGTTGATGGCGAGCACGCACCCGGCCTCGCACGGAGCCGGGCACAACCGCCCCGTGAACTCGGGGAAGTTGTTCGTCGCGTGCAGCCGGTCGCTCGCCGCCCGCCAGTCCTCGCGCGAGACCAGGTCGTTCCACTCGGGGATCAGGTTGCCGAGCGGACAGGCGTCGTGGCAGAACGGGATGCCGCAGTCCATGCAGCGGTCGGCCTGCTTGCTGACGATGGGGAGCAGCGCACCGGGGACGTACACCTCGTCCCAGTCCCGGACCCGCTCCTCGACCGGCCGGCGGGGCCAGTCCTGGCGGGGCGTGGTCATGAATCCCTTGGGATCGGCCATGGCCGTGTTCCTTGCGTACGCGTGCGGCGACCAGTGCGTCATCGGGCGGCGCTCTTCCGGCCACGATACGTCCCCCGGGCCCCGTGCGCAGGGCCCGGACAGCGCTTTCTCGCAAGCCGGAAACAAAGCCCCTGTCCCTACCTCTGCTCTCAGGTGAGCGCCAGCACGTATGCGACGGCGGCGGCGGCCGAGGCGAACGTGCGCACGTGGTTCCACGCCGTCCACTCCCGCACATAGGCCGGCCAGTACGCGACCGCCTCCGGTGTGCCCGGCTCCAGCTCGGCGAGCGCGTCGTTGCGGGGCACGTTGGCGACCATGGTCACCCCGAACGAGCCGAACAGGTACAGCGCGCTGCCCAGCAGCAGTTCCACCGCCCCCTCGTCCGGCCACAGCACGAACGTCACCACCGCGATCATCGCGCACACCACCGCCGAGCCGATGAACACGACCATGAACGCCGGTGTCACCGCCGCCACGTTGATCGCCTTCATCGCGGCGACGCCCTGCGCGGGCGGCAGCGCGGCCAGGCCCTTCATCACGAAGGTGGAGAACCCGCAGAAGACCCCTGCGACCAGCCCCGTTCCCAGCACCCCGAGCACCGTCAGCACGAAGTACGGTCCATCGGTCATCTCAACGCCACCTCCATGTCCTGCCCGGCGGCCCGGCACCCCGCCCGCCACCGCCCGTCACCACAAGTGAATCCCCACCGGACCACGACGACCATGGCCGAGAGCCGCGAAGCCATACGCGAGCGTCCAGGGGGCGGAGGCGAGGGCGCGACGGGCGAGGGCGTGACGGGGCGAGGAGGTGACGGGGCGAGGTGCGCCGGGTTCACCGACCGCGGGCCGTGTCTCATGGCCCGGCCGACCAGAACCGCCCCTCCCACCCCCAGGCCCGCAGCACCGACTCCACCTGCGCCGCGATCCGCGCCCGCGCCTCCCGCCGCGGCACCGCGCTCATCAGCAGCCGGTCGTACGGCGTGTCCAGATGCCGTACGGAGGCCACGACCGCCGAGACCACCGCCCCCTCGGCCAGCGCCCGCCCGGCCGCGCTGCGCCCCACCCGCCCGCTGCCCCGCACCGAGGCGTGCGCGGCGATGTCCCGCGCCCGGTCGGCCGGGCAGCCCGGGAACAGCCGCCGCACCTCAGCCGTGAAGGCTGCCACGAACCGCTCGTCCCGAACCGCCCGCAGCCGAGCGTCCCGCATCCGGCGTCGCCGCCGTGCCTCGGCGTCCGCCAGGCACCGCACCTCGGCCCGCGCGAGCCCCGCCTCCTCGACCAGCACGCCCTGCCGCTCGTAGCGTCCCTTGCGCCGGTTGAACCGGACGACGACCACCGAGAGCGTGCTCTCCTCCCGCGACCTGCGCGTCAGCGCCGTGTCACCGCGCGGCAGGAACACCAGGTGCCCCAGATCGGCGCAGTCGAGGCAGCGCGGAGCGGAGTCCTCCAGGACGAGCATCGGCAGCGGCCCGCGCCGGCAGCCGACGCACTGACGGCGGCGCAGCGGCTGGACGACGAGCAGCCCGGTACGGGACGGGTGAGGTGCGAGAGCCGGCATACCGGCTTCATTCCCTCCGGTGAGCCTGGCTGTACACGGACACGCACAACGGACACGCACATCCGATGCGGCGCGGGCCCTCGGCTCGGTATCGGCACCGGCGTCGACTCCGGCCCCCGGCCCCGTCTCGCACGCCCCGGCCGCCGACCGGGCCGGCTCCCTGACGCATCATGGGCCGTGTGCGACTCGAAGCGATCACCTGGGAGAGGCTCGGCGACGCCCTCGCCGACCGGCTGCTCGATCTGAAGCCGGGCGACGGCAGCCCCTGGCCGCGCATCGCCTTCGACGGGGCCCCGGCGGCCCGCCCTGGAGACCTCGCCGAGCGCGTCGCCGAGGCGCTGCGCGCACGCGGCCGGCCGTCCCGCGTCATCGACACCCACGGCTTCCTCCGCCCCGCCTCGCTCCGCCTGGAGTACGGCCACCAGGACGTGGAGGCCTACTACGACGGCTGGTTCGACACCGGAGCCCTGTGGCGCGAGGTGTTCGGCCCTCTGGAAGCCGGTGGCGACGGCCGTGTCCTGCCCGATCTCTGGGACCCCGTCACCGACCGCGCCACCCGCAGCTCCTACGTCGAACTCCCGCCCGGCGGCGTCCTGTTGCTGCACGGTCCTCTCCTCCTGCGGCACTGGTTCCCCTTCGATCTGACCGTCCACGTCCTCCTCTCCCCGGGCGCCCTGCGCCGCCGCACCCCCGACGCCGACCACTGGACGCTCCCCGCCTTCGAGCGGTACGAACAGGAGACGGACCCCGCCGCCGCGGCCGACGTCCTGGTCCGCGCCGACGACCCGCGCCACCCGGCCTGGAACGGGTGAGCCACGCCCGTGCCGCCCGCTTTCCGGAGCCCCTCGTCGTGGAGGCGTCCGCGAAGGTGCGCCCGTCCGACCGGCCGGTGAGAATCGAAGGAACGCCGGGAAACGACACTTCAGGGCGCCGGGAGCGGCGCGATCCGCGTCGCGCCGGTCGCCCGCACCGGGAGGCACACATGACCACCGCCGGAGAGATCATGCACCGGGGCGCCCAGTGGATCCCCGCCCACGAGACCCTCGATCGCGCCGCCCAGCTGATGCGCGACCTCAACGTCGGAGCGCTGCCCATCAGCGACGAGAACGAGCGGCTCTGCGGCATCCTCACCGACCGGGACATCGTCGTGGGCTGTGTGGCCAGGGGTCACGACCCCGCCAAGGTCACCGCCGGACAGATGGCCCAGGGCACACCGCGCTGGATCGACGCCGACGCCGACGTCAGCGAGGTGCTCCAGGAGATGCGGGACCACCAGATCCGCCGACTGCCCGTCATCGCGGACAAGCGCCTCGTGGGCATGATCAGCGAGGCCGACCTCGCCCAGCACCTGACCGACGATCAGCTGGGCTCCTGGGCCGAGAGCGTCTACGCCAGGACCGGCGCCGGCCGGCCGTGACGCGCCGGCGCTTCAGAGCCAGCCGTTGCGCCGGAACCCCCGGTACAAGGTCAGACAGACCACCGATATGACGCCGACGACCAGCGGATAGCCGAATCTCCAGTGCAGCTCCGGCATGTGATCGAAGTTCATGCCGTACATGCCGCACACCATGGTCGGCACGGCGATCACCGCGGCCCACGCCGTGATCTTCCGCATGTCGGCGTTCTGCGCGACCGTGACCTGCGCCAGATGCGCCTGGAGGATCGAGTTGAGCAGCTCGTCGAACGCGGCGATCTGCTCCGTGGCCCGCAGCAGATGGTCGGAGACGTCCCGGAAGTAGGCCTGTATCTCCGGATCGACCACCCGCATCGGCCGGCCGGCGAGGTCCAGCAGCGGCCGGCCGAGCGGCACCACCGCCCGCTTGAGCTCCAGCAGTTCACGCTTGAGCTGATAGATGCGCCCCGGGTCCGCCCGCGCGCCGTTCTCGGCGAAGACGTCCGTCTCCACCTGGTCGATGTCCGCCTGCACCGCGTCGATGACGTGGAGGTAGTCGTCGACGACGTGGTCCGCGATCGCGTGCAGCACCGCCGAAGGGCCCTTGGCGAGTTGACGCCGGTCGGACTCCAGATCCTCGCGCAGCGGGCCCAGCGAGCCGTGCCGCCCGTGGCGCACCGTGACCACGAAGTCCTCGCCGACGAACACCATGATCTCGCCGGTGTTCACCACCTCACTGGTCGCTGTGAGCTGCTCGTGCTCCACGTAGCAGACCGTCTTGAACACCGCGAACAGCGTCTCGTCGTACCGCTCCACCTTCGGGCGCTGGTGGGCCTCCACCGCGTCCTCGACGGCCAGCGGATGCAGGTCGAACAACTCGGCGATGCCCGCGAACTCCTCGTTCGTCGGCTCGTGCAGACCGAGCCAGACGAAGCCGTGGCCGCTCTTGCGCACCCGTTCCACCGTGTCGACCAGATCGCCGCCGACCGGGGCCCGGGCGCCGTCCCGGTACGTCACGCAGTTCACCACCGAGGAGCCCAGCGGTGAGCGCGCCGGATGGCTCAGATCGACCCGTGCTCGGCGGCGGGCCAGCCGCGCCATCCCGCGCAGGCCGCCGACCCGGCCCAGGCCGGTGACCTTCCGCAGATTCCCTGCCATGGTCATCCGCATCTCCTCGCGTGGATGTGCCGTGGCGCGATTCCTGCGCCCTGGCACGCCAGTCTGCCAGGCCCGCAACCGACGTGGGCGAGCCTGTGGAAAGGGGACGTTCCGCTTAGTTCCCGCCTGTGGACGAGCTGATGAGGGTCTGCCCACGCCACGGATCCCCACCCCTCTCCCCACCCCTCTCCCCACCCCTTTCGCCGCCCCGCCGCCTGCCGGCCCCCGGCCCCGCCGACCGCTTCCGGCCAGGGCGGCCCGGCCGCGTCTACCGTCGCGGACAACCCGGACGACTGGGATGATCGCCGCATGACGCGATCCGACGGGTATCTCCTCGACAACCGACGCACCGAGGCGGGTGAACGCTTCGAGGCCTTCGCTACGCTCTTCGACCCCACGACGTTCCGGCACCTCGAAGGGCTCGGCGTCGGACCCGGCTGGCGCTGCTGGGAGGTCGGCGCGGGTGCCACCTCCGTGGTGTCCTGGCTTGCCAAGAAGGTCGGCCCGACCGGGAAGGTCGTCGCCACCGACATCGACACCTCTCAACTGGCCTCCGCCGCCCGCCCGCCGGTCGAGGTGCGCGTCCACGACGTCGGCGCCGAGGAACCGCCGGGGGAGGGCTTCGACCTGGTGCACGCCCGGCTCGTCCTGGTCCATGTGCCCGAGCGGGAGCGGGCGTTGCGGTCGATGATCAGGGCGCTGCGCCCCGGCGGACGGCTCCTGTTGGAGGACGCCGACCCCGCTCTGCAACCCCTGCTCTGCCCCGACGAGCACGGCCCGGAGCAGCAGCTCGCCAACCGGTTGCGGAACGGTTTCCGCACGCTCCTCACCGACCGGGGCGCCGACCTCGCCTACGGCCGCAAGCTGCCCCGCCTCCTCCGCGAGGCCGGACTGCGCCGGGTCGAGGCCGACGCCTACTTCCCGGTCGCCTCGCCCGACTGCGCGGCCCTGGAGTCCGCGACGATCCGTCAGATCCGCGCCGACCTCGTCACCGCCGGCCTGGCCACCGAGGAGGAGATCGACCGCCACCTGACGAACGTCGCCACCGGCGACATGGACCTCGCCACGGCGCCGATGATCTCCACATGGGGGCGGAAGGCCTAGGCGGATCGATCACGAGCGGCAAGCCCCCGGGAGGGACGGGCGGGCTCAGGGGGTGCGGGCCGGGTGGACCGCCGGCGCGGTGCGGTCTTCGCGCACGGGCGGTCTGCCGCCCACCCGTTCCACCGCCCGGGCCCCCGCCGCGCATCCTTCGACCGCCGCGTCCCCGGGGGCTGCCCCGGTCAGCAGGGCGGCGAGGAAAGCGCCCGTGAAGGCGTCGCCCGCGCCCGTGGTGTCGCACGGCGTCGCCGGGAAGGCGGGGACACGGGCGATCACGACGCCGCCCTGGGCCACCACCGCACCGTGCACGCCCTGCTTGGCCACGACGAGCGGGAACTGACGGCTCAGCCGGGCCGTCGCGTCCGCCCCGTCGGACAGGCCCGTCAGCAGACACGCCTCGTCCCGGCTCGGCAGCAGCACGTCCACGCCCTGGACGAGCGTCAGGAATCGCTCCACGCCCAACCGCACCAGGAACCCCGCCGACGCCGGATCCAGGCTCACCGGAACCCCACGCGCGCGTGCCGACGCCAGCGCCGTGCGCACCAGCGCACGACCCGACGCGGAGAACAACAGGTACCCCGACAGATGCAGCCGGCCGACACCGTCGAGCAGCGCGTCCGACCAGTCGTCCGGCTCCAGCCGCAGGGATGCGCCGCTGTCGGTGAGGAACGTCCGCTCGCCCCCCGCGCCCGTGTCGACGAGGCAGATCACCGTCCCTGTCGACGCCTCGGGGTCGACCACGAGCCGGGGCCGCACCCCGCCGGCGATCAGCTCCCGCTCGTGCCAGGCCGCCCCGTCCGCTCCCACCCGCCCGAGCAGCCGCACGTCCGCACACCCCCGGTGCGCCGCCCAGCACGCCACGTTGGCGCCCGCCCCGCCCGGCAGAGTCCGGATCACGGAGGCCGTGTCGGTGCCCGAGGCCAGCGGCCCGCGATGCCGTGCGACGACGTCCGTCACGACGTCCCCGACGACCAGCAACGCCCCGCGCCCGTCCCCGCCCGCCGCCCCGCCCGGCCCTGCGGTCACGTCCCCGCCCACGCCGACGCGATCCGCCCCGCCAGCCGTACGTTCCCGCGCACCGCCGCCAGGTTGGCGCTCAGGGAAGCCCCGTCGGTGTGCCGGACCAGGTAGTCGAGCAGGAACGGCGTGACGCCCTGGCCGGTGACGCCCTCCGCCTCGCACGCGTGCAGCGCGTCGGCGAGCACACGCGCGTGCAGGCCCGGATCCAGCTGCTCCGCCTCGGGCACCGGGTTCGCGACGATCAGCGCCGACTCGGGCCCGCCCACCGCGTCCTGCGCCCGCATCACCTCCGCCACCTGCCGCGGGTCGTCCAGCCTCCAGTCCACCGGATGCCCCGAGTCGGACAGATAGAAGCCGGGGAAGCGGTCCGTGCCGTACCCGGCCACGGCGACGCCCAGCGTCTCCAGGCGCTGAAGGGTCGCCGGCACGTCCAGGATCGACTTCACCCCCGCGCACACGACCGTGATCCGCGTCCGCGCCAGCAGCCCCAGGTCGGCCGACTCGTCCTGGGTCACCGTCCACTCCCGGTGCACCCCGCCGAGCCCGCCCGTCGCGAACACCCGCACCCCCGCCAGCGCCGCCAGCAGGGCGGTCGCCGAGACGGTCGTCGCGCCGCTCGCCCCGGAGGCCACCGCGAGCGGCAGATCACGATGGCCCAGCTTGCGGATGCCGTCCTCGTTGGCGACCCGCTCCAACTGCTCCTTGTCCAGGCCGACATGCGGATGCCCGTCCAGCACGGCGATCGTCGCCGGCACGGCGCCCTCCGCCCGCACCACCGCCTCCAGCTCCAGCGCCACCTGGAGGTTGCGCGGGCGCGGCAGCCCATGGGCGATGATCGTGGACTCCAGGGCCACCACGGGACGACGCGCGTCGACCGCCTCCCGCACCTCTTCCGACACCACCAGCACCAAGAGCCCGCCTCCTGTCGATCGGTCCTGCCTCATCTCTGGCGGGCGGCGCGCCCGGTCAAACCCTTGCGACCTGTGGGGGACGACACCAGCCTGGGACGCATGACCGACAACACGACACGTCTCGACCACCTCGTCCTGTGGGCGCGTGACCCGATCGCCACGGCCGGCTGGTACGAGCGGACCGTCGGCCTGGAGCCGGTCCGCGTGACCGAGTTCGCCTCGGGCGACGCCCCGTTCCCGTCCGTACGCGTCAACGAAGAGACGCTGCTCGACCTCATGCCGCTCACCGTGGCCGACCGCATGACCATGCTCCCCGGAGCCGCCGAAGCCGCCGGGCACCCCGTGAACCACGTCTGCCTCGCCCTGCCGCGGGCCGCCTTCGACGCGCTCCTGAAGCGCCTCGCGGACCACTCCGTCCCGGCGTCGGACGTCGCGCACGGCTCCTTCGGCGCCCGCGGCGAGGCCGTCCGCAGCTTCTACTTCCCCGACCCCGACGGCAACGTGATCGAGGCCCGGCACTACGACGACTGACGAACCCGGCCCCGGGTGAACAGCGCCAGCCCGGCCAACGGGACGAGCAGACAGGCCGCCACGAGGTTCAGCCAGGCGTAGCTCGCCTGCGCGACCACGAGCCCGGCGACCGCTCCGCCGACGCCCGCCGAGGCGTTCATGACGAGGTCGGACAGCCCCTGGGCGGCGGCCCGCGCGGGCTGCGGCACGGCGTCGGTGAGCAGCGACGACCCGGCGACCAGCCCCGCCGACCAGCCCAGGCCGAGCACGAAGAGCCCGGCGGCGGTCTGCCCGTGGCTGCCGCCCGCCGTGCCGGACAGGAACAGCGCACACGCCAGCAGCCCCGCCGCGAGCCCCGTGACGGACAGCCGCCCCACCCGGTCCGCCAGCCGCCCCATCAGCGGGGAGAACGCGTACATGCCCGCGATGTGCACACTGATGACCAGCCCGATCAGATCGATGCCCGCGCCGTGGTGCGCGAGGGCGACCGGGGTCATCGACATGACCGACACCATCGCCGTGTGGGACACGGCCACCGTCACGAGGGCGAGCCGCGCGCGGGGCGAGGCGGCCACCGCGGCGGCCCCCGCGCGCAGGGAACGGGCCGCGGGGGACCGCTCCTCCTCCGGTGCGAGCGCGCGTGCCGTCAGCAGGGGGTCGGGGCGCAGCAGGACGCTGATGACGACCGCCGCTATGAGGAAGATCCCGGCCGCCCACAGGAACGGTCCCGCCGCCTCGGGTATCCCGAGCCCGGAGACGCTGCGGCCGGCGGGCGCGGCGATGTTCGGTCCCAGGACCGCGCCGACGGTCGTCGCCCACACGACGGACGAGATGGCCCGGGCCCGCCGGTCCGGTTCGGCCAGGTCGGCCGCCGCGTACCGGGCCTGGAGGTTCGCCGACGAGGCCGCCCCGAACAGGGCCATCCCGCACAGCAGCAGAGGGAAGCTCCCGAGCCGTGCCGCCACCACGACGAGACCGCCGCCCAGCGCGCCCACGACGTAGGCCAGCACCAGCCCCGGACGGCGGCCGCGCGCGGTCATCAGCGCGGCCAGCGGCACCGACAGCACGGCCGTGCCGGCGACGGTCGCCGTGGCCGCGAGCCCCGACAGCGCCTCGGTGCCGCCGACCTCCTGGGCCAGTACGGCGGACAGCGCGATGCCCGTGGCGACGCCCAGCCCGCCGAGGATCTGGCCGGCGATCAGGACCGCGGTCGTACGGCGGCGCAGGGCGGGCAGCAGCTCGGCGGTGACGGCGGCCGGGGCGCAGGCGCGTTCCACAGAGGTCACGACGTCCACCCGGCACGGCGACAGCGGTCACCGGACCGCGCCCGTCCCCGGCCGAGCGGATACGCGTGCGTGTCATGAGTGGTCACTGGCGCAGTGTCCCCCTTGCCTTCCCTCCGGCCCAGGCCCCCTTCCGGCCGCAGCACCGCCGCGGCACCGCCTCAGAACAGCGGCTCGGGCAGCACCCCTTCCAGCGCGAGCAGCTTCCGCTTGGCCTCCAGGCCGCCCCCGAACCCGCCGATCCCGCCGTCGCTCTCCACGACCCGGTGACAGGGCACGACCACGGGAAGGGGATTGGCGCCCATCGCCGTCCCCACCGCCTGCGCGGCCCCCGGCTGCCCCACCCGTCTCGCCAGGTCGCCGTAGCCCACGACGCTTCCGTACGGCACGCCGGAGGCGAGTTCGCGCAGCACCTGCCGGTTGAAGCCGGAGATCAGCGACCAGTCCAGAGGCAGCGCGAAGTCCTTGCGCGCACCCGCGAAATAGGCCTCGACCTGATGTATCGCCTCGGCCAGCAAAGGGGAGCCGGGCGACTCGACCGGCTCGACGCCGAGCCGGTCCGCGAGCCGACCGAGCGACTTGTCCCGCACCGCGTCGGTGGCGTGGAACACGACGTTGACCAGGCCCTCACCGGTCGCGGCCAGCAGCAGCGGACCGATGTCGGTACCGACGACGGCCCACACGACCTGCTGCTCGATCTGCCCATGGCTGTCCATGCGCCCACCGTACGACCAGCCACTGACAACGCCCCTCGGCATCCGCCGGAGCCACCCCGCCGGTGGCCGGACCTCAGGGCCGGGCCAACGCCCGCCGCACCACGTCGGGCCTGTTCGTGATCACGCCGTCGACGCCGTAGCCGGCCACGCTGCGGGCGACCGCGTCGTCGTCGACGGTCCAGACGAAGATCCTCAACGGCCTGCCGTGCGGCCCGGTCGTCTCGTGCACGGCGGAGACGTAGCCCGCCGACAGGGACGCGTACGAGGGATTGATCAGGTCGGCGAAGCGCGCGCAGTCGGGCAGGTCCGCCACCGCCGGCTTGCCGAGCAGCCCGGTCGTCACCGCCGGATCCAGGTCGTGGACGGCGCGGAGACTGTCGGCGCTGAAGCTCTGCACGATCAGCCGGCCTTGAATGTGCCGCCGGTCCAGCCACCCCTCGTTGCCGAGCACCTTGAGGGTCTGCCGCTCGATCCCCGGATACAGCCCCGGGTTCTTGATCTCCAGCAGCAGCTTCTGGTGGTTGCCCTCGACACGGCGGACGTACTCCGTCAGCGTCGGCACGCGCGTGCCGACGTAAGCCGGACCGAACCAGCTGCCCGCGTCGAGCCGCGCGATCTCCGCCGCGGTGAAGTCCTTCACCTTCCAGGGAGCGCGCTCCGGGAAGACCTCCTCGACGTCGGTGGTCCGGCTCAGGCTCTCGTCGTGGAGGACGACGAGTTCGCCGTCCAGGGTGCGCTGGACGTCGTTCTCCACCCACGAGACGCCCATACCGGCCGCCGCGTCGACCGCGGCGAGGGTGTTCTCCGGCGCCTGGGCCGACGCGCCCCGGTGGGCGATCAGCGAGGGACGGACGTCGACGCCGGCCCGGGCGTCGACGACAGGGAGCAGAAGGGCGACGGCGCCCAGGAGCGCGGTGGTCGGGACGACTGCGCGCGCGTGCATGCGGACTCCTCGCGTCGGGGTATCACGTTCTGCTCAACTCTGGCAGCGGAGAGTCATCGGCGGGCGGCGGTGCAAGATTCCCACAGAAGGGAAGACGGTGCCCCGACCCGCTCACCAGGGCCGCACATGTGGGGCAAGGACGTGTTTCTTTGCCGGAAAATCGTTCGACCATTCCGGTGGGGGTCATACTTTCTGCGTCAACCCTGGCCGCTCGCGCGGACTGGGAAGGGGCGCGCTTCAGGAAGTCCAGCAACAGGGCGGAAGGGCAACCGCGCATGCACGGCACGGTCGACGGATTCAGCTACGGACTCGTCACACCGCTGGTGGCCTACCTCATGGCCTGCCTCGGCGGTGCCCTCGGCCTGCGGTGCACCACCAGAGCCCTGCTCGTCGCCCACTCCTGGCGCCCCGGCTGGCTCGCCCTGGGCGCGGCGGCGATCGGCTCCGGCATCTGGACCATGCACTTCATCGCCATGATCGGCTTCTGGGTCTCGGGCGCCCCGATCCACTACGACAAGCCGATCACCTACGCCAGCCTGGGCGTCGCGATCGTCATGGTGGGAGTCGGGATCTTCATCGTCGGCTACCGGGGCGCGACCGGCACCGCGCTGTTCACCGGCGGCACCATCACCGGCCTCGGCATCGCGTCGATGCACTACCTGGGCATGGCCGGGATGCGGTTCAACGGCAGGTTCGAGTACAACACCCTCACCGTGGCCGTCTCCGTCGCCATAGCCATGGCCGCCGCCACCGCCGCCCTGTGGGCCGCCGGACAGGTCAGGGGCTTCCTCTGGAGCGTCGGCGCGAGCCTCGTCATGGGGCTGGCCGTCACCGGCATGCACTACACGGGCATGGCCGCCCTCAGCGTCCACCTGCACGCCACCGGCGCGCCCTCCCAGGGCGACTCCCCGGCCGGCCTGCTCGCGCCGATGCTGATCGGCCCCCTCGCCTTCCTCTGCCTCGCGGGCGTCGTCGTGATGTTCGACCCGCTGATGGTCATGGGCAAGCCCGACTGGACGCCCGCCCAGCCCCGGCCCGGCGTCCCCGCCCACCCCCCGCACACCGCCCGCCGGGCTCCGCTGCGCACCCGTCGCAAGGTCGCCGCCCACCCGTCGCGGACCCCGCAGAACCGCTGATCGGACCCCGTTGTCAGTGGCGGGTCGTACGGTGGATGGCATGCGGCCCGTTTCCCAGATCGAACGCACGGTGGCGCCCTTCGAGGTCGTCAGCCCGTACCAGCCCAACGGCGACCAGCCGGCGGCCATCGCCGAGCTGGCCAAGCGCGTCGAGGCCGGTGAGAAGGACGTCGTCCTGCTGGGCGCGACCGGCACCGGCAAGTCCGCCACCACCGCGTGGATGATCGAGCAGCTCCAGCGCCCCACGCTCGTGATGGCGCCGAACAAGACGCTGGCCGCCCAGCTGGCCAACGAGTTCCGCGAACTGCTGCCGAACAACGCGGTCGAATACTTCGTCTCGTACTACGACTACTACCAGCCCGAGGCGTACGTCCCGCAGTCGGACACCTACATCGAGAAGGACTCCTCGATCAACGAGGAGGTCGAGCGACTGCGGCACTCCGCGACCAACTCGCTGCTCACCCGCCGCGACGTCGTCGTGGTCGCCTCGGTCTCCTGCATCTACGGCCTCGGCACGCCGCAGGAGTACGTCGACCGCATGGTCCCGCTGAAGGTCGGCGAGGAGATCGACCGGGACGAACTGCTGCGCCGCTTCGTGGACATCCAGTACACGCGCAACGACCTGGCGTTCTCCCGCGGCACCTTCCGGGTGCGCGGCGACACCATCGAGATTTTCCCGGTCTACGAGGAACTCGCCGTCCGCATCGAGATGTTCGGCGACGAGATCGAGGCGCTGTCCACGCTCCACCCGCTCACCGGCGAGATCATCAGCGACGACGACCAGCTGTACGTCTTCCCGGCCTCCCACTACGTCGCCGGCCCCGAGCGCCTGGAGCGGGCCGTCAACGACATCGAGAAGGAACTGGGCGAGCGCCTGGCCGAGTTGGAGAAGCAGGGCAAGCTCCTGGAGGCCCAGCGCCTGCGCATGCGCACCACGTACGACATCGAGATGCTCCGCCAGATCGGCAGCTGCTCCGGCGTGGAGAACTACTCGATGCACTTCGACGGCCGCTCGCCCGGCTCGCCGCCGAACACCCTGCTCGACTACTTCCCCGACGACTTCCTCCTCGTCATCGACGAGTCCCACGTCACGGTCCCGCAGATCGGCGCCATGTACGAGGGCGACGCCTCCCGCAAGCGCACGCTCGTCGACCACGGCTTCCGGCTGCCCTCCGCGCTCGACAACCGCCCCCTGAAGTGGGAGGAGTTCCAGGGGCGCATCGGGCAGACCGTCTACCTGTCGGCGACGCCCGGCAAGTACGAGCTCTCGCGCGGGGACGGCGTGGTCGAGCAGATCATCCGCCCCACCGGCCTCGTCGACCCCGAGGTCGTCGTCAAGCCCACCGAGGGCCAGATCGACGACCTGGTGCACGAGATCCGCACGCGCGTGGAGAAGGATGAACGCGTCCTGGTCACCACGCTCACCAAGAAGATGGCCGAGGACCTCACGGACTACTTCCTGGAACTCGGCATCCAGGTGCGCTACCTGCACAGCGACGTCGACACGCTGCGCCGGATCGAGCTGCTGCGCGAGCTGCGCGCCGGCGAGTTCGACGTCCTCGTCGGCATCAACCTGCTGCGCGAGGGCCTCGACCTGCCCGAGGTGTCCCTGGTGGCCATCCTCGACGCAGACAAGGAGGGCTTCCTGCGCTCGGGCACCTCCCTGATCCAGACCATCGGCCGCGCGGCGCGCAACGTCTCGGGCCAGGTCCACATGTACGCCGACAAGATCACCCCGGGCATGGAGCGGGCGATCGAGGAGACCAACCGCCGCCGGGAGAAGCAGATCGCCTACAACAAGGCGAACGGCATCGACCCGCAGCCGCTCCGCAAGAAGATCAACGACATCGTGGCGCAGATCGCCCGCGAGGAGGTCGACACCGAGCAGCTGCTCGGCTCGGGCTACCGCGCGAAGAAGGACGGCCGGGGCACCAAGGCGCCGGTGCCCTCCCTCGGCGACAAGGCCGCCAAGGCGGCGAAACCGGCCAAGTCCGCGAAGGGGAAGGCCAAGGAGACGGTCCCGACGGACCGCCCCGCCGCCGAACTCGCCGAGCAGATCGAGGAGATGACCGAGCGGATGCGGGCCGCCGCCGCGGATCTCCACTTCGAGGTCGCTGCCCGGCTGCGCGACGAGGTCTCCGAGATGAAGAAGGAACTGCGTCAGATGAAGGAGGCCGGCCTGGCCTGAGGGACCAGGCCGGGCCCGGCGCCGTACGCACTGTGTTGCAAGAACGACACAAAGTGCGGACCTGGGTACGGCACTGTCAGTGCCCTTGCGTAGGGTTTTCGTCAACCGCGGGTTCCGCGGCAACAGGGGACAGTCGAGAGGGGAATCAGCGCGTGACCGTCAACATGACCAAGGGTCAGGCCATCAGTCTGCAGAAGAACGACGGCGGCAGCCTGACCGCGGTGCGCATGGGTCTCGGCTGGCAGGCTGCCCCCCGGCGCGGCCTGTTCGGCTCCCGCACCCGGGAGATCGACCTCGATGCCTCCGCCGTGCTCTTCGCGGACAAGCAGCCGGTCGACGTCGTCTTCTTCCGCCACCTGGTGAGCGACGACGGCTCCGTCCGGCACACCGGTGACAACCTCGTCGGCGGGGTCGGCCAGGGCGGCGACGACGAGGCGATCCTCGTCGACCTGTCCCGGGTGCCGGTCCACATCGACCAGATCATCTTCACGGTGAACTCCTTCACCGGCCAGACGTTCCAGGAGGTGCAGAACGCGTTCTGCCGTCTGGTCGACGAGACCAACGGCCAGGAGCTCGCGCGTTACACGCTCGCGGGCGGCGGCGCCTACACCGCCCAGATCATGGCGAAGGTCCACCGGGTGGGCACGGGCTGGAACATGACGGCCCTCGGCACACCGGCCAACGGCCGCACCTTCCAGGACCTGATGCCCTCGATCCTGCCGGCGCTGTAGGGCGCAGGCCGAGCGGCACTCGACAACACAAGACACGACCGACGCGACCGACGCGACGCAGGGGGACGACAGGCGATGACGGCCGAGCTGGTACGGGGCCAGAACCACCCGCTCTCCGAGGTCCGCCTCGAGATCAGGGTCTCGGCCGGCGCGCCGATCGTGGCGGGGGCCACGCTCGGCGACGAGAGCGGCAGGGTGCACGGCGTGGAGTGGGTGGCCCATCCGGGCTCGCCCACGCTGCCCGGCGTCGAGGTCTCCCGGCAGGCCGCCGCCGAGCACCGCCTCGCCGTCGACCTGGACGCCGTCGCGGAGGCCGTGCACCGGGTCGGCGTGCTGCTCGCCCTGCCCACGGGCGTCGGCGGGCCCTCGAGCTTCGGCTCCGTCGCCGCCCCCTTCGTCGCGGTCACCGGCCTCGACGGCACCGAGGTCGCCAGCTACACCCTCACCGGCCTGGGCGCCGAGTCGGCCGTCGTCGCCCTGGAGCTGTACCGGCGACAGGGCGTCTGGAAGGTGCGCGCCATCGGCCAGGGCTACGCGGGCGGCCTCGCCGAACTCCTCACAGACCAGGGCCTGCCGCAGGCCCACCAGCTCGCCGCCGACATCAACGAGGCCGTGGCGCAGGGCATGGCCCGCTCGGTGCCGGCCCCGCCGCCGGTCACGACCGACGGCGGCCGCTCCCGGCAGACGGCCACGAGCGCCCTCGGCCCGGACCAGAGCGGCTCCCCCTACGGCGGGCAGAACCCCCAGGGCCACGCCGGCCCGTACGGCGGGCCCCAGAGCGGTCCGGGCCCGCACGGCGCGCAGACCCCGCAGGGCCCCGCCGAGCCCCCGGTCGGCTACCCCACGGCCGCCGCACCGGCGGATCCGTCGGCGGCCTCGCCCACGACTCCGCAGCCGCCCGCCGCGGGCGGCCCGGTCGACTACAGCCACCCGCGCCGGCAGAACACCGCCCCGCCGCCCCCGCCCACCGCGCCCCCGGCCCAGCCCGGCCGGCCCGCCCAGCCCGTCGCGGGCGACGCGACCGGCTGGTCGATGGAGGAGCGGCTCTACAACCAGGTCTGGGGCATGTTCGAGGACCTGGCCCGTACGACGGCGGCGTTCCGCAGCGCCGTCGACTTCGCCGACACCCGCATGGAGAAGGAACTCGACGAGGTCCTGTCCGACCCGCGCAGCCGGATCGGCGGCCAGGGCGACGCCGCCCGGGAGTCGGCTCGCGCCAAGCACAGCCGGCTCGTCGACCAGGCCCGCCAGGTCCTGGACCGCGACCTCGCCCAGCTCGCCGCCGAGGCCGACGTGGTGGAACCGGCGCTGCCGCCGGCGTACGCCCGCTGGGACAACCCGGCCTGGCACGGCTACCGCGTCCCCATGGAGATGCCCATGGCCCTGCGCCTGGGCGACCTCCACCTGCCCGAGAGCGACCGGCTGCGCATACCGATGCTGATCCGCCTCCCGCTGGAGCGGGGCCTGTGGATCGACAGCGGGCGGTCGGGGTCGGCCGACGGCTCGTTCCTCGACTCCCACGAGCTGCGCCGCCTCGCCCTGGAGTCGGCCGTGGCGCACACGGCCCGGCTGCTGGCGGTGCATCCCGCGGACGAGTTCACCGTGCACGTCGTCGACCCGGCGGGGTCGGGCGCGCAGGCCCTGGCGCCGCTGGTGCGGGCCGGTGTGCTCGCCGGCCCGCCAGCCGTCGGCGCGGCCGGTGTGGCGGACGCGCTGGCCCGTCTCACCCAGCGCGTCGACCTGGTGCAGATGGCGGTGCGCGGCGGCGCCGCCGACTCGCTCCCGCCCGGCTTCGACACGTCCCAGCAGCTCCTGGTGGTCAACGACTTCCCGCACGGCTTCGACGACCGGGCCGTGAACCAGCTGCGCTACCTCGCCGACGAGGGCCCGGTGGTCGGCGTCCACCTGATGATGGTGGCCGACCGCGAGGACGCCGCCGGTTACGGACCGTTGCTGGACCCGCTGTGGCGCGGGCTGATGCGGCTGACCCCGGTGCCCGACGACCACCTCGCCGACCCCTGGGTCGGGCATGCCTGGACGTACGAGCCGGCGCTCGTGCCGGCCGGCAGCCGGGTGCTCGACACCGTGCTCGCGCAGGTCGCCCAGGCCCGCCGTTCCGGGCCCCGGTGACGTCGGCTCAGGGCTCCGCCAAGCATCTGTAAAGCCCCGTAAAGCCACTCTGACCTGCGAACTTGGCATTTCTTTTGCCAAGCCCTTTACCAATCCTTGGTGATTGGGGTACTGTCTTTCACATCGGAGGGGAGTACTCCCTGTCTGCTGCGGCGTACCCGTCAATACGGATCTGGCCAGATCCCGGGGCGTCGGCCCGTGTGGTCCCACGCGCTTCGGCGTGCCGGGGCCCGGGGTGGAAGAGACCTCCGGCAGCGCGACGACGCTGATCACCTGCCGTTACGTACTGCCGGAGGCGCAGTGGATGTATCCGTGGGCCTGTGGGTCCTCACCATCGTGGGCCTAGCCGCTCTCATCGCGGTCGATTTCTTCATCGGCCGCAAACCGCACGACGTGTCGATCAAGGAAGCCGGCATCTGGACGATCGTCTGGATCGTGCTCGCCGGCCTCTTCGGGCTCGGACTGTTCGTCTTCGGCGGCGGTCAGCCCGCCGGCGAGTTCTTCGCCGGCTTCATCACCGAGAAGTCGCTGAGCGTCGACAACCTCTTCGTCTTCGTCCTGATCATGGCGAAGTTCGCGGTCCCGTCGCAGTACCAGCAGCGGGTCCTGCTCATCGGCGTCCTCATAGCCCTGGTGCTCCGGGCGATCTTCATCGCCGCCGGCGCCGCCATCCTCGCCAGCTTCTCCTGGGTGTTCTACCTCTTCGGCGCCTTCCTGATCTGGACGGCCTGGAAGCTCATCCAGGAGGCCCGCGCGGACGAGGAGGACGAGGAGTTCGAGGAGAACAAGCTGCTCAAGGCCGTCGAGCGCAAGTTCGGCGTCGCCGACCGCTACCACGGCACCAAGCTGTGGATCGAGCAGAACGGCAAGCGGGTCATGACCCCGATGCTGGTCGTGATGCTCGCGATCGGCTCCACGGACGTCCTGTTCGCCCTGGACTCCATCCCCGCGATCTTCGGTCTGACGCAGGACCCGTACATCGTGTTCACGGCCAACGCGTTCGCGCTGATGGGTCTGCGCCAGCTGTACTTCCTCATCGGCGGCCTGCTGAAGAAGCTGGTCCACCTGAGCTACGGCCTGTCGATCATCCTGGGCTTCATCGGCGTCAAACTGGTGCTGCACGCGCTGCACGAGTCCGGCGTCCACGTCCCGGAGATCAGCATCCCGGTCTCGCTGGGTGTCATCTGCTCCGTCCTGATCATCACCACGATCACCAGCCTCCGGGCGTCCAAGAAGCAGGCGGCGGCCGAGGAGGCTCAGCAGACCGGCGAAGGCGCTCCGAAGGACAGCGTCGATGTCTGACGCGGTCTTCGGAGGCGGCGCCCGGCGTGATGCCGGGCGCCGCCCCCGGCGCCCCGCACTCCGGCCGGCCGTCCAGGCGGCCGGGGTGCGAAGCCCGTACAGCTCTGGGACCATCGCAGCATGATCGCTCGGCTCAGGTCGGTCACGACCCGGTGGACGTCCCTTGTGCCGGCGCTCGCGGTCGTCCTGCTGATCCTGACCTGGGGCCGGGATCTGCCCGGCGCGATCGTCGCCCTCGTGACCGTGGTCCTCGCCGGCGCCGTCCTGGCCGCCGTCCACCACGCGGAGGTCGTCGCCCACCGGGTCGGCGAGCCCTTCGGCTCGCTGGTCCTCGCCATCGCCGTGACGATCATCGAAGTCGCCCTGATCGTCACGCTGATGGCGGACGGCGGCGACAAGAGCTCCACGCTCGCCCGGGACACCGTCTTCGCCGCCGTGATGATCACCTGCAACGGCATCGTCGGCCTCAGCCTCCTCGTCGGCTCGCTGCGCCATGGAACGGCGGTCTTCAACCCGGAGGGCACCGGCGCCGCCCTCGCGACCGTCGCCACCCTCGCCACGCTCAGCCTGGTGCTGCCGACCTTCACCACCAGCAAGCCGGGCCCGGAGTTCTCCGGCGTCCAGCTCACCTTCGCCGCCCTGTCGTCCCTGATCCTGTACGGCCTGTTCGTGGCCACCCAGACCGTCCGGCACCGCGACTACTTCCTGCCCGTCACCCGGCAGGGCGACGTGATCACCGCGGACGACCACGCCGGCGCCCCGTCCTCCCGGACCACGCTGATCAGCCTCGGGCTGCTCGGCATGGCCCTGGTCGGCGTGGTGGGACTCGCCAAGGGGGTCTCGCCGACGATCGAACAGGGCGTGGAGGCGGCCGGACTGCACCACGCCGTCGTCGGTGTGGTCATCGCCTTGCTCGTGCTGCTCCCCGAGACCATTGCCGCACTGCGCTCCGCCCGCCGCGACCGGGTGCAGACCAGCCTCAACCTCGCGCTCGGCTCCGCGATGGCCAGCATCGGCCTCACCATCCCCGCCGTCGCCCTCGCCTCCATCTGGCTCTCCGGGCCGCTCGTCCTCGGCCTCGGCCCCACCCACATGGTGCTGCTCGCGCTCACCGTCGTGGTCAGCTCCCTCACCGTGGTGCCCGGCCGGGCCACACCGCTCCAGGGCGGCGTGCACCTGGTGGTGTTCGCGGCGTACCTGGAGTTGGCGGTCAATCCATAGCCGGCCGCGCCACCGTCACCGCCGCCGGGCGGGTCTCCGGCAGCAGGGCGAAACAGCCGAGGCTGAGCAGCGCGATGCCCGTCAGATACGCCCCCACACCCCACGGGACGCGCCCGCCCTGCTCCGCCAGAGCCGTCGCCGCGATCGGCGTGAGCGCGCCGCCGAGGACCCCGCCGAGGTTGTAGCCGACCGCCGCGCCCGTGCAGCGCACCCGCGGCTCGTACAGCTCCGGCAGATAGGCCGCGATCACGGCGAACATCGTGACGAACGCGACCAGCGCCCCCAGGATGCCCAGGAACATCGGCAGCGGCTCACCGGTCGCCAGCAGCGCGACCAGCGGGAACATCCACAGGGCCGCCGCCGCGCAGCCGGCGAGGCACAACGGCCGCCGCCCGTACCGGTCGCCGAGCAGCGCCGCCAGCGGCGTCAGCGCCCCCTTCACCACCACCGCGGCCATGATGCAGGCCAGCATGACGTTCCGGCTCACTCCCAGCCGCTCGGTGGCGTACGCCAGGGACCACGTCGTCACGGCGTAGAAGATCGCGTAGCCGACGGAGAGCGCGCCGGCGGTCAGCAGGACGAGCCGCCAGTGGGAGCGCACGACCTCCACGAACGGCACCCGCGCGTGGTCGTCGATCTCCAGGAACCGCGGACTCTCCGGGAGGGACGACCTGAGCCACAGCCCGAGCACGGCCAGCGCCCCCGCCGCCCAGAACGGCACCCGCCACCCCCACTGCGCGAACTGCGATTCGGTCAGCGTCGCCGACAGCGCGAGGACCACCCCGTTGGCGAGCACGAACCCCACCGCGGGCCCGACCTGCGGGAAGCTCGACCACAGCGCCCGTCGCCCGGCGGGCGCGTGCTCGGCGGTCAGCAGGACGGCGCCGCCCCACTCCCCGCCGAGCCCCAGCCCCTGGAGGAAACGCAGCAGGAGCAGCAGCAGAGGGGCCGTGACGCCGATCGCGTCGTACGTCGGCACGCATCCGACCGCGACCGTCGCGCCGCCGGTCAGCAGCAGGGAGACGACGAGGACCGGCCGGCGTCCGTGCCGGTCCCCGATGTGCCCGAAGAGCACCGACCCCAGCGGGCGCGCCACGAAGCCCACGGCGAACGTCCCGAAGGCGGCCAGTGTCCCCGCCAGCGGTGAGAACGTCGGGAAGAACAGCGGCCCCAGGATCAGCGCGGCCGCGGTCCCGTAGACGAAGAAGTCGTAGAACTCGATGGCCGTCCCGGCGAGCGAGGCGGCCGCGAGCCGCGGCATGGAGGGCGCCTTCACGGTGCGTACGTCGTGCATGCCGCGTCAACTACCCAGCGTCACAGCGGGTTACGGGGCGCGCGGAGGTGCGCTGCCCCCGTCAGTACGTGACGGTGATGCGCCGGGCGGGCCCGTCGACGCGCACGATGCCCCCGTAGGGGATCACGAGCTGCGGATCGGTGTGCCCGAAGTCCACGTCGAAGACGATCGTCGTGTCGGGGGCGTAGGCGCGCATGGCACGAAGGACGGCGTCGCGCTGCTCGGCCGCGTAACGAGCGGCCTCCTCCGGGCTGTTGGGGCGCTCGAAGGACCAGGTCTTCGCCCGGCCCATCAGCAGCGCGGAGAAGCGCTGGAGCAGCCCGCGCTCGCCCATGTTCCGCAGGGTCCGGAAGACCTCCTCGCCGCTCGGCAGCTCCTCGGTGGTCTCCAGGAGCAGCACGCCCGCGTCGTACTCGGACAGGTCGTGCGCGATCTCCCGGTCGGCCATGAGCAGCCAGCCGAGGATCTCCAGACAGCCGCCCCAACTGCGGCCCTCCACCACCCGGTCGGCGTTCAGCCAGGTCCATCCGTCGCCGGGACGGGTCTGCGGCTCCGCCTCGAACGTGGCCGGGTCGGCCCAGTCGCGGTTGACGTCGTTCCAGCGTTCGGCGGGCCGCAGTTCGTACGCGCCGGAGGTGAACAGCGCCGCCCGCAGGGAGTCGGCGGTCAGTGGGTCCATGCTCACGGGCCGGCCCAGCGCCGTCATCACGGTCGCGCCGTGGTAGCCGACGATCCCGGTGTTGTAGAGGTACGCGAGCAGGTTCGTGTTGTCGCTCATCCCGAAGAACGGCTTCGGGTTCGCCCGGATCAACTCCCGGTCCAGGAAAGGCAGCACGGTGATCTGGTCATCGCCGCCGATCGACGCCATGACCGCCTTCACGTCCGGGTCGGCGAAGGCCGCGTGGAGGTCGTCGGCGCGCTCCTGCGGCGTCGAGCCCATCTTGCGGGTGGTCGGGTACTCGACCGGTTCGAGCTCATAGTCCTCGCGCAGCCGCTTCAGGCCCAGTTCGAAGGGGCGCGGGAAGAGGCCGGGCAGGCCGGCGCCGGGCGAAACGACGGCTATGCGGTCGCCGGGGGAGGGCTTGGGCGGGTACGAGATCATGGTCATGCCGGGAGGGTACGGCCGGTACCGTGGCGGCGCATCGTGATAAACGGTGGGTGAGCAGCCTGCCTTCACCGGACCGGAGGAACCGTGCCCCGCACCCTCGCCAACGCCCCGATCATGATCCTCAACGGCCCCAACCTGAACCTGCTGGGGCAGCGCCAGCCGGAGATCTACGGCTCGGACACCCTGGCCGACGTCGAGGCGATGTGCGTCAAGGCGGCGGCCGCGCACGGCGGCACGGTGGACTTCCGGCAGTCCAACCACGAGGGCGAGCTGGTGGACTGGATCCACGAGGCGCGGCTGAACCACTGCGGGATCGTCATCAACCCCGGCGCCTACTCGCACACCTCGGTCGCGATCCTCGACGCGCTCAACACCTGCGACGGCCTGCCTGTGCTGGAGGTCCACATCTCCAACATCCACCAGCGGGAGTCGTTCCGGCACCACTCGTACGTCTCGCTGCGCGCCGACGGCGTCATCGCGGGCTGCGGCGTGCAGGGGTACGTCTTCGGCGTGGAGCGGGTCGCGGCGCTGGCGGGCGCGGCGCGGGCCGACGCGTAAGCACCGGCCTCCTGGCGAACGCCCCTTACAACGAGCGCCCTTGCCGCACGCACCCTTTCTGCGCGCGCCCTTACAGCCGGCCCGCCTCCACGATCCGTCGCAGGAAGCGCCGCGTGCGCTCCTGCCGCGGGTCGCCGAAGACCTGCTCGGCGGTGCCGCGCTCCAGCACCACGCCTCCGTCCAGAAAGCAGACCTGGTCGGCGACCTCTCGTGCGAAGCCCATCTCGTGCGTGGCGAGCACCATGGTCATGCCGTCGCCCTTCAGATCGCGGACGACGTTCAGGACCTCGCCCACCAGCTCGGGGTCGAGAGCCGCGGTGATCTCGTCGAGCAGCAGCAGCCGGGGCCGTACGGCGAGGGCGCGCACGATCGCGACACGCTGCTGCTGGCCGCCGCTGAGCCGGTCCGGGTACTCGCCCGCCTTCCCGCCGAGACCGAGCCGCTCCAGCAGCTCCCGGGCGCGTTCCTCGGCCTGCGCGCGCGGGACGCCGTGCACCCGGCGCGGGGCCAGCGTGATGTTCTCCAGCACGGTCATGTGCGGGAACAGGTTGTACGACTGGAAGACCACGCCGATCCGCCGCCGTACCGCGTCCTGGTCGGCGCGCGGGTCGGTGATCTCCTCGCCGTCCAGCCAGATCGCGCCGTCGTCGATGTCCTCCAGCAGGTTGGCGCAGCGCAGCAGCGTGGACTTGCCGGAGCCGGAGGCGCCGATCAGCGCGGTCACCGTGTGCGGGGCGACCTCCAGATCGACGTCCCGCAGGACCACGGAACCGCCGAAGGTCTTGCGGACGGACTCCATCCGCAGCACGGGGCCGTCGTGGGCGTCGGGCGCGTCGCTCATGTCGTTCCTCCCTGGGCCCGCTGACGGTCCATCCGGGCCGTCACCCAGTCCGTGAACCGGGTCATCGGGATGGTCAGCGCCACGAAGACCAGTCCCGCGACGATGTACGGCGTGTAGTTGAGGCTGCGGCCCACGATGATGTCGGCGGCCCGCACGGCGTCGACCGCGCCGCCGATCGACACGAGACCGGTGTCCTTCTGGAGGGAGACCAGGTCGTTCAGCAGAGGCGGCACCTGACGGCGCACGGCCTGGGGGAGCACCACGTGCCGCAGCGCCTGCCGGTTGGTCAGGCCCAGCGAGCGGGCGGCGGCGCGCTGCGAGGGGTGCACGGACTCGATGCCGGCGCGGAACACCTCGGCGACGTACGCCGAGTACGTCAGGGTCAGCGCCGTGCCGCCGAGCAGGATCGGGTCGACGGTCACGCCTTGCAGGCGCAGCGCCGGCACGCCCAGCACCACGATCATCAGATTGATGATCAGCGGCAGTCCGCGGAAGAAGTCCGTGTACGCGGCGGCCAGCGCCCGCAGCGGGAAGAAGACCGGGCCGCGCAGGGTGCGCGCCACCGCGATGAGCATGCCGAGGACGAGCACGGCGGCGCCGCAGACGAGCAGCAGACGCACGTTCAGCCAGAGCCCCTCCAGGACCTTCGGAAGGGCCTCGCGCGCGTAGCGCCCGTCGAAGAACGTCTCCTTGGTGCGCGGCCAGCCGGGCGCGCTGACGACGACCAGGTAGAGGACGACGGCGGTGACCAGGGTCGACAGCGCGGCGATCGCCGTGGCGCGGCGGGCACGCGTGCGCTTGTAGCGCTCCCGCTCCAGCCGCCGCCGCGAGGGGATGTAGCCGTCGTCCTGAGCGTCGCGGGCCCGCACGTCACCGCTGTCGTCGCCCGTGTGGCCCGTGTCGCCCGAGTCGTCGGCGTCCTCCGGGCCGGACTCCTCCTTGACGACGGTCACTTGAGGACCGGGGCGTCGACGGCGTCGGAGAGCCACTGCTTCTCGACCTTCGCCAGGGTGCCGTCCGCGCGGAGCGCGTCCACGGCGGCCGTCACGCACGGGGTGAGCGCGCTGCCCTTGTCGAGCACCAGCCCGAACTGCTCGGGGGTGCCGCCCTTGTTCTCGAACTGCCCCACGATCGTGCCGTCGGTGACCTCCGCGGCGGTGATGTAGAAGGCGGTCGGCAGGTCGGTGACGATGGCGTCGACCTGGCCGTTCTTCAGCGCGGACTTGGCCTGGTCGTTCTTGGCGTAGACGGCCGCGTCCCGCGTCGGCTTCACCACGTCGTCGATGTAGTCGAGGCTCGTGGTGCCGACCTGGGCGCCCAGCTTGAGGCCCTTGAGGTCGGCGATGCTCTTCGCGCCCGCGGCCTTGGAGTTCTTCAGCGCGACGACGGCCTGGCGCACGTCGTAGTAGCCGGAGGAGAAGTCGACGGCCTGCTTGCGCTCGTCGCTGATCGACACCTGGTTGAGGTCGAAGTCGAAGGTCTTCGCGCCCGGCGCGAAGGCCTTGTTGAACGGCACGCTCTGCCAGACGACGGCGCTCTTGTCGTAGCCGAGCTGCTTCGCCACGGCGTACGCGACCGCCGACTCGAAGCCCTCGCCGTTGGCGGGCTGGTCGTCCTTGAACCACGGCTCGTACGCGGGCGTGTCGGTGGCGATCGTCAGCTTGCCGGAGGTCTTGGTGGCCAACGCGCCCTTGGCGCAGGCGTTCCCGGCCGAACCGGACGGAGCGGCGGCCGCCTCGCCCTCCGGCTGCGGAGCGCAGCCGACGGCGGTGGCGAGGAGGGCTACGGTGACGCCGACGAGGGCGCGACGCGGGACGCGAAGGGCGAGGTGCATGGCGGGAGAGTGACAGCGAAACCCGTGTCTGTCGAGGTCGCCCCGGCTTCTGTCCGCATGGTGGGAACGGGTGTTGCGGCTGCGTGAACAGGGCCGCTGGAGAGGGCCTGGGCCGCCGGCCGAGGGCGGGGAACGTAGGCCGGCGGCCCATCCGAGCGGGAGCCGTCATCCCGCGCGGGGCTACAACCAGTTGACCGCGCAACCACGTGGACGGGGAGTGTGCGCGCGGCACCGGCGCGTGCACACCGTTCACACGGGGCGCGCAAGCACCAACGCGCGCCCCCTGTTCACCTGTCGCGCCGTTCGCCGCCCGCGCGGTTCACCGCCTGCTCACCACCCGCGCGCGTGCCACTCCGGCAGGTGCGGCCGCTCGGCGCCCAGCGTGGTGTCGTTGCCGTGGCCCGGGTAGACCCAGGTCTCGTCCGGGAGGACGTCGAAGATCCTCGTCTCCACGTCGTGGATGAGGCGGGCGAACGCCTCGGGGTCCTTGCGGGTGTTGCCCACCCCGCCCGGGAAGACGACGTTCTCCGGGCACACATCGTTGTGGCACAGCATCGTTCCCCCTTCGGGGTCGGACAGGCCTCAGGGCCACTCGGCATCGGAGGATCGTCCACCGAAAAGACCCGCGCCCCGCGGGAGGGCATCCGAGGCCTGCCGGACGACTGGCGACTGTGGCACCCCCTCGGCCTTGGCGAGGCTGAGGTGGCTCTGGCTGCACTGCCGGGTAGTCCGCTCGGCGATCACGGGCGCCGGCCTGCGGCTCGAAGGCGTCCGCTACCCGTCCGCGCGCAGTCCGTTCGTACTTCGGCGGCCGGTCCGAGTTCAACGCGGCCCGCACCGTGTTCCGGGCCGCCCCCAGCCGCCGTGAGATCGCCTCAATGGGCACGCCCTCTGCTCAATGCAGCCGTATCTCCGCCCAGTCCTCCACCTTCAGCACCCTGTATCGAGCAGCCTCCGACACCGTGTGGTGGGTCGGCCGCGGCTTCAGGATCGAACTGCGGCGGTCGGTTCAGGGAAGGTGACGCCGGTCAGCTCTTCGGAGGCGGTCCACAGACGGCGGGCGGCTTCTGGATCGGCGGCGGCTCGGGAGCGGCCGACCAGGGTCGGGGCGCCGCGGGTCTCGAACATGCCGTCAGGGCCGACGTAACTCGCGCCGGGAAGGTCCTGGACGGCCGCGTACAGGGTGGGGAGTGCGCCGGCCTCTCCGTCCTGGGCGATCAGCCTGTTGACGAGACGGTAGAAGAGGGTTCGCAGGAGGCTGGCGTCGTGGCTCTGGAGGTTGGTGGCGGCCAGGCCGGGGTGCGCGGCGAGGGCGCGGACGGGCGAGCCGGCGGTGCTGAGTCGTCGCTGGAGTTCCAGGGTGAAGAGCAGGGTGGCGAGCTTGGACTGGCTGTAGGCGGTCAGCGGGTTGTACTCGCCGGTCAGGTTGAGGTTGTCGAAGTGGATGCGGGGACTGCCCGGGGCCTTGTGCGCTCCCGACGACAGGGACACCACGCGGTCGGTGATGTGCGGCAGCAGCAGGTTGGTCAGGGCGAAGTGGCCCAGGTGGTTGGTGCCGAACTGGGTCTCGAAGCCGTCTTTGGTGCGGCCTTCGGGGACGTTCATGATGCCGGCGTTGTTGATGAGCAGGTCCAGGTCGTCGTGCCAGTCGGCGGCGAACTCGCGGACGGAGGCGAGGTCGGCCAGGTCGAGTCGGCGGACCTCCACGCTGCCGTTCACCGTCGCGGCTGCGGCTTCGCCGCGCTTGGTGTCGCGTACGGCGAGGACGACGTGGGCGCCCGCCGCGGCCAGGGCTGTGGCGGTGGCGAGTCCGAGGCCGCTGTTGGCGCCGGTGACGACGGCGGTGCGGCTGGTCTGGTCGGGGATGTCGGTGGTGTTCCAGGGCTGGGTGTGCGTGTTCTTTGCCATGACCCCAATGTATGCACCGATCACAATGTAGTCAACGATAACAATGTGTACGTCGCCTACACCCGGCTAGGCTGAGGGCATGACGAACCGCCCCTACCATCACGGAGACCTCCCCGCCGCGCTGCTCGCGCGAGCCGAGACGACACTGCGCGAGCGGGGGGCAGCCGCGCTGTCGCTGCGTGAACTGGCCCGCGAGATCGGGGTGAGCCCCGCCGCACCGAGTCGCCACTTCAAGTCCAAGCAGGCGCTGCTGGACGCCCTGGCGCTGACCGGGTTCGAGCGGTTCGCCGAGGCCATCGCAGCCTCGCAGGAAGACGCTGGCGAGACGTTCGCCGACCGCCTGGACAGCGCGGCCCGCGCCTACGTGGGCTTCGCCGTGGACAACGCCGCGCTGCTCGACCTGATGTTCTCGGTCAAGCACAGCCCGGAGGCATCGGAAGCACTCGGGGCAACGGCCCACCGATGGTCCGATCAACTCCTGGACCTGATCGCCTACGGGCAGGGCCGCGGCGAAGTACATGAGGGGCCACTCGAACGGATTGCCTTGCCGGTCTTCGCGGCGCTGCACGGCTACGCCGGCCTGGCGGTGAGCGGCGTCCTGCCACCGGAGGCCACTGAGCACGGCTTGGACGACTTGATCGCGTCCGTCCTGCGCGGCTGCGCGCCGCAGTAGAACCGCGCAGGCACTTTTCAGAGACTGGCGACACCCGGATATCGCCAACCTGCATCCCCCCTTGGACGACCGTCATACGGTCGTCCAACTCAGTGATCGCTTGGCGTACGCTCACGCCTCATGGAGGGGTGGAACTTCTGGTGGGGGATCGCCGCATTCTTTCTCGGTGTCCTGGCCACCCAGTTGAACAGTTGGCTTGCTTACCGTCGGCAACGTAAGGACCGGGCCGATGACGCTGCGGACGCGCTCCGGGCTCGGCGTGAGGAGTTCGAGCTACAGCATCTCGTCGAGGTGAACGAGTTGATGCAGGCCGCCGTTGCGGCACTCCTCGACTATCACGTGTCGGTCCTCCTGTTCGTGGACCGAAGAGACAGGAACAGTCTCAGCTCGGAGGTTGAGGAGCGCAGGGAGGCGGCAGGCGCAGCGGCGCAGGAGCTTTGTCCAACCTCGCTTCGCAACTGGGATTTGTTCTGGATGACGGTGTGAGAGAAAAGGCCCAGGCCGCCACCAGTCACATGGCCCGGGCTAGCGGATTGCTTGCGGCGAGCTCATCAATCGACACCATAGAAGTGGTGAGGACGGCGAACGCCGTTTTCGAGCCCCTCGGCGCCCGGGTGCGCGCACTCTACGCTGGCCGCCAGACATCGTGACCGGGGGAGGCGACGTTAGCGACCTTGCGTCGGAGTAGGAGAGGTAAGCGGGTCTAGGTGGTTGCCAACGCCATCCAGGTTCAGCGCTGCTGACGCCATCACAGAGAAGCGCGTCAGCTCCCGCATCAGTACAGTGCGGACTTCAATGGCCTGCTCCATCGCCTGCCGGCGCCCGTCGTCATCCAGGGCCTCGTTGTAGATGGCAGAGACGGCTTGCGCCAGGGGGTAGGGGACCCGGCAGATCTCGGCGGCCTGGATGGCGACTGCTTGGGGCCCGTCGACCATGACCGTGTTCCTGGCCGCCTCGATCTCCCCCGCCGCCTCCATCATCTGCATCCGGTGATCGAAGGTTTCGTTGTCAAGCCGAGCCCGGTCGATCTTGTCCTCACGTGTCAGCTGAACCAGCTGAGACACGGCCTGCATGAAGCCGATGTACGTGGTCCGCCGGTTCTCCAAGCGGCGGCTCACATGGTCGACGTACAGCTGAGTGCTGGCCTGCTCCTTCGTCTGATCCAGCTCCTGGCGTTTGCTTCGCGCAGTAATGCGCGCCTGCCAAGTCGTGCCTATGAGGGTCGGCGAGGCGCCGAGGCCCGTGCCGACGACGCCCACGAGCGCCGTGATGATCTGAGTTCTCATCGCGTGTGCGACTTACCAGCCGCGGGCCCACCACTCCTGAAGGTGGGGCCGCTCATCCCCAAGGGTGGTGTCGTTACCGTGGCCCGGGTAGATCCATGTCTCATCAGGCAGTGTGAAGACCTTCGCTTCGAGACCGCTCATCAGACTCTGGAAGTCCTCAGGCTGTGTTGTCCGACCAGGACCGCCCGGGAAGAGGCAGTCGCCCGTGAACACGTGGGGGTGCCCGTGCGGGTCGTCGTAGACGAGGGCGATCGAGCCCGGCGTGTGCCCGACGAGATGACGCGCTGTGAGCTCGACCTGCCCCACCCGGATGACGTCGCCGTCGTCCACCGGGACGTCTGTCGGCACGGGGATGCCCTCGGCGTCCTCCCGGCCCGCGTACGTACGCGCACGCGTGGCCGCGACCACGTCGGCGAGCGCCTGCCAGTGATCGCCGTGCTGGTGGGTGGTGACGACGGAGGCGATCCCGTCGTCACCGATCATGCCGAGCAGCGTCTGCGCCTCGTTGGCCGCGTCGATCAGCAACTGCTCGTCCGTGGCCCGGCAACGCAGCAGATAGGCGTTGTTGTCCATGGGACCGACCGCGATCTTGGTGATCATCAGGTCCTTCAGCTCGTGCACGTCCGCCGGGCCGCCGACCCGCACCTCTCCGCTGTACGTCATGACGGCAGCCTATAGCGGCGGGAGCGCCGGAAGGGGTCCGCCGCCGACGGTCAGGGCGGCCCCGTCGCGCCGCCCGGCGAGCCAGCCCAGGAGGTCGGCGGGGGCACCCGTGACGGTCGTCTCGGGGCCGTCGGCCTGCCGGCCGGTGCGCCACGCGCGCGTGCCGTCCGTCAGGCGCGTCGGCGGCACGTCTGGATGGCCGGCGAACCGGTCCGCGAGGAAGTCGATCTCCCGTTCGGTGAACTCCGCCGAGAGGTCTTCCAGGTCGTAGCCGATCCCGAGGTCGACGTGGTGCAGCTCGACCTCCACCCACCGACGGAAGGGCAGCCGGGACGCGGAGTCGGTGACGCCGTTGCGCAGTTCCACGGTGCGCGACCAGTCCGCGGGCGCGGCGCCCGCCGCATGGAGGCGGGCCGCGCTCTCCCGCAGATCGGCGAGGTGCGCGTCCAGGGGCCGTGGGGCGTCCCGCTCGATGTCGGCGTCGCGGGTGGCGCCGTCGACGTACATGGGTCGGCCCTCCAGGACGTTCACCAGGGCGTCCGCGTTGCGGGCGAGGTGGGCGAGGACGTGGCCGCGGCTCCAGCCGGGCAGGCGGGACGGTTCTGCCGCCGACGCGTCGTCCAGTTCGGCGACTGCGTTCAGGAGCCGTTCCGTCGCTTCACGTACAGACACCAGGTCATGAGCGTGATCAATCATGGTGCTGACCCTAGACCCGTCACACCTTCGAGTGAAGGAGGCGGACGGGCCCGCAAATCGAATGTGCGTGCTATATGGTCGGGGGCGACGTCAGGCATGCTGGAAGCCCGGGGATTGTTGTGAACCGGTGAATCCCGTCCGGCGTTGTCAGTGGCTCCCCCTAGTCTGAAAAGGACGGGGGCCCCGCCCCTGTCACTTCTCTCAAGAAAGGTGCGGACCGGCGTGGCCGACCGTCTCATCGTCCGTGGAGCGCGCGAGCACAACCTCAAGAACGTCTCGCTCGACCTTCCGCGCGACTCGCTCATCGTCTTCACGGGCCTGTCGGGGTCGGGCAAGTCCTCGCTGGCCTTCGACACGATCTTCGCCGAGGGCCAGCGGCGCTACGTGGAGTCGCTCTCCTCGTACGCCCGCCAGTTCCTCGGCCAGATGGACAAGCCCGACGTCGACTTCATCGAGGGCCTCTCCCCGGCGGTCTCCATCGACCAGAAGTCGACCTCGCGCAACCCGCGCTCCACGGTGGGCACCATCACCGAGGTCTACGACTACCTGCGGCTGCTCTTCGCGCGCATCGGCAAGCCGCACTGCCCCGAGTGCGGCCGCCCGATCTCCCGCCAGTCGCCGCAGGCCATCGTCGACCGGGTCCTGGAGCTGCCGGAGGGGAGCCGCTTCCAGGTCCTGTCGCCGCTCGTGCGTGAGCGCAAGGGCGAGTTCGTCGACCTCTTCGCGGATCTCCAGACCAAGGGCTACAGCCGCGCGCGGGTGGACGGCGAGACCGTCCAGCTCTCCCACCCGCCCACCCTGAAGAAGCAGGAGAAGCACACCATCGAGGTGGTCGTCGACCGCCTCACGGTGAAGGACTCCGCCAAGCGCCGGCTCACCGACTCCGTGGAGACCGCGCTCGGCCTGTCCGGCGGCATGGTCGTGCTCGACTTCGTCGACCTCCCCGAGGACGACCCCGAGCGCGAGCGCATGTACTCCGAGCACCTGTACTGCCCGTACGACGACCTCTCATTCGAGGAGCTGGAGCCCCGCTCCTTCTCCTTCAACTCGCCCTTCGGCGCCTGCCCCGAGTGCACCGGCATCGGCACGCGCATGGAGGTCGACGCCGAGCTGATCGTCCCCGACGAGGACAAGTCCCTCGACGAGGGCGCCATCCACCCCTGGTCGCACGGCCACACCAAGGACTACTTCGGCCGGCTGATCACCGCACTCGCGGACGCGCTGGGATTCCGGACGGACATCCCCTTCGCCGGGCTGCCGCAGCGCGCCAAGAAGGCGCTCCTGCACGGCCACAAGACGCAGATCGAGGTCCGCTACCGCAACCGGTACGGCCGCGAGCGCGTGTACACCACGCCCTTCGAGGGGGCCGTCCCCTTCGTCAAGCGCCGGCACAGCGAGGCCGAGAGCGACGCCAGCCGCGAGCGCTTCGAGGGCTATATGCGCGAGGTGCCCTGCCCCACCTGTGAGGGCACGCGCCTGAAGCCGATCGTCCTCGCGGTCACGATCATGGAGAAGTCCATCGCGGAGGTCTCCGCGATGTCCATCAGCGACTGCGCGGACTTCCTGGGCGAGCTCAAGCTCAACGCCCGCGACAAGAAGATCGCCGAGCGCGTCCTGAAGGAGGTCAACGAGCGGCTGAAGTTCCTCGTCGACGTCGGCCTGGACTACCTCTCCCTCAACCGCGCCGCCGGCACGCTCTCCGGCGGCGAGGCCCAGCGCATCCGTCTGGCCACCCAGATCGGCTCCGGACTCGTCGGCGTCCTCTACGTCCTCGACGAGCCCTCCATCGGCCTGCACCAGCGCGACAACCACCGGCTGATCGAGACCCTCGTCCGGCTGCGCGACATGGGCAACACGCTCATCGTCGTCGAGCACGACGAGGACACCATCAAGGTCGCCGACTGGATCGTCGACATCGGCCCCGGCGCCGGCGAGCACGGCGGCGAGGTCGTGCACAGCGGCTCCCTGAAGGAGCTGCTCGCCAACTCCGCCTCGCAGACCGGGCAGTACCTGTCCGGCAAGAAGGCGATCCCGCTGCCCGACATCCGACGCCCCCGCGACCTGTCCCGGCAGCTCACCGTGCACGGCGCCCGCGAGAACAACCTGCGGGACATCGACGTCTCCTTCCCGCTGGGCGTGTTCACCGCGGTCACCGGTGTCTCCGGCTCCGGTAAGTCGACCCTGGTCAACGACATCCTGTACACGCACCTGGCCCGCGAGCTGAACGGCGCGAGAAGCGTGCCGGGGCGGCACACGCGTGTGGACGGCGACGATCTCGTCGACAAGGTCGTCCACGTCGACCAGTCGCCCATCGGCCGCACCCCCCGGTCGAACCCCGCCACCTACACCGGCGTCTTCGACCACGTCCGCAAGCTGTTCGCCGAGACCACCGAGGCGAAGGTCCGCGGCTACATGCCCGGCCGCTTCTCCTTCAACGTCAAGGGCGGCCGCTGCGAGAACTGCGCGGGCGACGGCACCATCAAGATCGAGATGAACTTCCTCCCGGACGTCTACGTCCCGTGCGAGGTCTGCCACGGCGCCCGGTACAACCGGGAGACCCTGGAGGTCCACTACAAGGGCAAGTCCATCGCCGACGTCCTCAACATGCCGATCGAGGAGGCCACGGCGTTCTTCGAGGCCGTCCCCGCGATCGCCCGCCACCTCAACACGCTCAAGGACGTCGGCCTCGGCTACGTCCGGCTCGGCCAGTCCGCGACCACCCTGTCCGGCGGTGAGGCCCAGCGCGTCAAGCTCGCCAGCGAGCTCCAGCGCCGCTCCACCGGCCGCACGGTCTACGTCCTGGACGAGCCGACCACCGGCCTGCACTTCGAGGACATCAGCAAGCTCCTCAGGGTGCTCTCCGGGCTGGTCGACAAGGGCAACACGGTCATCGTCATCGAGCACAACCTCGACGTGATCAAGACCGCCGACTGGGTCGTCGACATGGGCCCCGAGGGCGGCGCGGGCGGCGGCGTCGTCGTCGCCGAGGGCACGCCGGAGGAGGTCGCCGGAGTGCCGGCCAGCCACACCGGCAAGTTCCTGAGGGAGATCCTCGACGCCGACCGCATCAGCGACGCGGCACCGGTGAAGGCCCCCCGCAGGACGGCGGCCAAGACGGCTGCCAAGACAGCGGCGAAGACGCCGGCCAAGACGGCCGCGAAGAAGGCGACGCCGGCGAAGAAGACCACGCGGGCAGCGCGCAAGGCCTGACGGCCGAGCCGAGGCGCTGACACGCCGAGCACGCACGAAGGACGGCGGCCCGTGGGAACTCCCCACGGGCCGCCGTCCGTTCTCCGTGCACCGGATCGCGCACCCGGCGTACGCCGACGAACCGCCCCTACAGCTCGCCGAGTTCGGACGCGTACGGCGGTTCGGCGCCCGCCCGGGAACAGGTGATCGCCGCCGCGCGGGCCGCGAACCGCAGCAGCCGCTCCCAGCCGTCGCGCCCCAGGCCCGCCAGCGCCGCCGGGGACAGGGCGTCCCGCGCGGACAGCCCGTGCAGCAGCGCCGCGTTCACGGTGTCACCGGCCCCGATCGTGTCCACGACCTCGACCTTCTCGCCCGGCACCGAGTACTCGGCGCCGTCCGAGGCGTAGGCGGTCAGCCCCTCGCCGCCGTGCGTGATCACGACGGCCGCCGGGCCGGCCGACAGCCACTCGCGCGGGGAACCGCCCAGCCACCGGGCGTCCTCCTCCGACAGCTTGAGCAGGGCCACCGACGGCAGCCAGCTCTTGAAGCGGGCCCGGTAGGCGTCGGCGTCGGGGATCAGGCCGGGCCGGACGTTGGGGTCGAGCGCGGTGAACAGACCTCGCGCGGCCGAGGTCCGCATCAGCTCCTCGTACGCGCTCGCGCCCGGCTCCAGGACGAGCGAGCAGGTGCCGAAGGACACCGCGCGCGTCCCGGCGGGCAGGCCGGCCGGCGCCGCGAACAGCCGGTCCGCGGTGCCGTCGACGTAGAAGGAGTAGGCGGCCGAGCCGTCGGCGTCGATCGTGGCGACCGCGAGGGTCGTCGGTTCCGTGCCGCGCTGCACCGGCGACACGTCCACGCCGGTCTCGCGCAGCCGGTCGAGCAGGGCCTCGCCGAAGGCGTCGCGGGAGGTGCGGGAGCAGAAGGCGGTGGGGGAGCCGAGCCGGCCCAGGGCCACGGCCGTGTTGAACGGGCCGCCGCCGAGCGCCGGCTGAAGTGTCGCTAGGGCGCCCGTGCCCTGCGGTACCAGGTCGATCAGGGCCTCACCGGCGACGACGATCACGGGGCGGTTCCTTCCTCGGGTGACTCGGTCACCCAGTTGCTCAGCGGCTCGGTTGCCGGCGGCTCGGCGGCGCGGATGGACTCGGCGGCTCGTTCACTCCCAGTCCCAGCCGATGCCCAGCATGCCCGACCGCACCCGCGGCTCGACGAGGTGGACCGAGCGGTGGCGGTGGCTGAGCGGCAGCTCCTGTCGGCCGCTGCGCGGCGCGGCGGGGGAGTGCCGGGTGAAGCGGTGGCAGCGGACGGGCAGCGCGTCCTCGGCGAACCGGATCTGGAGGGCGTACTGGCCGCCCGGCGCGTCGAAGCCGCGGACGTACTCGCGGGACGCCTCGGCGGTGCCGTCCTGGACGCCGTAGCGGAAGAGGAAGGTGTCGCCGGCGCGCAGGCTGGTGTCGAAGAGGAACTCGGCCACCAGGACGCCGGTGTCGTGGTGGCGGCGGACGCGTCCGGTGCGGCAGTTCTCCAGGGCCTGCACGGCCATCTGCTCCGGTACGCACCCCGGGTCGCCGTGGTGGACGGCGACGAAACGGTCGACGCCGTCGCGGTGGGCCCGCACGATGTGCTGCGACTCGCGCCCCAGCAGCTCGCGGCGCGCGCCGATGCGGACCCGCTCATGGTGGCCGAGCGTGTGCAGACCGTCGTCGAGAGGGCACTCCAGTTCGACGAAGAGCGTCTCCAGGACGTCCGAGGCCGCCATGAGCGCCCGGTAGGAGCGTCCCGCGGGCTGCCCGGTGAGCGAGTCCGCCTCGGCCTCCGTGAGCAGCCGGATCAGGGACTCGTCCGGCAGCCGCAGTATCTCCTCCAGGGCGCGCACGGCCCGCAGGGACTCCGGGCGCTGCGGCCGGCGGGCGCCCTGCTGCCAGTAACTCAGACTGGTGACGCCGACCTTGACCCCGTGCCGTGACAGATGGTGCTGGACGCGCTGGAGGGGCAGTCCCCGTGCGGCGATCGCGGCGCGCAGGGCGACGTGGAAGGGGCCGCCCCGCAGGGCCGCGTCCAGGTCCGCGGCGGGGGCGTCGGCGGCGGCGTCCACGTGCTGAGGGGCATGCGGCATGCAGGGGCCTTTCTGTGAATGCGCACGACGGCTGGTCAGACCGATCGCGTGGGTGGCCGGGCGACCCCAGGAGGCGCGGGGCGCCTTCACATCCGTAGGGCGTGCTTCACCACCCCGAGTTCTCCCGCATTGAAGCGTGTTGACCAAGCCCCGACAACACCTGACGCCCGAACGTGACGCACGACCGGCCGGGACCTCTCCGTGACACGTGTCGTGGACACGGCCGTGGTTGTCCACAGCCCCGCCGGACTGTCACCGTGCGCCAGTAGGGTGTGAGACATGGCCGACCCCTCCAGCTACCGCCCCAGTCCGGGACAGATCCCGGACTCCCCCGGGGTGTACAGGTTCCGTGACGAGCACCGCCGGGTGATCTACGTCGGAAAGGCGAAGAGCCTGCGCCAGCGCCTGGCGAACTACTTCCAGGATCTGGCGGGCCTGCACCCGCGCACCCGCTCCATGGTGACCACGGCGGCGTCCGTGGAGTGGACGGTGGTGTCCACGGAGGTGGAGGCGCTCCAGCTGGAGTACTCGTGGATCAAGGAGTACGACCCCCGCTTCAACGTCAAGTACCGCGACGACAAGAGCTACCCCTACCTCGCGGTGACGATGAACGAGGACTTCCCGCGCGTGCAGGTCATGCGCGGCCACAAGAAGAAAGGCGTCCGGTACTTCGGGCCGTACGCGCACGCGTGGGCGATCCGCGACACCGTCGACCTCCTGCTGCGCGTCTTCCCGGTCCGCACCTGCTCGGCGGGCGTCTTCAAGAACGCGTCCCGCACCGGCCGCCCCTGTCTGCTCGGCTACATCGGCAAGTGCTCCGCGCCCTGCGTGGAGAGGATCTCCGCCGACGACCACTGGGAGCTGGCCGACGAGTTCTGCGACTTCATGACCGGCCGCACCGGCACCTATCTGCGCCGGCTGGAGAAGCAGATGGGCGAGGCGGCCGAGGAGTTGGAGTACGAGCGGGCCGCCCGGCTGCGCGACGACATCGAGGCCTTGCGGAAGGCCATGGAGAAGAACGCGGTCGTGCTCGCCGACGCGACCGACGCCGACCTGATCGCGGTCGCCGAGGACGAGCTGGAGGCAGCGGTCCAGATCTTCCACGTGCGCGGCGGACGCGTGCGCGGCCAGCGCGGCTGGGTCACCGACAAGGTCGAGGAGATCACCACCGGCGCCCTCGTGGAACACGCCCTCCAGCAGCTCTACGGCGAGGAGACCGGGGACGCCGTGCCCAAGGAGGTCCTGGTCCCCGCCCTGCCCGAGCCGGTGGAGCCGGTGCAGGAGTGGCTGACCGGCCGCCGCGGCTCCGGCGTCTCGCTGCGCATCCCGCAGCGCGGCGACAAACGGGCCCTGATGGAGACCGTCGAGCGCAACGCCCAGCAGGCCCTGGTCCTGCACAAGACCAAGCGCGCCTCCGACCTCACCACGCGCTCGCGTGCCCTGGAGGAGATCGCCGAGGCCCTCGACCTGGACAGCGCCCCGCTGCGGATCGAGTGCTTCGACATCTCGCACCTCCAGGGCGACGACGTCGTGGCCTCCATGGTCGTCTTCGAGGACGGTCTGGCCCGCAAGAGCGAGTACCGCCGATTCCAGATCAAGGGCTTCGAGGGACAGGACGACGTCCGGTCCATGCACGAGGTGATCACCCGCCGCTTCCGGCGCTACCTCGCCGAGAAGGAGCGCACGGGCGAGTGGACCGACACCACCCACCCCGCCCTCCCGGACGGCGACCCGGCCCCCTCGAACGGTGACGCCGACCCCGCCCTCGCCGACGGCACGCCCGTCGCCACGGTCGCCCCCATCGCGCCCGCCACCCCCGAAGACGCCGTCGTCAGCACCCTCACCGAGGACGACGGCCGTCCCAAGCGCTTCGCCTACCCGCCCCAGCTCGTCGTCGTCGACGGCGGGCAGCCGCAGGTCGCGGCCGCCCGGCGGGCGCTGGACCAGCTGGGCATCGACGACATCGCCGTCTGCGGCCTCGCCAAGCGCCTGGAGGAGGTCTGGCTGCCGGACGACGACGACCCGGTCGTCCTGCCCCGCAGCAGCGAGGGCCTCTACCTGCTCCAGCGCGTCCGCGACGAGGCCCACCGCTTCGCGATCACCTACCAGCGCACCAAGCGCGCCAAGCGGTTCCGCTCCGGCCCGCTGGACGACGTGCCGGGCCTCGGCGAGACCCGCAAGCAGGCGCTCATCAAACACTTCGGCTCCGTGAAGAGGCTGCGTGCCGCGACGATCGAGCAGATCTGCGAGGTGCCCGGCATAGGCCGCAAGACGGCCGAGACGATCGCCGTCGCCCTCGCCGAGGCGGCTCCGTCCGCCCCCGCCGTGAACACGGCGACAGGAGAGATCATGGAGGAGGGGGAACCCGGTACGACGGAGGGTTCCGCCGAGGAGCCCGTGGCCGCGGGCGTCCCACAAGAACGACGGGGGCAGGAGACATGACCGAGCACGACGCACACCCCAGCACCGAACCGGAACAGACCCCGCACGACGCAGGTCACGACGGCGACGAGCAGCAGGCACGCCAGGAAGACGGAGCACAGGTGAGTACGGACGTCACACCCCCCGGGATCCCCGAGGCGGCCATCCCCGAGCTGGTGATCATCTCCGGCATGTCCGGGGCCGGGCGCTCGACGGCGGCCAAGTGTCTGGAGGACCTCGGCTGGTTCGTCGTCGACAACCTCCCGCCCGCCCTGATCCCCACCATGGTGGAGCTCGGCGCCCGCTCCCAGGGCAACGTGGCGCGGATCGCGGTCGTCGTCGACGTCCGCGGCCGGCGCTTCTTCGACAACCTCCGCGAATCCCTCGCCGATCTGGAGTCCAAGAGCGTCACCCGGCGGATCGTGTTCCTGGAGTCCTCCGACGACGCCCTGGTGCGCCGCTTCGAGTCCGTGCGCCGGCCGCACCCCCTCCAGGGCGACGGCCGCATCGTGGACGGCATCGCCGCCGAGCGCGAGCTGCTGCGCGAACTGCGCGGCGACGCCGACCTGGTGATCGACACCTCCAGCCTCAACGTGCACGAACTGCGCGCCAAGATGGACGCCCAGTTCGCCGGCGAGGAGGAGCCCGAGCTGCGGGCCACCGTGATGTCCTTCGGCTTCAAGTACGGCCTCCCCGTCGACGCCGACCTGGTCGTCGACATGCGCTTCCTGCCCAACCCGCACTGGGTCCCGGAGCTGCGCCCCTTCACCGGCCTCAACGAGGAGGTCTCGGCGTACGTCCTCAACCAGCCCGGCGCCAAGGAGTTCCTCGACCGGTACGCCGAGATGCTCCAGCTGGTCGCCGCGGGCTACCGGCGGGAGGGCAAGCGCTATGTGACCATCGCGGTGGGCTGCACGGGCGGCAAGCACCGCTCGGTCGCGATGTCGGAGAAGCTCGCCGCGCGCCTCGCGGCCGAGGGCGTGGAGACGGTGGTCGTGCACCGGGACATGGGACGGGAATGACGGGACGCACTCCGCGGCTGGGCCGGCTGCGCAGAACGGCGCCCGAGGGGCGGGTGAGCCGGCCGGCCGAGGCCCGGGGCGCCAGGCCGCGCCGCCGCGGCGCCCAGCCCAAGGTCGTCGCCCTCGGCGGCGGCATGGGCCTGTCGGCCTCGCTCGCCGCGCTGCGCCGGATCACCGGCGACCTCACCGCCGTCGTCACGGTGGCCGACGACGGCGGCTCCAGCGGGCGTCTGCGCGACGAGCTGGGCGTGCTGCCGCCCGGCGACCTGCGCAAGGCGCTGGCCGCGCTGTGCGGCGACGACGACTGGGGCCAGACCTGGTCCCGCGTCATCCAGCACCGCTTCCAGTCGCAGGGCGAGATCAATGGCCACGCGGTCGGCAACCTGCTGATCGTGGCCCTGTGGGAGCAGCTCGGCGACCATGTGCAGGCCCTGGACCTGGTCGGCAAGCTGCTGGGCGCGCACGGGCGGGTGCTGCCCATGTCGGCGGTGCCGCTGGAGCTCGAGGCCCTGGTCAAGGGGCACGACCCCGAGCGCCCCGACGACGTGGACACCGTGCGGGGACAGGCGACCGTGGCGCTGACGCCCGGCGACGTGCAGTCCGTGCACCTCGTGCCGCACGACCCGCCGGCCGTCCCGGAGGCGGTGGCGGCCGTCCTCGACGCGGACTGGGTCGTCCTCGGCCCCGGCTCCTGGTTCTCCTCGGTCATCCCGCACCTGCTGGTGCCGCAACTGCTGGACGCGCTCACGGAGACGAAGGCGCGCCGGGTACTCTCCCTGAACCTCGCACCGCAGCCGGGAGAAACCGAAGGCTTCTCCCCGCAGCGTCATTTGGAGGTTTTGGGACGACACGCCCCTAAACTCGCCCTGGACGTGGTGCTGGCCGACGAGGCCGCCGTGCCCGACCGCGACTCCCTCACCGACGCCGCCGAACGGTTCGGGGCCGCGGTGGAGCTGGCGCCGGTGGCCCGGCCCGACGGAACTCCGCGGCATGATCCGGAGCTGCTGGCCGCCGCGTACGACCGTATTTTTCGGATGCATGGAAGGATCGGCCCATGGCGATGACGGCAGCGGTGAAGGACGAGATCTCCCGGCTCCCCGTCACCCGTACCTGCTGCAGAAAGGCGGAGGTCTCCGCCATCCTGCGGTTCGCCGGCGGCCTTCACCTGGTGAGCGGTCGGATCGTGATCGAGGCGGAGCTGGACACGGCGATGGCGGCCCGCCGGCTCAAGCGGGACATCCTGGAGATCTTCGGCCACAGCTCCGAGCTGATCGTGATGGCGCCCGGCGGTCTGCGCCGCGGCTCCCGCTATGTCGTGCGGGTCGTCGCGGGCGGTGACCAGCTGGCCCGGCAGACCGGCCTGGTCGACGGCCGGGGCCGCCCGATCCGCGGCCTGCCCCCGCAGGTGGTGTCCGGCGCGACCTGCGACGCGGAGGCGGCCTGGCGCGGGGCGTTCCTGGCGCACGGCTCGCTCACCGAGCCCGGCCGGTCCTCCTCCCTGGAGGTCACCTGCCCGGGTCCGGAGGCCGCGCTCGCGCTCGTCGGCGCCGCCCGCCGGCTGTCCATCGCCGCGAAGGCCCGCGAGGTGCGCGGGGTCGACCGGGTCGTGGTCCGCGACGGCGACGCGATCGGCGCGCTGCTCACCCGCCTCGGCGCGCACGAGTCGGTGCTCGCCTGGGAGGAGCGCCGGATGCGCCGCGAGGTGCGCGCCACGGCGAACCGCCTCGCCAACTTCGACGACGCCAACCTGCGCCGCTCCGCCCGCGCGGCCGTGGCCGCCGGGGCCCGGGTGCAGCGCGCGCTGGAGATCCTCGGCGAGGAGGTCCCCGAGCACCTCGCCGCGGCCGGCCGGCTGCGCATGGAGCACAAGCAGGCCTCCCTGGAGGAGCTGGGCGCGCTCGCCGACCCGCCGCTGACCAAGGACGCCGTCGCCGGCCGGATCCGCCGGCTGCTCGCCATGGCCGACAAGCGCGCCTCCGACCTGGGCATCCCGAGCACGGAGGCCAACCTCAGCGAGGAGCTGGCCGACAACCTCGTGGGCTGAGCCGCCCGCCCGCCGCGGGGGTGAGCTGAGCAGCCCCCGCCGCGCGGGCTCGCCGCCGCGCCGCCGCCCTCCGCGGTCGGCCCGGAACACGCTGACCTCCTGTCAGAACGCCGGTGCCCGCACCCAGTTGGGTGGCAGGCGTCGGCGTTCGCGTGTCCCTGAGGCACCCTTGACTCGATCATGGACTGTCATGAGCCTGGCTTCTGTTCGCTGTTGCGGCGAACCCACACCAGGGGGGTTCATGAGACGAAGAGCGAGATCGATCCTCGCTGTCGGCACGCTCCTGCTCGGCGGAGCGAGCATCGCGCCCATCGCCCAGGCACAACCCGGAAGTTCACCCCAGGAATCCGACGCGGACGAGGTCAAGGTCTTCCGCGCCGAGGTCACCAAGAAGCAGGTCCCGCTGCTGCTGGCGGCCGGCCAGGACGCTCACGAACTCAGTGAGCAGGCGCCCGAGCAGGGCACCGCCACCATCGAGGTCTACCTCACCGACAAGCAGGCCGACAAGCTGGAGAAGCAGGGCGTCCCGCTCACCGAGCACACCCTGTCCGCCAAGGCGGAGGGCCGCGTGGAGGCCGCCGCCGAGGGCGTGTTCCGCCCCTACAGCGGCAAGGGCGGCCTGAAGGAGGAGATCCTCCGCACCGCCCAGGAGAACCCCGGCCTCACCAAGGTCGTCTCCATCGGCAAGACCGTGGGCGGCCAGGACATCCTCGCGCTGAAGCTCACCAAGGACGCGAAGAAGAGCAAGGACGGCTCCAAGCCGTCCACGCTGTACATGTCCAACCAGCACGCGCGCGAGTGGATCACGCCGGAGATGACCCGCCGGCTGCTCCACCACTACCTGGACAGCTACCGGTCGGACCAGCGCGTGAAGAAGGTCGTCGACACGACCGAGCTGTGGTTCGTGCTGTCCGCCAACCCGGACGGCTACGACTACACCTTCCAGGACACCGACAACCGCCTGTGGCGCAAGAACCTGCGGGACGTCAACGCCGACGGCGTGATCAGCACCGGCGACGGCGTCGACCTCAACCGCAACTTCGCCTACAAGTGGGGCTACGACGACGAGGGTTCGTCCCCCAACCCCACCAGCCAGACCTACCGCGGCGCGGGGCCCAACTCCGAGCCCGAGACCAAGGCGCTGGACGCCTTCCAGAAGCGCATCGACTTCACGTACGGCATCAACTACCACTCCGCCGCCGAACTCCTCCTCTACGGCGTCGGCTGGCAGGTCGCCACCGACACCCCGGACGACGTCCTCTACAAGGCGCTCGCCGGCACCCCGGAGAACTCCGCGGTCCCCGGCTACCACCCGCAGGTCTCCTCGGAGCTGTACACCACCAACGGCGAGGCCGACGGGCACGCGGCCAACGTCAACGGCACGGCGATGTTCACCCCCGAGATGTCGACCTGCCAGACGGTGTCGAACCTCTACCCGGACGATGAGTGGAACGCCGCCGACTGCCAGTCGGTCTTCAACTTCCCGGACGACGAGAAGCTGATCCAGGAGGAGTTCGCGAAGAACATCCCCTTCGCGCTCTCCGTCGCCGAGAGCGCCGCGCGCCCCGACCAGCCGAAGTCCTCGGTCGGCCTGACCGCCGCAGACTTCACCCCGGCGCCGTTCACCACGTCGTACTCGCGCGGCCGCGACCAGGAGGTCTCCGTCGTCGCCCGCAAGGCGCTGCGCGACAAGGAGCTCAAGTACCGCGTCAACGGCGGCCGCACCCAGGGCCAGAAGCTCAGCTCATGGAACGGCGGCGAGACCTACGGCGGCGAGGACAACCTGTACTTCGACGAGTACCGGGCCAAGGTGCGCGACGGCGAGCCGGGCGACAAGGTCGAGGTGTGGTTCACCGGTGAAACCGCGGAAGGCAAGAAGGTCTCCAGCTCGCACTTCACCTACACGGTCGCCGCACGCGCCAAGGCGGACATCCTCGTCGTCGCCGAGGAGGGCGCGGCCGCCACGCAGGCGCAGACCTACGTGGACGCGCTGAAGGCCAACGGCCACAAGGCGGTCGTCTGGGACGTCGCCGCACAGGGCGTGCCGGACGCGCTCGGCGTGCTCGGCCACTTCGACACCGTCGTCCACTACACGGGCGCGAGCGCCCCGGGCAACCCGACCCAGCTGGAACTGCGCGCCTACCTCAACGAGCGCGGCAAGCTGATCGAGGCGGGCGAACTGGCCGGCGGCAGCGTCGACCTCGGCGACGGCACCCCGTCCAACGACTTCAGCCAGTACTACCTGGGCGCCTACACCCGCACCTCCCTGCCCGGCGCGACCTCCTTCGAGGGCGCGGGCGCGCTCGCCGGCTCCGGCGGGCCGCTGGGCGCGGCGCCCGGCAACCCGCTGAACCAGGCGGGCTCCTACAGCGTCACCTCCGAGACGCTGCCCGTGTCCGGCTTCCCGCAGTTCGCCAGCGCGGGAGCGGGCCGCTACCCCGGCACCATCAACCCGTTCGGGCCCTACGAGGGCGCGTCCATGGCCGCCGTCACCCACAGCGACTACGCCTGGAACCGGCTCACCCGCACCGTCGACCTCACCGGGGTGACCGCGTCCCAGAAGCCCACGCTGCGGACCCGGCTGCTGTGGAACACCGAGACGGGCTACGACCACGCCGTCCTGGAGGCGCACACCGCCGGGGCCGACGACTGGACCACGCTGCCCGAGGCCGGCGGCGCCACCAGCACCGCCGTGCCCCTGGAGTGCGAGGCCGGCTACTTCATCCAGGCGCACCCCGCCCTCAAGCGGTACCTGACGCTCAACGGCGGCTCCTGCGCGCCGACGGGGGCCAGCGGCTCCTGGAACAGCTTCACCGGCGCCTCGGCCGGCTGGCAGGACGTCTCCTTCGACCTGTCCGCCTACGCCGGGAAGAACGTCGAGCTGTCGCTCTCCTACATCACCGACCCCGGCAGCGGCGGACGTGGCGTCCTCGCCGACAACGCCTCCGTCGTCGTCGGCGGCGACGCCGTCGACACCGAGAGCTTCGAGACGTCGCTGGGCGCCTGGAGCGTGCCCGGCCCGCCCGCGGGCAGCCCCGCGGTCGTCAAGGACTGGGCGCGCAGCGGAGCCCTGTTCCAGACGTACGGAGCGGTCACCACCGACGACACCGTGCTGCTGGGCTTCGGCCTGGAGCACGTCACCGCCGCCGCGGACCGCGCGGCGCTCATCGGAAAGGCCCTCGCATCACTTGATCAGTGACGCACAGCCAAACGGGCTTTGACGGTCCGTGACGAAAAAGGGCCGAAAGGCCCTCCGGTCAGGGCGGTCCGTACCCCTACTGACGGGTACGGGCCGCCATGCCGTGTATGCGCCGACTCAATGTCACTCCCCGGGTCTCGGAGAGGTAGGGTCGGGGGTGGTCGGGGACATCCCAAACACAGCTCGCCGGCACCGCATGGCCGGCGTACCAACGAGGAGATCGGTTCGTGACGATCCGCGTAGGCATCAACGGCTTCGGCCGTATCGGGCGTAACTACTTCCGCGCGCTCCTTGAGCAGGGTGCTGACATCGAGATCGTGGCTGTCAACGACCTGGGTGACACCGCGACCACCGCTCACCTGCTCAAGTACGACACCATCCTGGGCCGCCTCAAGGCCGAGGTGTCGCACACCGCCGACACCATCACGGTGGACGGCCACACCATCAAGGTGCTCTCCGAGCGCAACCCCGCCGACATCCCGTGGGGCGAGCTGGGCGTGGACATCGTGATCGAGTCCACCGGCATCTTCACCAAGAAGGCCGACGCCGAGAAGCACCTCGCCGGCGGCGCCAAGAAGGTCCTCATCTCGGCTCCGGCCAAGGACGAGGACATCACCATCGTGATGGGCGTCAACCAGGACAAGTACGACGCCGCCAACCACCACGTCATCTCCAACGCCTCCTGCACCACCAACTGTGTGGCGCCCATGGCGAAGGTCCTCGACGAGAACTTCGGCATCGTCAAGGGCCTGATGACGACGGTCCACGCGTACACCAACGACCAGCGCATCCTGGACTTCCCGCACTCGGACCTGCGCCGCGCGCGTGCCGCCGCCGAGAACATCATCCCGACGACGACGGGCGCCGCCAAGGCCACCGCCCTGGTCCTCCCGCAGCTCAAGGGCAAGCTGGACGGCATCGCGATGCGCGTCCCGGTCCCCACCGGCTCGGCGACCGACCTGGTGGTCACCCTCCAGCGCGAGGTCACCAAGGACGAGGTCAACGCCGCGTTCAAGAAGGCCTCCGACGACGGCGACCTCAAGGGCTACCTGGCGTACACCGAGGACGCGATCGTCTCCTCGGACATCGTCGGCGACCCGGCCTCCTGCACCTTCGACTCCTCCCTGACCATGGTCCAGGAGGGCAACTCGGTGAAGATCCTCGGCTGGTACGACAACGAGTGGGGCTACTCCAACCGCCTCGTCGACCTGACGGTCTTCGTCGGCGGCCAGCTCTGACCGACAGAGCGGGCAGCCCGGTGTGAGAGCAGGGCTCGGGCAGCGCAGGGACGCGCTGTCCGGGCCCTGACTCACGTACGGAACGGCCTTCTCTACGATCACGGAGTACCACCAGCCCTCCCGGGAGCCCCTTTCATGAAGACGATCGACGAACTCCTCTCCGAAGGCGTGGCCGGCAAGCGCGTCTTCGTCCGTGCCGACCTGAACGTGCCGCTGGACGGCGCCACGATCACCGACGACGGCCGTATCCGCGCCGTGCTGCCGACCGTCAAGGCACTCGCGGACGCGGGCGCCAAGGTGGTCGTCGCCTCGCACCTGGGCCGCCCCAAGGGCGCCCCGGACCCCGCCTTCTCCCTCGCCCCGGCCGCCGTCCGCCTCGGCGAACTCCTCGGCGCCGACGTGGCGTTCGCGACCGACACGGTCGGCGAGTCCGCCCGCTCCACCGTCGCCGGCCTCGCCGAAGGCCAGGTCGCCGTCATCGAGAACCTGCGCTTCAACCCGGGCGAGACGTCCAAGGACGACGCCGAGCGCGGCGAGTTCGCCGACCGGCTCGCCGAACTCGCCGACCTCTACGTCGGCGACGGCTTCGGCGCCGTGCACCGCAAGCACGCCTCGGTGTACGACCTCCCGGCCCGCCTGCCGCACGCGGCCGGCTACCTCATCGCCACCGAGGTCGGCGTCCTGAAGAAGCTCACCGAGGACGTCAAGCGCCCCTACGTCGTCGCGCTCGGCGGCGCCAAGGTCTCCGACAAGCTCGCCGTCATCGACGAACTGCTCGGCAAGGCCGACCGTCTCCTCATCGGCGGCGGCATGGCCTACACCTTCCTCAAGGCCCAGGGGCACGAGGTCGGCATCTCCCTCCTCCAGGAGGACCAGATCCCGGTCGTCACCGAGTACATCGCCCGCGCGGAGAAGACCGGCGTCGAGCTGGTCCTGCCCGTCGACGTGCTGGTCTCGCCCGAGTTCCCGGACCTGAAGGCCAAGGCCCCCACCCACCCCACGACCGTCGCCGCGGACGCGATCCCCGCCGACCAGGAGGGTCTGGACATCGGTCCCGAGACCCGCAAGCTGTACGCCTCGAAGCTCGCCGACGCGGCCACCGTCTTCTGGAACGGGCCGATGGGCGTCTTCGAGCACCCCGACTACGCCGAGGGCACCAAGGCGGTCGCCCAGGCCCTCCTCGACTCCCCGGGCTTCACGGTCGTCGGCGGCGGCGACTCCGCCGCGGCCGTCCGCCTCCTGGGCTTCGACGAGAACGCATTCGGCCACATCTCGACCGGCGGCGGCGCCTCCCTCGAATACCTCGAGGGCAAGACGCTCCCCGGCCTCGCCGCACTGGAGGACTGACCCCTGATGGCTGCATCTACTTCTTCGGAGCGCACGCCGCTGATGGCGGGCAACTGGAAGATGAACCTCAACCACCTCGAGGCCATCGCCCACACCCAGAAGCTCGCCTTCGCCCTCGCGGACAAGGACTACGAGGCCGTCGAGGTCGCCGTCCTGCCGCCCTTCACCGACCTGCGCTCCGTGCAGACCCTGGTCGACGGCGACAAGCTGAAGATCAAGTACGGCGCCCAGGACATCTCGGCCCACGACGGCGGCGCGTACACCGGCGAGATCTCCGGCCCGATGCTGGCCAAGCTGAAGTGCGCGTACGTCGCGATCGGCCACTCCGAGCGCCGCCAGTACCACGCCGAGACCGACGACGTGGTCAACGCCAAGGTCAAGGCCGCCTTCAAGCACGGCATCACCCCCATCCTGTGCGTCGGCGAGGAGCTGGAGGTCCGTGAGGCGGGCGACCACGTCGCCCACACCCTCGCCCAGGTCGAGGGCGGTCTGAAGGACGTCCCGGCCGAGCAGGCCGAGACGATCGTGATCGCCTACGAGCCCGTGTGGGCCATCGGCACCGGCAAGGTTTGCGGCGCCGGGGACGCCCAGGAGGTCTGCGCCGCCATCCGCGGCAAGATCGCCGAGCTGTACACGCAGGAGCTGGCCGACCGGGTCCGCATCCAGTACGGCGGCTCCGTCAAGGCCGGCAACGTCGCCGAGATCATGGCGCAGGCCGACATCGACGGCGCGCTGGTCGGCGGCGCCTCGCTGGACGCCGACGAGTTCGTCAAGATCGTGCGCTTCCGCGACCAGTGAGTCCGGCCGTGTGTAGGCGGTAGCGGCGATCCGTCGTACCCTTGCGGGGGCACAGCGCCGTCGCTGTGCCCCCGTCGTTATCCGACGTCGTCATCCGAATCCGAGGAAGTTGGTCCAGCCGTGGTTTTGGGGTTCTCGATCGCCCTGATCGTCTTCAGCCTGCTGATGATGCTGCTGGTGCTGATGCACAAGGGGAAGGGCGGCGGCCTCTCCGACATGTTCGGCGGCGGTATGCAGTCCTCCGTCGGCGGCTCCTCGGTCGCCGAGCGCAACCTCGACCGCATCACCGTCGTGATCGGGCTGCTGTGGTTCGCGTGCATCGTCGTCCTCGGCATCCTCATGAAGACGAACAGCTGATCAGGTACGCACCTGATCAGACGAACAGCTGAACAGACGCACACAAACGCACATTTCGTACGTAAGGCCCCATGTTCGGTACGCGCAGCTCAGCGCGGCCTATCATGGGGCTTGCGTCTACGTGTGGGAGCTGTAACTCCAATCACTGGACGCGCGTTGGGCCTTACGTAGACTGAGGCGCTCGCAGCGGAGCGAAACGCCGACTCGCTTCGCGGCACCATCACGCAGGGAGTTACGACCGTGGCAAGTGGCAACGCGATCCGGGGAAGCCGGGTCGGGGCGGGGCCGATGGGCGAGGCCGAGCGCGGTGAGTCAGCGCCGCGTCTGCGCATCTCCTTCTGGTGCTCCAACGGGCATGAGACCCAGCCCAGCTTCGCCAGTGACGCGCAGGTGCCCGATACCTGGGACTGCCCGCGCTGCGGCTTCCCGGCCGGCCAGGACCGGGACAACCCCCCGGACCCGCCGCGCACCGAGCCCTACAAGACGCACCTCGCCTATGTGCGGGAGCGGCGCAGCGACGCCGACGGCGAGGCGATCCTCGCGGAGGCGCTCGCCAAACTGCGGGGCGAGATCTAGGAGTCGGGGTCGGCCGGGTGCGTTCCGGGTGCCTGGCCGGGTCCGTTCCGCCGTCCGCCCTGCCGTTCGCCCCGCCCTCGTCCCGCCTTCGTCCCGTCGTCCGTCGCGTTGATACCGGCGGCCCTCTCGGACGTACCTGTTGTCGCACCCCCTCGCGGTCCCGCGTCAGCTCATGTCACACGCTGATCAATTAGGTTGGGACCCGCAGCGGGACTAGACGCGCAGCACGGACAGGTGAAGAAAGAGGGCTGGGTCCGACATGAACGCAGACGGCCGTACGAGGCTCAACCAGACTCCCGAGTGGACCGCGCTGGCCAAGCACCGCGAGGAGCTCGGCGAGGTGCGGCTGAGGGCGCTGTTCGGCGCCGACGCCCGGCGCGACGAGTACACCCTCGAGGTGGGCGACCTCCACATCGACTACTCCAAGCACCTCGTCACCGACGAGACGCTTCGGCTGCTGCGCGAACTGGCCGCCGCCGCCGACGTGTTCGGCCTGCGGGACGCGATGTTCCGCGGCGAGAAGATCAACACCACCGAGGACCGGGCCGTCCTGCACACCGCGCTGCGCGCGCCGCGTGACGCGGTGATCGAGGTCGACGGGGAGAACGTCGTCCCGGCGGTGCACGCCGTCCTCGACAAGATGGCCGACTTCGCGGGACGGGTCCGCTCCGGGGAGTGGACCGGGCACACTGGTCAGCGCATCCGCAACGTCGTCAACATCGGCATCGGCGGCTCCGACCTCGGCCCCGCCATGGCCTACGAGGCGCTGCGGGCCTACACCGACCGCTCGCTGACCTTCCGGTTCGTCTCCAACGTGGACGGCGCGGACCTGCACGAGGCGGTGCGGGACCTGGACCCGGCCCAGACGCTGTTCATCATCGCGTCCAAGACCTTCACCACGATCGAGACGATCACCAACGCCACCTCGGCCCGCAAGTGGGTGCTGGACGCGCTGGGTGAAGAGGCCGCCGTGGCGAAGCACTTCGTCGCCTTGTCGACCAACGCGGAGAAGGTCGCCGACTTCGGCATCGACACGGCCAACATGTTCGAGTTCTGGGACTGGGTCGGGGGCCGCTACTCCTACGACTCGGCGATCGGGCTCTCCCTGATGATCGCCATCGGCGCGGACCGGTTCCGGGAGATGCTCGACGGGTTCCGGCTCGTCGACGAGCACTTCCGCACCGCGCCCGCCGAGGCCAACGTGCCATTGCTGCTGGGGCTGTTGGGCGTCTGGTACGGCAACTTCCACGATGCTCAGTCGCATGCCGTGCTGCCGTACAGCCACTATCTGTCCAAGTTCGCCGCGTATCTCCAGCAGTTGGACATGGAGTCCAACGGCAAGTCCGTCGGCCGGGACGGCAGGGCGGTCGACTGGCAGACCGGGCCCGTCGTGTGGGGGACGCCGGGGACCAACGGGCAGCACGCGTACTACCAGTTGATCCACCAGGGGACGAAGCTGATCCCGGCGGACTTCATCGGCTTCGCCGAGCCGGTCGCCGAGCTGAGCGGGGAGCTGCGGGCGCAGCACGATCTGCTGATGGCCAACTTCTTCGCGCAGACGCAGGCGTTGGCCTTCGGCAAGACGCCGGACGAGGTGCGGGAGGAGGGGGTGCCGGAGGAGCTGGTCGCCCACAAGACGTTCAAGGGCGATCACCCTACGACGACGATCCTGGCGACCGCGTTGACGCCGTCGGTGCTGGGGCAGCTCATCGCCCTCTACGAGCACAAGGTGTTCGTGCAGGGGGCGGTGTGGGACATCGACTCCTTCGACCAGTGGGGCGTGGAACTGGGCAAGGTCCTGGCGAAGCGGCTGGAGCCGGCGCTGACCGAGGACGCGGACGTCTGGGGGCTGGACGGCTCCACCCGAGCGCTGGTCAAGAAGTACCGCACCTTGCGCAACCGCTGACCCCTTTGCCCACCCACCCGCCCGACTCGGTAAGTAAGCAACTCCCCAACCGGGGCTCCGCCCCTGCACCCCGGCGGGGCTCCGCCCCTGCGCCCCGGCGGGGCTGTGCCCCTGCACCCCGGCGGGGCTGTGCCCCTGCACCCCCGTGGGGCTCCGCCCCTGCGCCCCGGCGGGGCTCCGCCCCAGCACCCCAACCCCGCCGGCGGCGCAGCATCCTCACATCGCCGCACTCAACGTGTCCGCCAACCTGCGCCGAGCCGCCCTCGTCGCAGGGAAGGTCGCCAAAGCCGTGGCGCCCAGTACCGCTGCCGTCGCGAAGAGGGCGAGGAGGGGGAGGGGCGGGGTTCGGGCTATTCCCGCTCCTGTTCCGCTGGAGCCGGCCTGGGCGTCGATCAGCCAGTGGGCCAGGGGGGCGCCCACGGCGGTGCTGAGGACGACCGCCGACAGGGTCGTGCAGGCCGTGGCCGTGACCGTGATCGCCGTGATCTGGCGCGGGGACAGGCCGATGGCCTTGAGGGCGAGCAGATCGCGTTCGCTCTCGCGGACCGTGCCGCCAATCACCGTCAGCAGTTCGATCAGGCCGATGAGGGCCAGGACGGCGATCACGGCGACGACCACCCCGCGCAGCGGGGAGAGGCCGTCGGCCGGGTTGGTGGGCGTGTGGACGTCCAGGCGGCCCTCGCTCGCGGCGGTGAGGCGGGCGCCCACCTCCGCGGGGTCGGCTCCGGGGGTCAGCCGGAGCTGGTAGAGGGTCGGGCCCAGTTCGGGGGCGTTCTCGTGGAGGGTGTCGAGCGAGGTGGAGATGACCCGCCCCGCGTTCTCCGGCTCGATGCTGCGCCCCACGATGTGCAGGATCTGCGGCTGGTCGCCCACGGTCATCCGCACCCAGTCGCCGACGCGCACGTCCAGCAGGTCGAGCAGGCCCTGCCCGGCCACCGCCTCGTCGGGGCCGTGCGCCGGGCGGCCCTCGGCCAGGGTGTACGGGTAGGGGTCCGCGCGGGTGCCGTAGCCGCGCAGGGCGATCGTCGCGGTCTGGCCGGGGACCAGGGCCGCCACCTCCACGCCGGGGTAGGCGGCGGCGATCTGCGGGTCGCGTTCCAGGAGGGCGCGGGTCTCCCGGTCGGGGAGCGCGGCGTCCGGGTGGACCGTGAGCGCGGTGGGCAGGCCCGTCTGCTCGGGCGCGCTGCGGAAGCGGTCGATGGTGGTCCAGGCGCTCAGCGCGACCACGATCAGCAGCAGCGGCAGCGCGAGCCGGGCCACCGTCGCCAGGGATCTCAGCCGACGGGTGCCGAAGGCCCGGTGCCAGCCCAGGACCAGGGCGGGCGGCAGCCGCAGTCCGAGCGCCCGCAGCGCCGAGCCGGACAGCCGTCCGGCCGCCCGCGGGGCGGGCCGGGGCACCGGCACCGGCGGCACGCGTCCCGCGCGCCAGGCGGCGAGGCCGGTGATGGCGCCGATGAACAGCACCGCCCCGGCCGGCACCGTGAACAGCGCCACCGTGTGTCCCGGCAGGCCCTGCCACACGCCCACGGCGTCCCCGAGCCGCCCCGGGACCCGGCTGCCCAGCGCCTGGATGAGGGCGGCCGCGGCCGTGGCGCCCAGCAGCGCGTAGGCGATGTGCTGGAGGAGGAAGATCCGTACGACCTGACCGGGAGTGAAGCCGATCGCCTTCAGGATCGAGATGTCCCGCAGATGCCCGCGGATCCGGGTGGCGATCGCCCCGTGCACCGCGAGCCCGGCGGCGACCAGCGCGCCCAGCCCGAACAGGCCCAGCACCTGCCCGAGCAGCCGGTTGTCGCCCTGCGCCTCGGCGCGCGCCTGCTGCCAGGTGGACACCTCGCTGACCGCGCCCGCGCCCAGCACCGTGACCGCGCGCTGCACGGCGTAGTCCGTGTCGTCGGGATCGGTCAGCCGCAGCCCGATCACCTGGCCGGCCGGGTCCGGCACGGCGGACGGGAGCGCCCAGACCAGGCCGGGCCGGTCGCCGGGGGAGTAGCGGGGCTCGGCGCTGTCGGCGATGCCGAGGACCGTCAGCCCGCGCGCGCCGCCGGGCAGGTCGAGGGTGTCGCCGGGCTCGGCCACCAGCGTGCGGGCGAGCCGGCTCTCCAGCACCACGCCGTCCGGCGTCGCCGGGTCCAGCCAGCGGCCGGAGGCGAGCAGCGGGCGGCCCACGGAGGGCTGCTCGGAGACGCCGCGCAGTTCGACGGAGGCGCGGGCGCCGCGTGAGGTCACAGCGGTGGAGGCGACGGGATAGGGCCCGGCGACGGAGTCGACGCCGTCCAGCGCGGCGAGTTCGTCCGTCGCGGCGGCCGGACCGGTGTGGATCCACACATGCGCGCCGCGCGCCTGGGTGAACACCCGCTGCCAGGGGTTGGTGGCGTACCCGAACAGCGCCGTGGCCAGCAGCAGCGAGGCGACGATGCCCGCCGTGGCGAGCACGAGGAACAGCGCCTCGCCGCGGTGCGTCCGCAGATCGGAGTGCGCCCAGCGCAAGGTGGCCCGCACCGTCTCAGCCCTTCCGGGGGTCGTCGTACGCCTTGAGCTGCCGCACGTCAGTCCTTCAGTTCCAGCACGCCGGAGATGCCGGCGCCGCGCGTCGGCGTGCCGTCCAGTCGAGCGTCGTCGGCGATCCGCCCGTCGAAGAAGCTGATCACCCGGTCCGCGGCGCTCGCCAGCCGTGCGTCATGGGTGACCAGCACGATCGTCTGGCCGCGCTGGTGGAAGCGGGACAGCAGCCGCATCACCTCGCGGGTGCCCTTGCTGTCGAGGCTGCCCGCGGGCTCGTCGGCGAGCAGCAGCGGCGGACGGTTCACGAGGGCGCGGGCCAGCGCCACCCGCTGCTGCTCGCCGCCGGACAGCTCGCCCGGCATGCTGCGCTCCTTGCCCGCGAGCCCCAGCTCGGCGAGCAGCCCCTCCCGCTCGGCGCGCGCCTGCCGGGGGGAGACGCCGGCGAGCAGCGCGGGCAGCTCGACGTTGTCGGCGACCGACAGGTTCGACACCAGGTTGAAGAACTGGAAGACGATCCCGATGCGCTTCCGGCGCTCCACCGCCCAGCGCGCCTCGCTGTAGGCGTCGGTGCGCTCGCCGTCCAGCCAGATGCTGCCGCCGTCCGGGCGTTGCAGCCCGCCGAGCAGATGCAGCAGCGTCGACTTCCCGGCGCCGGAAGGACCCGTGATCGCCACGAACTCACCGGGGTCCACGCACAGGTCGACCCCGCGCACGGCGTGGGCCGGGGCGCCCTCGCCGTGGTGCGTCTTGACCAGGCCCTCGGCGCGCAGCACCGGAGCGGGACGCTCGCTCACTCCAGCTCCTCCAGCTCTCCCAGGTCTTCCAGTTCTTCCTGGCACCGCTCCAGCCAGTCGAGGTCGGCTTGCAGGTGCAGCATCGCGCCCTCGATCAGCAGATGGGCGATGCGGTTGTCGCGGTCTTCGGCAGCCGCCAGCTTGGACAGACTGCGCATGGTGTTCAGGTACTGCCGCCGCTGCCGGTTGATGAGGGCGACCTGGTCGGCGAGACCGGTCTGCGGGGCGAGGGCCAGCTTCATGAAGAACTCGTCCCGTACCCGCGGCTCGTCCTCGGGCTCCTCGAACCAGGCGCGCAGCGCCACCCGCCCGGTGTCGGTCAGGTGGTAGACCTTCTTGTTGGGCCGGCTGGACTGCTCGACGTCCTCGCCCTCGATCAGTCCCTGCTTCTCGAGGCGGCCGAGGGTCACATAGATCTGGCCGACGTTCGGCTGAGGGTACGCGGAGCCCAGCAGTTGCTCAAGGTCGTGCTTCAGCTCGTAACCGTGCGCCGGGCCGCGCGCGAGAAGAGCCAGGAGGGGCAGGCGCACTCGTGCTGTCCTCCTCCTCGCGTAATGTGCTCCAGGCTCTAGTATCGCCCATACCTAACAGGTATACATGGCCTCTGACCCCAGGCAAGGGTGCCCCGGGCCGGTGTACAGGGAGGAACCTATGCGGTGGATACGCGCCGCCGGTAGGGGCCTTCTCGTCCTGGTCGTGGTCATGACCGGTTACATCGCCTCGGGCGCACGGGCCGACGAGGGCAGCGCGGGCGGCCGGGGGCCGCTGACGCTCGCCACCGCCGGGGACCTCACCGGCTATCTCGGCCCCCTGCTGGAGGGCTGGAACCGCACCCACCCCGGCGAGCGGGTCACCCTCGTCGAACTCCCGGACTCCGCCGACGAGACCCACGCGCAGATGGCGACCGACCTGCGCGACGGCGACCGCAGCCGCTTCGACGTCCTCAACATCGACGTCAGCTGGACATCGGAGTTCGCCGCCGCGGGCTGGATACGCCCGCTGCCCTCCGGCCGCTTCCCCCTCCAGGACTTCCTGTCGCCGGTCGTGGACACGGCGACCTACGACGGACGGCTCTACGCCGTCCCGTACGTCACCAACGCCGGCCTCCTCCTCTACCGCAAGGACGTCCTCGCCGCGGAGGGCGTCCCGCCGCCGCGCACCTGGGCCGAGCTGGAACGGTACGCGCGGACCATCGCCCCGAAGCACGGACTCGACGGCTACGCCGGGCAGTTCCTGCCCTACGAGGGGCTCACCGTCAACGCGGCCGAGGCCGTCTACTCGGCGGGCGGCTCGATCCTCGGCGACGAGGGGGCGCGGGTCACCGTGGACTCGGCCGCCGCCCGCGAGGGCATCGGCTTCCTCGCCCGGGGCGTGCGCGAGGGATGGATACCGCAGCGGGCCCTCGCCTACAAGGAGGAGGAGTCCAAACAGGCCTTCCAGGAGGGCCGGCTGCTCTTCCTGCGCAACTGGCCCTACGCCTACGTCGCCGCCTCCGCCGCGGACTCGAAGGTCGCCGGACGGGTCGGCGCCGTACCGCTGCCGGGGCCCGACGGTCCCGGGACCAGCGTCCTCGGCGGCTCCAACCTCGCGGTGAACGCCCACGCGCGGCACCCCGACTCCGCAGCGCGCCTGATCGCCTACCTCACCAGCGAGCCCGTCCAGCGCCAGGTCCTCACCCGCGGCGCCCTGCCGCCCGTGCGCGCCGCGCTGTACGAGGACCCCGAGCTGATCAGGGCGTTCCCCTATCTGCCGACCCTGCGCGAGAGCGTGCTGGCGGCCGCGCCGCGCCCCAAGAGCCCGCGCTACGACCAGGTCAGCCTGGTCGTGCAGTCGGTCGTGCACGACGCGATGGCCGGCCGCGAGACGCCCGAGGCGGCGGTCCGCCGGCTCGCGCGCGAGCTCGATGCGCTGTCCCGCCGCTAGCACCGCCCGGCGTTCCCGCTCTCTCACGGCTCCCTAGTTACTTGTTAGGTAACGCGTAGGTCTCATCTCGCCTTGTTGAGGCACCTTTGCGTTGACACTTTCGTAACCCACTTACCTAACATGCATACATGTTGAGTAAGTACCGCTGGTGGCGGGACGCGGTGATCTACCAGGTCTACGTGCGCAGCTTCCTGGACAGCACCGGCGACGGCGTCGGCGATCTCGCCGGAGTCAGGGCCGGACTGCCCTACCTGAAGAAGCTCGGCGTGGACGGCATCTGGCTGAGCCCCTTCTACCCGTCCCCGCAGCACGACCACGGCTACGACGTCGCCGACTACTGCGACGTCGACCCGCTCTTCGGCGACCTCGCCGAGTTCGACCTGCTGGCGGCGGCCGCCCGGCGACTCGGCGTCAAGGTGCTCCTGGACGTCGTCCCCAACCACTGCTCCAGCGAGCACCCCTGGTTCCGCGAGGCGCTCGCCTCCGCGCCCGGCAGCGCGGCCCGCGCCCGCTTCCACTTCGCCGACGGCCGCGGCCCGGACGGCGCCGAGCCGCCCAACAACTGGCACGCCATGTTCGGCGGCCCCGCCTGGAGCCGCGTCACGGAGCCGGACGGCCGGCCAGGCCAGTGGTACCTGCACATGTTCACCCCCGAACAGCCCGACTGGAACTGGCGCACCCCCGAGGTCGCCGCCGAGTTCGACCGGATCCTGCGCTTCTGGCTCGACCGGGGCGTCGACGGCTTCCGTATCGACGTCGCCGCGGGCCTCTACAAGCACCCCGAACTGCCGGACTCCGACGACCCCGAGGCCGACGCCCGCACCCGCGACTCGGTCAACCCGCTCGCCTGGAACCAGCCCGAGGTGCACGACGTGTGGCGGCACTGGCGGTCCGTCTGCGAGGAGTACACGGCCGCCGACGGCCGCGAACGGCTCCTGGTCGGCGAGGTCTCCGTCCCCACCGCCCGCGAACACGCGCAGTACGTCCGCCCGGACGAGCTCCACCAGGCCTTCTTCTTCGACCTGCTGAGCGCCCCCTGGGACGCCGACGCCTTCCGCAAGGTCGTCTCCGAGGCCATCCAGGACATCGCCGGCACGGGCTCCACCGTCACCTGGGTCCTCAACAACCACGACCAGGTCCGCACCGTCACCCGCTACGGCGAACCGGCCACCGGCGGCAGCGGCCTCGGCACCGCCCGCGCCCGCGCCGCCGCCCTGCTGATGCTGGCGCTGCCCGGCGCCGCGTACATCTACCAGGGCGAGGAACTCGGCCTGCCCGAGGTCGTCGACCTGCCCGACGACGTGCTCACCGACCCGATCTTCCGCCGCACCGGGAGCCGCGCCCGCATCCGCGACGGCTGCCGCGTCCCGCTGCCCTGGTCCGGACAGGCCTCGCCGTTCGGCTTCACCTCCGGCGCGGAGGGAGCCAAGCCCTGGCTGCCGCAGCCCGAGTACTTCGCCGAGCACGCCACCGACCGCGCCCTCGCCGACACCCGCTCCTTCTGGCACCTGTACCGCGACGGACTCCAACTGCGGGCCGCCCTACCCCAGTTGGGCGAGGGTGAACTGCGCTGGCTGGACACCCCGCCCGGCGTCCTCGCCTTCGAGCGCGGCGACGGCCTGGTCTGCGCCGTCAACTTCGGTACCGCGCCCACCCCCGCGCCGGTCTCCGGCACCCCGCTGCTCTCCAGCGACCCCTGCCCGGCCGGCGTCCTGCCCGGCTCGACAGCGGCCTGGTGGCTCAGCGACCTCTGAACCCCCCTGGTGGCTCAGCGACCTCTGAACCCCGTCAACTCCCCACTCCCCGAAGGGACATCAACGATGATGCGACGACGTACCACCCTGCTCACCGGCTGCACCGCCCTCGCCCTCGCGCTCGGCGCCACCGCCTGCGGCGGCGGAGGCCCGGTCACGGCGGGCGGCGGCGACAAGGCGCTGAACGGCCAGACCGTCACCGTGGCCGGCGTCTGGTCCGGCAGCGAACAGAAGAACTTCCAGAAGGTGCTGGACGCCTTCACCGAGAAGACCGGCGCCAAGACGCAGTTCACGTCCACCGGCGACAACGTCTCCACCGTTGTCGGCAGCAAGATCGAGGGCGGCAACGCCCCCGACGTCGTGATGGTCCCGCAGGTCGGCGTGCTCCAGCAGTTCGCCGGCAACGGCTGGCTCCAGCCGCTCTCCGCCACCACCGTCAAGTCCGTCGACGCCAACTACGCCCCCGTGTGGAAGACCTACGGCAGCGTCGACGGCTCCCTCTACGGCCTCTACTTCAAGGCCGCCCACAAGTCGACCGTCTGGTACAGCCCCGACGCCCTCACCCAGGCCGGCGTCAAGCCGCCCACCACCTACGCCGACCTGCTGAAGGCCGGACGCACCGTCTCCGACTCCGGGCTCGCCGCCTTCTCGGTCGCCGGGCAGGACGGCTGGACCCTCACCGACTGGTTCGAGAACGTCTACCTCTCCCAGGCCGGACCCGAGAAGTACGACGCCCTCGCCGCCCACAAGCTGAAGTGGACCGACGCCTCCGTCGTCAAGGCGCTCACCACCCTCGGCGAGCTGTTCAAGGACAAGCAGCTCATCGCCGGCGGCCAGAAGGGCGCCCTGAACACCGACTTCCCGGGCTCGGTGGAGAAGGTGTTCGGGCCCAAGCCCGAGGCGGGCATGGTCTACGAGGGCGACTTCGTCGCCGGCGTCGCCAAGGACCAGTTCGGCCGGAAGATCGGCCAGGACGCGAACTTCTTCCCCTTCCCGGCGGTCGACGGCGGCGACGCCCCCGTGGTCAGCGGCGGCGACGCGGCCGTCGTCCTCAAGGACGGCAAGAACGCCAAGGCGGGCATGGCCCTCCTGGAGTACCTGGCGACCCCCGAGGCCGCCGCCGTCTGGGCCGAGGCGGGCGGCTTCCTGTCCCCGAACAAGAAGCTCGACCTCGCCTCCTACGGCGACGACGTCACCCGCGCCACCGCCAAGTCCCTCGTCGACGCCGGAGACTCCGTCCGCTTCGACATGTCCGACCAGGCGCCCGCCGCGTTCGGCGGCACCAAGGGCGCGGGGGAGTGGAAGCTGCTCCAGGACTTCCTGCGCGACCCGTCCGACCCGAAGGCGACCGCGGCCCAGCTCGAAGCCGCCGCGGCCAAGGCCTACAAGGGCTGACCGGACATGACCGCGACCCTCGTGAAAGAGGCGGCCCCGCCGCCCGCCGCCCCGGACGGCCCCCCGCGCCGCCCGCGGCGGCGGGGGCGGATCGTCGCCCTGCTGTTCGCCCTCCCCGCACTGCTCCTGCTGGGCGCCCTCGTCGTCTACCCGGTGCTCTTCTCCATCGGCCGCAGCCTGTTCGACGCGTCCGGCACCCGCTTCGTCGGCGGCGAGAACTACGCCGAGATGTTCCGCGACCCGGCGACCCTCAAGGCCGTCCGCAACACGGCGATCTGGGTGGTCGTGGCCCCGGCGCTGCTGACCGGGCTGGGACTGATCCTCGCCGTGCTGGTCGAGAAGATCCGCTGGGCGACGGCGTTCAAGCTGCTGCTGTTCATGCCGATGGCGGTGTCCTTCCTCGCCGCCGGCATCATCTTCCGGCTCGCCTACGACGAGGACCCGGACAAGGGCGTGCTGAACGCCGCCGCGGTCTCCTTCCACGACGCCTTCCGCGACACCGCGGCCTATCCGACGGCCCGCGCACGCGACGGACAGGGGCTGACCGCGGCGGCGGACGGCTCGTACCGGACCGGCGCGGGCGTGTCCCCGGGCGACTCGGTGGCGCTGCCCCTGGTCGGCGTCGCGCCCAAGGACGTCCCCGCCGGCGCCGAGCCCGCGTACGCCGCCGCCGGCCGCGCGGCCGCCCCCGACGAACTGCGCGGGGTGGTCTACCTGGACTTCACGCCCGGCGGCGGCGGGGAACAGGGCAAGGTCGACCGGCCGGAGAGCGGCCTGCCGCAGCTGCGGGTCGAGGCGGTCCGCGACGGCACGACGGTCGCGAGCACGACCACGGCCGCGGACGGCTCCTTCCGCTTCCCCGGACTGGACGCCGGCTCCTACACGCTGCGGCTCCCCGCCTCGAACTTCGCACAGCCCTACGACGGCGTCTCCTGGCTCGGCCCGGCCCTCGTCACCCCGGCGATCATCGGCGCGTACCTGTGGATCTGGACCGGCTTCGCGATGGTCCTGATCGGCGCGGGGCTCTCCACACTGCCCCGGGACGCGCTGGAGGCGGCGCGGATGGACGGGGCCAACGAGTGGCAGATCTTCCGCCGGATCACCGTCCCGCTGCTCGCGCCCGTCCTGACCGTGGTCTTCGTGACCCTGGTGATCAACGTGATGAAGGTCTTCGACCTCGTCTACATCATCGCGCCAGGACCGGTGCAGGAGGACGCGACCGTGCTCGCGACGCAGATGTGGCTGGTGTCCTTCGGCGGCGGCAACGACCAGGGCCTCGGCAGCGCGCTGGGCGTGCTGCTCCTGCTGCTGGTGGTCCCGGCGATGGTCTTCAACGTCCGCCGTTTCCGAAGGAGTCAGCGATGAACGCCCTCAGGCGTCACCTCGGCAGCGGGGTCGTCCAGGCCTTCCTCGTGGTGGTCGGGCTGGTGTGGATGACACCGCTGGCCGGGCTGTTCCTGTCCTCCCTGCGGTCCGCCGAGGACACCGCCCAGGGCGGCTGGTGGACGGTGTTCGCCGCTCCCGGGCAGCTGTCCTTCGACAACTACGCCTCGCTGCTGGGGAATTCGGGCATCACCGAGGCGTTCTGGAACACCGTGCTGATCTCGGTGCCCACGACCGTGCTCGTCGTGGTGCTGGCGGCGCTCGCCGGATACGCCTTCGCCTGGCTGGACTTCCCCGGCCGGGACGCCGTCTTCCTCGTCGTGGTCGCGCTGTTGGTGGTGCCGGTGCAGATCGGTCTGCTGCCGGTCGCCAAACTCTTCGGCCAGCTGGGCCTGTTCGGGACCATCCCCGGCGTGGTGCTCTTCCACGTGGCGTACGGGCTGCCGTTCGCGGTGTTCCTGCTGCGCAACTACTTCGTGGAGATCCCGAAGGAGATGCTGGAGGCGGCCCGCATGGACGGCGGCAGCGAGTGGCGCATCTTCACCCGGCTGGTCCTCCCGGTGGGCCGGCCCGCCCTCGCCAGCCTGGCCATCTTCCAGTTCCTGTGGGTGTGGAACGACATGCTGGTGGCGCTGCTCTTCGCGGACAGCTCCGCGCAGCCGCTGACGGTCGCGCTCCAGTCCCAGATCCGGCAGTTCGGCAGCAACATCGACGTGCTCGCGCCGGGCGCGTTCCTGTCGCTGGTGGTACCGGTGGCCGTGTTCTTCGCCTTCCAACGGCACTTCGTGCAGGGGGTGATGGCGGGCTCGGTGAAGTGAGTCCCCACAACGGGTGAGGGCGGCGGGCTGTTTACCGGCCCGCCGCCCTCACTTCTTCCTGCTTCCGGAGTCCCGGGTCCGGGGATCAGGGCGACGCCGGCGGGTACAGCGCCCTCGGCAGTTCGGACGCCGCCGCCGTGTCCAGCAGCCACAGCGTGCGCGCACGACCGCGCGCGCCCGCCGCCGGGGCCTGGATCTCACCCGCGCCCGACAGGGCGATCGCCGCCGCCCGCGCCTTGTCCTCGCCGGCCGCCAGCAGCCACACCTCACGGGCCGCCCGGATCGCCGGGAGGGTGAGCGTGACACGAGTCGGCGGCGGCTTGGGCGCGCCGTGCACGCCGACCACCGTGCGCTCGGTCTCCCGCACGGCCGGCAACTCCGGGAAGAGCGAGGCCACATGGGTGTCCGGGCCGACGCCCAGCATCAGCACGTCGAAGGTGGGGACGGCTCCATGGTTCTCCGGGCCGGCCGCGCGGGCAAGCTCCTCGGCGTACGCCTCGGCCGCCGCCTCGACATCGGCGCCGTACGGACCGTCCGACGCGGGCATGGCGTGCACGCGCTTCGGATCCAGGGGGACGGAGTCCAGCAGGGCCTCGCGGGCCTGCGTGACGTTGCGCTCCGGGTCGCCCTCGGGCAGGAAGCGCTCGTCGCCCCACCACAGGTCGAGCCGGGCCCAGTCGACGGCGTCCCGGGCGGGCGCGGCGGCCAGCGCGGCCAGCAGGCCGTTGCCGTTGCGTCCGCCGGTGAGGACCACGGACGCGTGACCCCGGGAGGTCTGCGCGTCCACGATCTTCGTGATCAGCCGGGCCGCGGCGGCCTGCGCCATCAGGTCCTTGTCGTGGTGCACGACGAGCTGAGGGGCGCTCACTTCGCCGCCGCCTTCTTCGCCGGGACCTTCCGGGCGGTCTTCTTCGCCGCCTGCGGGGCGGGCGCCTTCGCGGCCTCCTCGACGGGGGTCTCGACGGCGGCCGGCTCGGTCCCGGCCGGCTCAGCCGAGCCCGACTCGTCCGAGGCCGGCTCGTCCGCGACCGCGTCACCCGCGACGGATTCGGCCGAGGCCGCTTCCTCCGCGCCCCGCTCACCCGTGGCGGACTCCGTCCGCCCGACCGAGCCCGAAGACGCCGACGAGCCCGAAGACGCCGACGAACCCGAAGACGCCGACGAACCCGCGGACTCCGACGAGTCCGCGGACTCAGCCGGGCCCGGAGACCCCGCCCCGTCCGCCGACTCCGTCGCGCCCAGCCGCTCCACCCCGAACCGCAGCGCCGAGGCGTACGTGTCGTCCGGGTCCAGCCGCCGCAGCTCCTCCGCGATCAGCTCGGCCGTGTCCCGGCGCTTGAGCGCCACCGCACGGTCGGGCTGGCCCTCGATGGACAGCGTGGCCAGCGAGCCGTCGGCCCGGTCCAGCGCGATCGGACCGCAGTCGGTGCGCATGCGCACCGCCGTGAGCCCCGGCCCGGCAGACAGCGAGCGCTGGACGGGGACGCCCAGCCGGTCGCCCAGCCACATCGCCAGCAGCTCGCAGCTCGGGTTGAACTCCTCGCCCTCCACCTCGACCGACTCCACCTTGCAGGTGACCTGGTCCAGGGCCGCGGCCAGCATCGAGCGCCAGGGCGTGATGCGGGTCCACGACAGGTCGGTGTCGCCGGGGGTGTAGGCCTCGGAGCGGGCCGCCAGGTCCCGTACCGGCTGCTCGGCGGCGTAGGTGTCGGTGACGCGGCGCTGGGCCAGCGCGCCCAGGGGGTCCTGGGCCGGGTCGAGCGGCGCGTTCACCGGCCACCACACGACGACGGGCGCGTCCGGCAGCAGCAGCGGCAGCACCACCGACTGCGCGTGGTCGGCCACCTCCCCGTACAGCCGCAGGATGACCGTCTCGCCGGTGCCCGCGTCCGCGCCCACCCGCACCTCCGCGTCCAGCCGGGACTGGGTGCGGTCACGGGGGGAGCGGGAGACGCGCTTGATCACGACGAGCGTGCGCGAGGGGTGCTCGTGCGAGGCGTCGCCGGCCGACTTGAGCGCGTCGTACGCGTTCTCCTCGTCGGTGACGATGACCAGCGTGAGCACCATGCCGACGGCCGGCGTGCCGATCGCCCGGCGGCCCTGCACCAGCGCCTTGTTGATCTTGCTGGCCGTGGTGTCCGTGAGGTCTGTCTTCATGGCCGGCGCCAGCTCCGTCCGTGTCGTTCGAGCATCTCGTCCGCCTCGACGGGTCCCCAGGTGCCGGCCTGGTACTGGGCGGGCTTGCCGTTCTTGTCCCAGTACTCCTCGATCGGGTCGAGGATCTTCCAGGACAGCTCGACCTCCTCGGTGCGCGGGAAGAGGTTGGAGTCGCCGAGCAGCACGTCCAGGATCAGCCGCTCGTACGCCTCCGGGGAGGACTCCGTGAACGACTCGCCGTAGGCGAAGTCCATGGACACGTCCCGGATCTCCATCGAGGTGCCCGGCACCTTGGAGCCGAAGCGGACCGTCACGCCCTCGTCCGGCTGGACGCGGATGACGATCGCGTTCTTGCCCAGCTCCTCGGTCGCCGTGTGGTCGAACGGGGAGTGCGGGGCCCGCTGGAAGACCACCGCGATCTCGGTGACGCGCCGGCCGAGCCGCTTGCCGGTGCGCAGATAGAAGGGGACGCCCGCCCAACGGCGGTTGTCCACCTCCAGCTTGATCGCCGCGTAGGTGTCGGTCTTCGACTGCGGGTCGATGCCGTCTTCCTGGAGGTAGCCGACGGCCTTCTCGCCGCCCTGCCAGCCTGCCGCGTACTGGGCGCGCACGGTGTCGCTGCCCAGATCCTTCGGCAGCCGGACCGCGCCGAGCACCTTGGTCTTCTCCGCGGCGAGCGCGTCCGCGTCGAAGGAGGCGGGCTCCTCCATGGCCGTCAGGGCCATCAGCTGGAGGAGGTGGTTCTGGATGACGTCACGGGCGGCGCCGATGCCGTCGTAGTAGCCGGCCCGGCCGCCGATGCCGATGTCCTCGGCCATCGTGATCTGCACATGGTCCACGAAGGACCGGTTCCAGATCGGTTCGAACATCGTGTTGGCGAAGCGCAGCGCCAGGATGTTCTGGACGGTCTCCTTGCCCAGGTAGTGGTCGATGCGGAAGACCTGGTCCGGGGCGAAGACCTCGTGGACGATCTCGTTGAGCTCCTCGGCCGACTTCAGATCGTGGCCGAACGGCTTCTCGATGACCGCGCGCCGCCAGTGCCCGCCCTTCTGGTCCGCCAGCCCGTGCTTCTTCAGCTGCTGGATGACCACCGGGAAGGCGCCCGGGGGCACCGACAGATAGAACGCGAAGTTCCCGCCGGTGCCCTGCGCCTTGTCCAGTTCCTCGATCGTCGAACGCAGCCGCTCGAAGGCGTCGTCGTCGTCGAAGGTGCCCTGCACGAAGCGCATCCCCTGGATGAGCTGCTGCCAGACCTCCTCGCGGAACGGGGTGCGGGCGTGTTCCTTGACCGCGTCGTGGACCTCCTGCGCGAAGTCCTCGTGGGCCCACTCACGGCGGGCGAACCCGACCAGTGAGAAGCCCGGCGGCAGCAGACCCCGGTTCGCGAGGTCGTACACCGCGGGCATCAGCTTCTTGCGCGACAAGTCGCCCGTGACGCCGAAGATGACCAGGCCCGACGGCCCCGCGATACGCGGGAGCCGTCGGTCTGCGGGGTCACGAAGCGGATTCGCTCCGGAACCGGGAAGGGATGACAAATCCTCAGTCCTCCGAAGGAGCGAGGCGCTGGAGCTCCGCCTCGGTCGACTTGAGCAGGTCGTTCCAGGACGCCTCGAACTTCTCGACGCCTTCGTCCTCCAGCAGCTGCACGACTTCGTCGTACGAGATCCCGAGCTTCTCGACCGCGTCCAGGTCGGCGCGCGCCTGCTCGTAGGTGCCGGTGACGGTGTCGCCGGTGATCTCGCCGTGGTCGTCGGCGGCGAACAGGGTCGCCTCCGGCATGGTGTTCACCGTGTTCGGCGCCACCAGCTCGTCCACGTACAGCGTGTCCTTGTAGGCCGGGTCCTTCACGCCGGTGGAGGCCCACAGCGGACGCTGCTTGTTGGCGCCCGCCTTCTCCAGCGCCTGCCAGCGGTCCGAGGAGAAGACCTCCTCGTACGCCTCGTAGGCGAGCCGGGCGTTGGCGAGGCCGGCCTTGCCGCGGGCGGCCTTGGCCTCGTCGGTGCCGAGCGCGTCGAGGCGCTTGTCGATCTCGGTGTCCACGCGGGACACGAAGAAGGACGCCACCGAATGGATCTTCGACAGGTCCAGGCCCTTGGCCTGCGCCTGCTCCAGACCGGTCAGGTAGGCGTCCATGACCTCGCGGTAGCGCTGGAGCGAGAAGATCAGCGTGACGTTGACGCTGATGCCGTGGCCGATGACCTCGCCGATCGCGGGGAGACCGCCCATGGTGGCCGGGATCTTGATCAGCGTGTTGGGCCGGTCGACCAGCCAGGCCAGCTGCTTGGCCTCGGCGACCGTCGGCTTGGTGTGGTGGGCCAGCCGCGGGTCGACCTCGATCGACACCCGGCCGTCCTGGCCGCCCGTCGCGTCGAAGACCGGGCGCAGGATGTCGGCGGCGTCACGGACGTCCGCCGTCGTGATCATGCGGATGGCCTCTTCGACGGTGACCTTGCGGGAGGCGAGGTCCGACAGCTGCTGGTCGTAGCCGTCGCCCTGCGAGATCGCCTTCTGGAAGATCGACGGGTTGGTGGTGACGCCCACGACGTGCTGCTGGTCGATCAGCTCGGCGAGGTTGCCGGACGTGATCCGCTTGCGCGACAGGTCGTCCAGCCAGATCGCGACGCCTTCCTCGGAGAGGCGCTTGAGTGCGTCTGTCATGGAATTACATCTCCTACGTGTCGTGTATGGGCGTCAGCGCTGAGCGGCCGCGAGGGATTCCCGGGCCTTGGCGGCCACGTTCTCGGCAGTGAAGCCGTACTCCTGGAAGAGGACCTTGCCGTCGGCCGAAGCACCGAAGTGCTCCAGGGAGACGATGCGGCCGGCGTCCCCGACGTACTTGTGCCAGGTCAGTCCGATGCCCGCCTCGACCGCGACACGGGCCTTCACCGACGGCGGCAGCACGCTGTCCCGGTACCCCTGGTCCTGCTCCTCGAACCACTCCACGGACGGCATGGACACCACCCGCGTCGGCACCCCGTCGGCTTCGAGCAGCTCGCGCGCCTCGACGGCCACATGCACCTCGGAACCGGTCGCCACGAGCACGACCTCCGGAGTGCCCGAGCCCGCCTCGAACAGCACGTAACCGCCGCGCGCCGCGTCCTCGTTGGGCTCGTACGTCGGCACGCCCTGACGGGTCAGCGCCAGACCGTGCGGGGCGCCCTTGCCGAACTGCTTCGTCCAGCGCTTGAGGATCTCGCGCCAGGCGATGGCCGTCTCGTTGGCGTCGGCCGGGCGCACGACGTTGAGGCCCGGGATGGCGCGCAGCGAGGCGAGGTGCTCGACGGGCTGGTGGGTCGGACCGTCCTCACCGAGGCCGATGGAGTCGTGCGTCCACACGTACGTCACCGGCAGGTGCATCAGGGCCGACAGGCGCACCGCGTTGCGCATGTAGTCGGAGAACACGAGGAACGTGCCGCCGTAGACACGGGTGTTGCCGTGCAGCGCGATGCCGTTCATCTCCGCGGCCATGGAGTGCTCGCGGATGCCGAAGTGGATGGTGCGGCCGTAGGGGTCGGCCTCCGGCAGCGGGTTGCCGGCGGGCAGGAACGACGACGTCTTGTCGATCGTCGTGTTGTTGGAGCCGGCCAGGTCGGCCGAGCCGCCCCACAGTTCGGGGATGACCGCGCCGAGGGCCTGGAGCACCTTGCCGGACGCGGCGCGGGTGGCGACGCCCTTGCCGGGCTCGAAGACCGGGAGCTTCTCCTCCCAGCCGGTCGGCAGCTCGCCCGCGGCGACGCGGTCGAACTCGGCGGCGCGCTCGGGGTTGTTGTCGCGCCACTGCTGGAGGGACTTCTCCCACTCGGCCTTCGCCTCGGCGCCGCGCTCCAGTGCCTTGCGGGTGTGGCCGATGACCTCGTCGGAGACCTCGAAGCTCTGCTCCGGGTCGAAGCCGAGGACGCGCTTGGTGGCCGCCACCTCGTCGTCGCCGAGCGCCGAGCCGTGCGCGGCCTCGGTGTTCTGCGCGTTCGGGGCGGGCCAGGCGATGATCGAGCGCATCGCGATGAAGGACGGCCGGTCCGTCACCTTCTTCGCTTCCTCGATCGCGTCGTAGAGGGCGTGCGGGTCGAGGTCGCCGTCCGGCTTCGGGGCGACGCGCTGCACATGCCAGCCGTACGCCTCGTACCGCTTGACGGTGTCCTCGGAGACGGCCGTCTCGGTGTCGCCCTCGATGGAGATGTGGTTGTCGTCCCACAGCAGCACCAGGTTGCCGAGCTGCTGATGGCCGGCCAGCGAGGACGCCTCGGCGGAGATGCCCTCCTGGAGGCAGCCGTCACCGGCGACGCAGTAGACGAAGTGGTCGAAGGGCGACTCGCCGGCCGGGGCCTCCGGGTCGAACAGGCCGCGCTCGTAACGGGCGGCCATCGCCATGCCGACGGCGTTGGCGACGCCCTGGCCGAGCGGGCCGGTCGTCGTCTCCACGCCCACGGTGTGGCCGTACTCCGGGTGGCCGGGGGTCTTCGAGCCCCACGTCCGGAACGCCTTCAGGTCGTCCAGTTCCAGGCCGAAACCGGCCAGGTACAGCTGGGTGTAGAGGGTCAGCGACGAATGTCCCGCGGACAGCACGAAGCGGTCGCGGCCGACCCAGTCGGCGTCGGCGGGGTCGTGCCGCATCACCTTCTGGAAGAGGGTGTAGGCGGCGGGCGCCAGACTCATCGCCGTACCGGGATGGCCGTTGCCGACCTTCTGTACGGCGTCGGCGGCAAGAACGCGGGCGGTGTCCACGGCCCGCTGGTCCCACTCGGTCCACTCGAGGTCTGTGGTGGTCGGCTTGGTGCTCACCCTGAGTCAGGGCTCCTCTCCACATGTCGAATACCGGCTGTTGCGGGCGCGCGCCCACCGGCTGCCGGTGCGCTGTGCGCCCACCGGCCGCTGTCGAGCCTACCCCCGTGAGGACGTGCCTTTTTCGCGTCATTCCAGACTGCCGGGCCGCGTCGGTATCCGCCTCCCGACTGGGCCGTTCCCCACTTGGCACATGAATACGGAGCCGCTCATCTGACTGCTCAATCGAGCCACCGTGCGACCGATGAGCGGGCCTTCGGGACACCCCCGAACACACCCCCGAGCGGCCCCCCTCAACACGACCCCACCCCCGCGAAGGACGAGGTATGGGCAACGTCTACAGTGGCGTGGTACGCGCGAGCCTTTACCCCGTATTCACATGGGGAGGCTCGCTGGGAGTCTCTGTCAGGGGTGTGCGTGACGGCCGTTGAATCCCGTCCAGTAGGGATGATCGGGACGAGCCAGAGCCCGAGCCACCGGCCGTTCGGGGCCCGTGTCAAGGCGTTCGTGGCGCTGACCAAGCCGCGGATCATCGAGCTGCTGCTCATCACCACCGTTCCGGTGATGTTCCTGGCGCAGCAGGGTGTGCCCGACCTGGGTCTGGTGCTCCTGACCTGCGTCGGCGGCTACCTCTCCGCCGGCGGCGCCAACGCGCTCAACATGTACATCGACCGCGACATCGACGCGCTCATGGACCGCACCTCGCAGCGCCCGCTGGTCACCGGCATGGTCAGCCCGCGCGAGTGCCTCGCCTTCGGCATCTCGCTGGCCGTGGTCTCGACGCTGCTGTTCGGTCTCACCGTCAACTGGCTGTCGGCCTGGCTGGCCCTCGGAGCGCTCCTCTTCTACGTCGTCGTCTACACGATGATCCTCAAGCGGCGTACGTCGCAGAACATCGTGTGGGGCGGCATCGCGGGCTGCATGCCGGTGCTGATCGGCTGGTCGTCCGTCACGAACTCGCTGTCCTGGGCGCCGGTCGTCCTCTTCCTCGTCATGTTCTTCTGGACGCCGCCGCACTACTGGCCGCTGTCCATGAAGGTGAAGGACGACTACGCGCGCGTGGGCGTGCCGATGCTGCCGGTGATCGCCTCCAACAAGGTCGTCGCCAAGCAGATCGTGATCTACAGCTGGGTGATGGTCGCCGTCTCGCTGCTGCTGACCCCGCTCGGCTACACCGGCTGGTTCTACACGGTGGTCGCGCTGGCCGCCGGCGGCTGGTGGCTGTGGGAGGCGCACGCCCTCCAGAACCGGGCGAAGGCGGAGACGACGGGCGGGAAGCTGAAGGAGATGCGGCTCTTCCACTGGTCGATCACCTATGTCTCGCTGCTGTTCGTGGCGGTGGCGGTGGACCCCTTCCTCCGCTGAACCCCTGCTCCCGCTCGGCATCGCGGCCGGGGTGCGTGGTCAAGGCCACGCACCCCGGCCGTCGCCGTTTGATCTACCCGTCGGTAGCATCCTGACCATGGCAGACAGCAAGCAGGTTGAGGCGAAGGCCGAGCGCACGGCGGCCCGGCTGGCCAAGCGGATCAGCGCCTTCTCCACGGCGCACGGCGGGGCCGAGGGCCAGGTCGCGTACATCGGCGAGCGGGGCGCGCGGATCGTCCTCGTCGGCGAGGACGGCGGCTGGGGCGACCTCGTCGCCCCCTCCGTCGAGATCGCGCGGAAGGCGGTGGAGAAGTCCGGCATCACCGCCCACGAGGACTTCGACGGCGAGTTCGCGGCGAAGGTGAAGACCGGCCCGTACGAATGGACCCGCATGGCGGGGATCCAGGTGGGCGGCCCGTCCAACGGCTGAGCCGGCTGAGCCCCCTTGGACGGAAGCAACACCTGCGACCCCGTTCACCCGTTAGCCCCGTAGAAGACGTGGTCGACACGCGGGGAGTGTTGGATGATCGAAACGCCGTCCCTGGTGGACCAGTACTGCCACGGCGTGTTGAGAACGGAGCTGGGCCTCGGCACCTTCGAGGCCCAGCTGTCCCGCACCGAGGGACCGCCCGCCCCCGGCACCACCCTCTTCGACACCCAGACGGGCTTCGCCGTACGCCGCTGGTGCCCCCCGCTCCTCGGTCTTGAGCCGCACTGTCCACCGGCCCGCTATCTCGCCCGGCGCCGTGAGCTCGGCGTACTGGAGGCGGGCCGCCGGCTGCTGCGCGGCAGCGGCATCACGACGTACCTCGTCGACACCGGCCTGCCCGGCGATCTGACCGGCCCCGCCGAGATCGCGTCGGCTGGGGCCGCCGAGGCCCGCGAGATCGTACGGCTGGAGCTGCTCGCCGAGCAGGTCGCCGACACCTCCGGCACCGTCGAGGCGTTCCTCGCCAACCTGGCCGAGGCGGTGCACGGCGCCGCCGCGCACGCCGTCGCCTTCACCTCCGTGGCCGGCGTCCGGCACGGCCTCGCCCTCGCGCCCGAGCCGCCGGGACCGGGGGAGGTGCGGGGCGCGGCGGGCCGCTGGCTGGCCGGCCGCCGCGTCGGCGGCGAGCTGAGCGACCCGGTGCTGCTGCGCCACGTGCTGTGGAGCGCGGTCGCCTCCGGGCTGCCGCTCCAACTGCACGCGGGGCTGGGGGAACCGGGCCTGCGCGTCGACCGCACCGACCCCGTGCTGCTCACCGACTTCGTCCGCGCGACGGCCGGCCTCGGCACGGACCTGGTCCTGCTGCACGGCTACCCCTACCACCGGCACGCCGCCCACCTCGCGGGCGTCTTCCCGCACGTCTACGCCGACTCCGGCGCGGCACTCGTCCGCATCGGGGCCCGCGCGGCGACGATCCTCGCGGAGATCCTGGAACTCGCCCCCTTCGGCAAGATCCTCTTCTCCAGCGGCGCCCGTGCCCTCCCCGAACTGCACGTCGTCGGCGCCCACCTCTTCCGCGAGGCCCTCGGCCGCGTACTGGGAACCTGGGTCGCAGAGGGAGCCTGGTCCCTCCCGGACGCCCAACGCGTCGTGGACCTGGTGTCGTCGGGGAACGCGCGGCGGGTGTACGGACTGGGTGACTAGACCGCGAGCGGGCTCAGGTGGAGGACGCCGCCTGGACCCGGTCGGCCGGTGCGGGAGCCTGGAGGGTCTCGTCGTCGAGGCGTTCGCGCAGTGACAGAAGGACGCGGAGTACCGCGATCCAGACGAGGGCCGAGCCGAGCATGTGGAGGCCGACCAGGATCTCGGGGAGGTCCGTGAAGTACTGGACGTAGCCGATGACGCCCTGGGCGAGGAGGATCACGAAGAGGTCGCGGGTGCGGTCCAGCGGGGCCTTCGGGGAGTCGACCGCTCGCAGGACGAACCACAGGGCGAAGGTCAGGGAGACCACGATCCAGGCGAGGACGGCGTGGACCTTGCTGACCGTCTCCCAGTCGAGCGGCATGCGCTCCACCTCGCTGGAGTCGCCGGCGTGCGGGCCCGCGCCGGTCACGGCCGTGCCGACCAGGATCAGCAGGACCGTGGCCCCGATCAGGCACCACACCAGCTGCTGCACGGAGCCGCCGACCAGCGGGCGCGGCGCCGTGTCGCCCTCCCGGGTGCGCTGCCACATCACCGTGGCGACCGCGATCAGCGCCGACGTCGCCACGAAGTGGAGGGCGACGGTGTACGGGTTGAGGCCGACGAGGACGACGATCCCGCCGAGCACGGCGTTGCTCATCACCACCCAGAACTGGGTCCAGCCCAGCCGGGTGAGGCTGCGCCGGTACGGCTTCTGCGAGCGGGCGGCGATGATCGCCCAGCCGACCGCCGCGCACAGCACGTACGTCAGCATGCGATTGCCGAACTCGATGACGCCGTGGACGCCCATCTCGCTGGTCGCGGTGAGGGAGTCCTCGGTGCACTTGGGCCAGGTCGGGCAGCCGAGGCCGGAGCCGGTGAGCCGTACGGCGCCCCCGGTGACCACGATGAGCACCGACATCACGAGTGCGGCGAGGGCCGCCCGCTGAACCGTCCGGGGGGAGGGGGTCCAGCGGGCGGCGATGAAGGCGAGCGGGTTGCGCACGGCCGCCACGGCGTCGGCGCGGGTCACGTTTGGCACGCCCTCCATCGTAGGGGGCCGCTTGTGCACGCTTTCACGAGGGTCCCGGACGCCATGGGCCGCCTACTCCCAGCGGAAGAACCGGCCGGCCGCGGCCAGACCGGCCACCGCCCACACCGCCAGGATCCCGAGCTCGCCCCACGGCATCCCCGCCCCGTGCTGGAGCACGTCCCGCAGCCCGCCGGACAGGGCCGAGATCGGCAGCAGCCCCAGGACGTCCTGCGCCGCCGGCGGGAACTTGTCCAGCGGGACGACGACACCGCCGCCGACGAGCAGCAGCAGGAAGACCAGGTTGGCCGCGGCGAGCGTCGCCTCCGCCTTGAGCGTGCCCGCCATCAGCAGGCCGAGGCCGGAGAAGGCGGCCGTGCCGAGGACGAGCAGGAGCAGCACCGGGAGCGGGCCGCCCTGCGGGGACCAGCCCAGCGCGAAGGCGATCGCGGTGAGCAGGGCGACCTGGAGGATCTCCGTGACCAGCACGGACAGCGTCTTGGCGGCCATCAGGCCCCACCGGGGCAGCGGCGAGGACGCCAGCCGCTTCAGCACGCCGTAGCGGCGTTCGAAGCCGGTGGCGATGGCCTGCCCGGTGAACGCCGTCGACATCACGGCGAGCGCGAGGACGCCGGGGGCGAGGAAGTCCACCGCCTTCCCCTCGCCCGTGTCGACGATGTCCACCGAGCTGAACAGCACCAGCAGCAGCGTGGGGATCACCACGGTGAGCAGCAGTTGCTCACCGTTGCGCAGGAGCATCCGCGTCTCCAGCGCCGCCTGCGCCGCGATCATGCGGGGCAGGGGCGCGGCGCCCGGCTTCGGGGTGTACGTCCCGGCGGCGGTCATGAACGCAGCTCCTTGCCCGTGAGCTCCAGGCTGTGCCTTCCCGGGGGATGACCCCCGGACCCCCAGCAGGTCCTTGTGCGAGGTGGCGTCATGAACGCAGCTCCTTGCCCGTGAGCTCCAAAAAGACGTCTTCGAGGGTGTGGCGTTCGACCGAGATGCGGTCCGGCATCACTCCGTGCTGCGCGCACCAGGAGGTGACGGTCGCCAGGAGCTGCGGGTCGATCTTGCCGGAGACGCGGTACGAGCCCGGCGTCAGCTCCGCGGCGGTGCTGTCCGCGGGCAGCGCCTTGAGCAGGGACGTCACGTCCAGTCCGGGGCGGCCGGTGAAGCGGAGCGTGTTCTCGGCGCCGCCCCGGCACAGCTCCTCGGGCGAGCCCTGGGCGATGACCCGGCCGGCGTCGATGATCGCGACGTCGTCGGAGAGCTGCTCGGCCTCGTCCATGTAGTGGGTGGTGAGGATGACCGAGACGCCGTCGGCGCGCAGGTCGCGGATGAGGTCCCAGGTGGCGCGGCGGGCCTGCGGGTCGAGCCCGGCGGTCGGCTCGTCCAGGAACGCCAGTTCGGGGCGGCCGACGACGGCCATCGCCAGCGCGAGCCGCTGCTGCTGTCCGCCGGACAGGCGGCGGTACGCGGTCCGGCCGCAGCCGCCGAGCCCGAGTCGTTCGACGAGGGCGTCCACGTCCAGCGGGTGGGCGTGCAGCTTCGCGACATGGCGGAGCATCTCGTCGGCCCGCGCGCCCGAGTAGACGCCGCCGGACTGGAGCATCACGCCGATCCGGGGGTGCAGTTCGCGGGCCTGTCTCACCGGGTCGAGGCCGAGGACCCGCACGGTGCCGGAGTGGGGCCTGCGGTATCCCTCGCAGGTCTCGATGGTGGTCGTCTTGCCGGCGCCGTTGGGGCCCAGGACGGCGGTGACGCCCGCCCGGGCCTCCAGGTCGAGGCCGTCCACCGCGGTCTTCGTCCCGTACCGCTGCACCAGGGCCTGGACCCGGACGACAGGCTCAGTTCGCATGGATCCAGAGTCTAGGTTCGCGGGCGGGGGGCCGGACGGGCGGGTGCGTGATCCCCCGGCGGACCCCTCCCCGGTGATCGATCAAAGATCGTTTCCGCAGGTCAGGTTAGCTTTACCTAAGTGACGTAGGGCACCGCCCGGACGGCTCGACGCGGCTTGCCTGCCTCTGAGGAATTACGCAACAATGGCGTTGTGAAAAACGTCGGACAGGCTCGGGAGACCCCCACGGGGGCCCCTCAGGAGGAGCTGGCGACCGGTGAGCGCTCGACGCGCAACCGGGTCGCGCGCTCCATCCTGGACCACGGGCCCTCGACCGTCGCCGAGCTGGCCGGGCGGCTGGGGCTCACCCAGGCCGCCGTCCGCCGCCACCTCGACGCACTGGTCGCCGACGACGTCGTGGAGGCACGCGAGCAGCGGGTGTACGGCGCGCGGACGCGCGGGCGTCCCGCCAAGGTCTTCGCCCTCACCGACTGCGGCCGCGACGCCTTCGACCAGTCGTACGACACGCTCGCCGCGGACGCGCTCCGCTGGATACAGGAGCGCTTCGGCGGGGACGAGGCCGTCGTCGCCTTCGCGCGCGCGAGGATCGCGGAACAGGCCGCGGCCTACCGCGAGGCGATCGAGGCAGCGGCCCCCGAACAGCGCACCGAGGCCCTGGCCAAGGCGCTGAGCGCCGACGGGTACGCTGCTACGGCGCGTAGCGCGCCCCTCCCTCAAAAGGGTGAGCAGCTCTGCCAGCACCACTGCCCGGTGGCCCATGTCGCGGAGAAGTTCCCGCAGCTCTGCGAGGCCGAGACGGAGATCTTCTCCCAACTGCTCGGCACGCACGTCCAGCGACTGGCGACCATCGCGCACGGAGACGGCGTCTGCACGACGTTCATCCCCAAGATTTCCCACACTGATCAACGCAGCCAGAACGCATCTGCAAGCACGGCCGGGAGGAACCCCGCATGACTCTCCCCACGGAGACTGCTCACCCCGAACTCGAGGGTCTGGGCAAGTACGAATACGGCTGGGCCGACTCCGACACGGCCGGTGCCTCTGCACGCCGAGGCATCGACGAGGACGTCGTCAGGGACATCTCCGCCAAGAAGTCCGAGCCGGAGTGGATGACCAAGCTCCGCCTCAAGGGCCTGAAGCTCTTCGAGAAGAAGCCCATGCCGAACTGGGGCTCGGACCTGTCGGGCATCGACTTCGACAACATCAAGTACTTCGTGCGCTCCACGGAGAAGCAGGCGGAGTCGTGGGAAGACCTGCCCGAGGACATCAAGAACACCTACGACAAGCTGGGCATCCCGGAGGCCGAGAAGCAGCGCCTCGTCGCCGGTGTCGCCGCCCAGTACGAGTCGGAGGTCGTCTACCACCAGATCCGTGAGGACCTGGAGGAGCAGGGCGTCATCTTCCTCGACACCGACACCGCGCTGAAGGAGCACCCGGAGCTCTTCAAGGAGTACTTCGGGACCGTCATCCCCGTCGGCGACAACAAGTTCGCCTCGCTGAACAGCGCGGTGTGGTCCGGCGGCTCCTTCATCTACGTCCCGCCGGGCGTCCACGTGGAGATCCCGCTCCAGGCCTACTTCCGCATCAACACGGAGAACATGGGCCAGTTCGAGCGGACCCTGATCATCGTCGACGAGGGCGCCTACGTGCACTACGTCGAGGGTTGTACCGCCCCGATCTACAAGTCGGACTCGCTGCACTCCGCGGTCGTCGAGATCATCGTCAAGAAGAACGCGCGCTGCCGCTACACGACCATCCAGAACTGGTCGAACAACGTCTACAACCTGGTCACCAAGCGCGCCGTCGCCTACGAGGGCGCGACCATGGAGTGGGTCGACGGCAACATCGGCTCCAAGGTGACGATGAAGTACCCGGCCGTCTACCTGATGGGCGAGCACGCCAAGGGCGAGACCCTCTCCATCGCCTTCGCGGGCGAGGGCCAGCACCAGGACGCCGGCGCCAAGATGGTCCACATGGCCCCGAACACCTCCTCCAACATCGTCTCCAAGTCGGTGGCGCGAGGCGGCGGCCGTACCTCCTACCGCGGTCTCATCGAGATCGGCGAGGGCGCTCCCGGCTCCAAGTCCAACGTGCTGTGCGACGCGCTGCTCGTCGACACCATCTCCCGCTCGGACACGTACCCGTACGTCGACGTCCGCGAGGACGACGTGTCCATGGGCCACGAGGCGACCGTCTCCAAGGTCTCCGAGGACCAGCTCTTCTACCTGATGAGCCGCGGTCTGAGCGAGTTCGAGGCGATGGCCATGATCGTGCGCGGCTTCGTCGAGCCCATCGCGAAGGAACTGCCGATGGAGTACGCGCTCGAACTCAACCGGCTGATCGAGCTCCAGATGGAAGGCGCGGTCGGCTGACCAACCGCCGTCACCGCCAAGCCACTTACGCAGGAAGAGAGCAGACCGACAGCCATGGCTGAGGCTCAGAACATCCCCGTGGGATCCACCACCGCGGGCTCGATCGCGGTCGCCGCGGAATCGACCGTCGCCACGCGCATGAGCGCGCCCGCGTCCTTCGACGTGGCGGACTTCCCGGTCCCCCACGGCCGCGAGGAGGAGTGGCGGTTCACCCCGCTGGAGCGCCTGCGCGGCCTCCACGACGGCACCGCCGTCGCGGCCGGCACCGGCGTCAAGGTCGAGGTGGAGGCCCCCGAGGGCGTCACCGTAGAGACCGTCGGCCGCGACGACGCCCGGCTGGGCAAGGCGGGCACCCCCGTGGACCGCGTCGCCGCCCAGGCGTACTCCGCCTTCGAGAAGGCCGGCGTGGTCACCGTCCCCAAGGAGACCGTCCTCACCGAGCCGATCCGCATCGCGGTGCACGGCGAGGGCGGGGTCGCCTACGGCCACCAGGTCATCGAGCTGGGCGCCTTCGCCGAGGCCGTCGTCGTCATCGACCACACCGGTGACGCCGTCCTCGCCGCCAACGTCGACTACCTCCTCGGCGACGGCGCCAAGCTGACCGTCGTCTCCGTCCAGGACTGGGACGACAAGGCCGTCCACGTGGCCCAGCACAACGCCCTCGTCGGCCGCGACGCCTCCTTCAAGTCGGTGATCGTCACCTTCGGCGGCGACGTCGTACGCCTCCACCCGCGTGTGCGCTACGCCGGCACCGGCGGCGAGGCCGAGCTGTTCGGGCTGTACTTCACCGACGCCGGCCAGCACCAGGAGCACCGCCTCCTCGTCGACCACAACGTCCCGCACTGCAAGTCCAACGTCGTCTACAAGGGCGCGCTCCAGGGCGACGACGCGCACGCGGTGTGGATCGGCGACGTGCTCATCGAGGCCAGGGCCGAAGGCACCGACACCTACGAGATGAACCGCAACCTCGTCCTCACGGACGGCGCGCGCGTCGACTCGGTGCCGAACCTGGAGATCGAGACCGGCGAGATCGTCGGCGCCGGCCACGCCTCCGCCACCGGCCGCTTCGACGACGAACAGCTCTTCTACCTGATGGCCCGCGGCATCCCGGAGTACGAGGCCCGCCGCCTCGTCGTCCGCGGCTTCTTCGCCGAGCTCGTCCAGCAGATCGGTGTCGACGACATCGAGGAGCGTCTGCTCGCGAAGATCGACGAAGAGCTGGAGGCGTCGGTCGGATGACGACCTATGTACGCGCCTGCGGGCTGAGCGAGCTGGACGAGGACACCCCGAAACGGGTGGAACTCGACGGCACGCCGGTCTCCGTGGTGCGGACCGAGGGGGAGGTGTTCGCCATCCACGACATCTGCTCGCACGCGAACGTCTCGCTCTCCGAGGGCGAGGTGGAGGACTGCCAGATCGAGTGCTGGCTGCACGGCTCCGCCTTCGACCTGCGCACCGGCAAACCGTCCGGCCTTCCCGCGACGCGCCCCGTACCCGTATACCCCGTAAAGATCGAAGGGGACGACGTGCTCGTCTCCCTCACCCAGGAGTCCTGAGGCATCCATGGCAACGCTTGAAATCCGAGACCTGCACGTCACCGTCGAGGCCGACAACGCCACGAAGGAGATCCTCAAGGGCGTCGACCTCACCGTGAAGCAGGGCGAGACGCACGCCATCATGGGCCCCAACGGCTCCGGCAAGTCGACCCTCGCCTACTCCCTCGCGGGTCACCCCAAGTACACGATCACCGGCGGCACCGTCACCCTCGACGGCGAGGACGTCCTGGAGATGTCCGTCGACGAGCGCGCCCGCGCGGGCCTGTTCCTGGCGATGCAGTACCCGGTCGAGGTCCCCGGCGTCTCCGTGTCCAACTTCCTGCGCACCTCCGCCACCGCCGTCCGCGGCGAGGCCCCCAAGCTGCGCACCTGGGTGAAGGAGGTCCGGGAGGCCATGGAGCGCCTCAACATGGACCCCTCCTTCGCCGAGCGCAACGTCAACGAGGGCTTCTCCGGCGGTGAGAAGAAGCGCCACGAGATCCTCCAGCTGGAGCTGCTCAAGCCGAAGGTCGCGATCCTCGACGAGACCGACTCCGGCCTGGACGTCGACGCGCTGCGCATCGTCTCCGAGGGCGTCAACCGCGTCCGCGAGACCGGCGAGGTCGGCACCCTGCTGATCACCCACTACACGCGCATCCTGCGCTACATCAAGCCCGACCACGTGCACGTGTTCGCGAACGGCCGTATCGCCGAGTCCGGCGGCCCGGAGCTCGCCGACCAGCTCGAGGCCGAGGGCTACGACAAGTACGTGAAGGGTGGCGTATCCGCGTGACGCAGTTGCCGGGCCTCCTCGACACAGAGGCGCTCCGCAAGGACTTCCCCATCCTGGACCGGCAGGTCCACGACGGCCGGAAGCTCGTGTACCTGGACAACGCGGCGACCTCACAGAAGCCGCGCCAGGTGCTGGACGCCCTGAGCGAGTACTACGAGCGCTACAACGCCAACGTCCACCGCGGTGTGCATGTGCTCGCCGAGGAGGCCACGGCGCTGTACGAAGGCGCGCGCGACAAGGTCGCGGAGTTCGTCAACGCGCCCAGCCGCGACGAGGTGATCTTCACCAAGAACGCCTCGGAGTCGCTGAACCTCGTGGCGAACATGCTGGGCTGGGCCGACGAGCCCTACCGCGTGGACTCCGAGACCGAGATCGTCATCACCGAGATGGAGCACCACTCCAACATCGTGCCGTGGCAGCTGCTGTCGCAGCGCACGGGCGCGAAGCTGAAGTGGTTCGGTCTCACCGACGACGGCCGCCTCGACCTGTCGAACATCGACGAGATCATCACGGAGAAGACGAAGATCGTCTCCTTCGTGCTGGTGTCGAACATCCTCGGCACGGTCAACCCGGTCGAGGCGATAGTCCGCCGGGCGCAGGAGGTCGGCGCCCTCGTCTGCATCGACGCCTCACAGGCCGCGCCGCACATGCCGCTGGACGTCCAGGCCCTCCAGGCCGACTTCGTGGCCTTCACCGGTCACAAGATGTGCGGCCCGACCGGCATCGGCGTGCTGTGGGGCCGGCAGGAGCTGCTGGAGGACCTGCCCCCGTTCCTCGGCGGCGGCGAGATGATCGAGACGGTCTCGATGCACTCGTCGACGTACGCTCCCGCGCCCCACAAGTTCGAGGCGGGCACGCCCCCGATCGCCCAGGCGGTCGGTCTCGGCGCGGCGATCGACTATCTGTCGGCGATCGGCATGGACAAGATCCTCGCCCATGAGCACGCGCTCACCGAGTACGCGGTGAAGCGGCTCGGCGAGGTGCCCGACCTGCGGATCATCGGCCCCACCACGGCCGAGGACCGTGGCGCGGCGATCTCCTTCACGCTGGGCGACATCCACCCGCACGACGTGGGCCAGGTCCTGGACGAGCAGGGCATCGCGGTCCGCGTCGGCCACCACTGTGCGCGACCCGTCTGCCTGCGCTACGGAATTCCCGCGACCACGCGTGCGTCGTTCTATCTGTACTCCACGCCCGCCGAGATCGACGCTCTGGTGGACGGCCTGGAGCACGTACGGAACTTCTTCGGCTGAGAGGCGTGAGCTGAACCGTGAAGCTGGATTCGATGTACCAGGAAGTCATCCTGGACCACTACAAGAACCCGCACGGGCGTGGTCTGAGGGACGGCGACGCCGAGGTGCACCACGTCAATCCCACCTGCGGTGACGAGATCACGCTCCGGGTGAAGTACGACGGCACGACGATCGAGGACGTCTCGTACGAGGGCCAGGGCTGCTCCATCAGCCAGGCGAGCGCGTCCGTGCTGAACGAACTCCTCGTCGGCAAGGAGCTGTCCGAGGCGCGGCGGATCCAGGAGACCTTCCTGGAGCTGATGCAGTCCAAGGGGAAGCTCGAACCCGACGACGCGATGGAGGAGGTGCTGGAGGACGCGGTCGCGTTCGCCGGCGTCTCCAAGTACCCGGCCCGGGTCAAGTGCGCCCTCCTCAGCTGGATGGCGTGGAAGGACGCGACGGCCCAGGCGCTGGGCGCCGACGCCGAAGCCGAAAGGAAGACGGCATGAGCGAGACCCTGGAGATGAAGCCGGCCTCGGAGGAAGAGGTCCGCGAGGCGCTGTACGACGTCGTCGACCCCGAACTGGGCATCGACGTGGTCAACCTCGGCCTCATCTACGGCATCCACATCGACGACGCGAACATCGCGACGATCGACATGACCCTGACCTCCGCGGCCTGCCCGCTGACGGACGTCATCGAGGACCAGGCGAAGTCCGCCACGGACGGTCTGGTCAACGAGCTGCGCATCAACTGGGTCTGGATGCCGCCGTGGGGCCCGGACAAGATCACCGACGACGGGCGCGAGCAGCTTCGGGCGCTCGGCTTCAACGTCTGAGACAGGCCTTCGGCGTCCGCGGACGCGATTGACACGTGTGGCCCCCGGCGACGATCGCCGGGGGCCACACGTGCGTGAGAGTGAGGGCTTCGCTCAGGCGAGGCCGTCCACGAGGCGGAACGCGAAGTCCTCGCGGCTGCCGGTGTTGTAGCCGTACGGCTCCAGCCGCAGCTGGAAACTCTTGTGCCGCAGGGCGTAGTTGGGGTAGTTCACCGACTGGAGCGTCATGGCGCCCGAGTAGGGCGACCAGTTGGGGCAGAAGGTGGCGTCCTGCTGGAACAGGCCGGAGCCGTCGTTGCGTTCCGAGCGCAGCACGAAGTTGCGATGGCGCAGATACGTGCCGTCGGACGTCTTGAACGAGTAGCAGGAGCTCCTGGCCAGGCCCGCCACGACGTCGAAGGAGGCGTCCTCGCGGAACTCCGAGCCGCCGGGCGCCTCGAGCCGCACGGTGCCGCCGCCCACCCGCCAGTAGCGGTCGGGGTAGTTGACCGACCGCACCGACTTCCGGGTGGTCGCCGGCTGCGGGGCGGGCGCGCCCTTGGTCGGCGACGCGGGGGGCGCCGGCGGGGCCGGGACGGGGGACGTGCGGGGCGACGAACTCCCCTGCGGCTGGGCCGAGGTCGAGGCGGACGGCGAGGCCGACGCCGAGGCGGACGCGGACGGCGAGGCGCTCTTGCTCGCCGAAGGCGATGCCGAGGAGCCGCTCGCCGAGGGCGAGGCGAAGGAGATGAGCCCCGAGGAGGTCTCCTTGTCCGACGTCGTGTTGCCCTGGCGGGCGGCTGACTGGTCGTCAGTGGCCTTGTCGGCGATGGATATCGCCGTCACGCAGGCCACCACGGTGGCCACGGCGAGCGCGCCGGCCAGCCACAGCCGTCGCGTTCCGGGTGCCCGGGACGTGTCCGGGGCCCAACCGTTCTCCCAGGGATTCTCCGGGGAAGGCCGGGACTTGTTGTCTGGCATGCGCTGTTCCTCCAGCGGCGCTCGTGTCGGCGGCCGCGGGCTGCGAGGGCCCGGTGTGTGAATGGTGAAACAGTAGTGGACCCTGTGGCTTCCGAGCATCCGTTTGGGCGAGCGGTTTCCATAACGGTTTCTCACGCCCGGGTGCTCGCGGGCCACTTCGATATGTACGCTCGTACACATGGGATACCTGACGCTGGCCGCCGCCATCGCCGCCGAGGTCGCCGCCACGACCGCCATGAAGTACAGCAACGGCTTCACCCGGCTCTGGCCGTCCCTGCTGACGGCCGTCGGCTATGTCGTCTCCTTCGCGCTGCTCGCCCAGACCCTCAAGTCGGTCGGAATCGGGACGGCTTACGCGATCTGGTCGGGCGTCGGCACCGCGTCGATCGCCGTCCTCGGGCTCGTCCTCTTCGGCGAGGCGCTCACGTTCACGAAGGTGGCCGGCATCCTGCTGATCGTCGGGGGAGTGGTGGTGCTCAACCTGGGGGGCGCGGAGGGGGCGGGGGGCGTGCACTGATGCCGCGCCGCCACGACCCCGAGCGGCGGCAGCGGATCATCGACGCGGCGATCCGGGTGGTGGGGAAGAAAGGGTTGTCCGGCCTGAGCCACCGCACGGTGGCCGCCGAGGCGGACGTGCCGCTCGGCTCCACCACGTACCACTTCGCCACCCTCGACGACCTGATGGCGGCCGCCCTGCGGCAGGTGAACGAGGGCTTCGCCGAACTGCTGCGCGGCCGGGGCGGTCTGACGGACCGCCGGACCGACCTCCCGGCCGAGCTGGCCGCCCTGATGGGCGAGTGGCTGTCGGGCGACCGCACCGGGGTCGAGCTGGAGTACGAGCTCTATCTCGCCGCCCTGCGCCGCCCGGCCCTGCGGCCCGTGGCCGGCGAATGGATCCAGGCTCTGACCGCCCTCCTGACCACCCGCACGGACCCGCTCACGGCCCGCGCCCTGGTGGCCCTGATCGACGGAATCTGCCTCCAGACCCTGCTGACGGACACGCCGTACGACGAGGGGGAGGCGCGGGGGGTGCTGGCGCGGGTTGTGGGTGAGGGGTGACGCTGTGGGAGGGGGCCCCTCCCGACCGCCACCTGAGACGCCGCTCGGTCGGTTGGCCTCCGGTGGCCCGACCCGGTTAGGTTGCCCTTATGACCGAAACGACTGCTCCTCGCACCACCGGCGCCGCGGCCGCCGGCCTCGCCACCCTCGCCGCCGACGGCACCGTTCTCGACACCTGGTTCCCCGCGCCCGAGCTCACCGCCGAGCCCGGCCCGGCCGGCACCGAGCGCCTGTCCCCCGAGAAGGCCGTGGAGCTGCTCGGCGAGGGCGCGGCGAAGGCGATCGGCCCGGACGCCCGCCGGGGCGTCGAGGTGGTCGCGGTCCGCACGGTCATCGCCTCCCTCGACGACAAGCCCCTGGACGCGCACGACGTCTACCTGCGTCTGCACCTGCTCTCGCACCGCCTGGTCAAGCCGCACGGCCAGAGCCTGGACGGCATGTTCGGCCACCTGGCGAACGTCGCGTGGACGTCCCTCGGCCCGGTCGCCGTGGACGACATCGAGAAGGTCCGCCTGAACGCGCGCGCGGAGGGCCTGCACCTCCAGGTGACGTCGATCGACAAGTTCCCGCGCATGACGGACTACGTGGCCCCCAAGGGCGTCCGCATCGCCGACGCGGACCGCGTCCGCCTGGGCGCGCACCTCTCCGAGGGCACGACGGTCATGCACGAGGGCTTCGTGAACTTCAACGCCGGCACGCTCGGCACGTCGATGGTCGAGGGCCGCATCTCCGCGGGCGTCGTCGTGGGCGACGGCTCGGACATCGGCGGCGGCGCGTCCACGATGGGCACGCTCTCCGGCGGCGGCAACGTGATCATCTCGATCGGCGAGCGCTGCCTGGTCGGCGCCGAGGCGGGCGTCGGCATCGCGCTGGGCGACGAGTGCGTGGTCGAGGCGGGCCTCTACGTCACCGCGGGCACCCGCGTGACCATGCCCGACGGCCAGATCATCAAGGCCCGCGAACTCTCCGGCGCCTCCAACATCCTCTTCCGCCGCAACTCGGTCACCGGCACGGTGGAGGCCCGCCCGAACAACGCGGTCTGGGGCGGCCTGAACGAAATCCTGCACAGCCACAACTGAGCGTCACGTCCGCGGAAGAGCGCCCTTCGGCCGGTGGTCGGCAGGGCGCTCTTTGCGTGTCCGTCGCCGACGGGCTTCACCCCGAGTGCGTGACGAGGTGGTCGTGGATCGCGCGGAGGGCGGTGGCCGTTTCGGGGTCGGCGGGGCGTAGTGGGGGGCGGACCGGGCCGGAGGGGAGGGAGAGGGTGGTGAGGAGGGCCTTGGTGGTGACCGTGCCGGGGAGGTTCGTGGTCATCATCGGTTCGATGAGGTGCAGGGCTTGGTGCTGGAGGCGGGTGGCTTCGTGGGTGTCGCCGCGGTCGAACGCGTCCAGGATGGCGCGGAGTCGGCGGGGGACGACGTTGGCGACCGTGCTGACGTAGCCCGTCGCGCCCACCGCGTACAGGGCGAGGATCTGCTCGTCGCAGCCCGCGTAGTACGCCAACTCCGTGCGGGACATGACCTTCTGGGCACCGAGGAGGTCGTAGGAGCAGTCCTTCACGGCCACGACGGAGGGGTGCTCCGCCAGGCGGAGCATCGTGTCCGGTTCGATGCGGACGCCGGTGCGGCCGGGGATGTCGTAGAGCATCACCGGCAGTCCGCAGCCGTCCGCGACCTCGCGGAAGTGGGCCTCCAGTGCGTCCTGCGGGGGCCTGCTGTAGTAGGGGCTGACGACGAGGACGCCGGTCGCGCCGGCCTTCTCGGCCGCCAGGGCCGCGTCGACCGTGTGGCGGGTGTCGGCGGTGCCCACGCCCGCCACCAGCGGCACCCCGTCCCCGACCGCCGCCCGCACGGCCCGTACCAACTCCGCCTTCTCCGTGTCCGACGTGGTCGGCGACTCGCCCGTCGTCCCCGACAGCACCAGCCCGTCGCAGCCGTGCGACACCAGACGGGCGGCGAGCCGCTGCGCGCCGTCCAGGTCCAGCGCCCCCGACTCGGTGAAGGGCGTGATCATGGCGCACAGGGCGCGGCCGAAGACGGGGGCGGGGGCGGGGGCGGGGGAGGGGGAGGGGGCGGGTGCGTGCGCGGGTGTGGGTGCGTGCACGGGTGCGGTTGTCATGGGAGTAGCTTCGGACAGGTGGGGGTGAAGCTCTACTTAATTCTTCTACGGGGTATTGATTAGCTGTGGTGTGGTGTCTGTGGGGGTGGTGGGCGTGTCGGGGGAGGAGTCGGCGGGACGTGCGACCGTCCTATGGGCGGCGTGCGGGGTCCTGCCGGGCAGGGGTAGCACCGGCCCGGCAGGGTACCCGGTGGTTCCGGAACCGAGAGGAGGCGGAACACCTTGACCGGGATCACGGACACCCGGCCCGTCCACCACGACGGGCACCACTCGGTCGGCGAACTCGTCGGCCAAGCCAGTGAACAGCTCTCCCGGCTCGTACGGCAGGAACTCGCCCTCGCCAAGGAGGAGCTGGCCGAGAAGGGTCGCCGCGCGGGGCGCGGCGGCGGAATGCTCGGCGGGGCGGGCGCGTTCGCCTACGCCGGTCTGCTCGCCCTGTCCGGGACGGGCGTCGCCGCACTCTCGCTGGCGCTGCCCGTCTGGGCCGCGGCGCTCATCGTGACGGCGGTACTGTTCGCGATCGCCGCCGTGTTGGCCGTGACCGGCCGCAGGCAGCTGCGCCGGGCCGCGCCGCCCACCCCCGAGGAAGCCATCGGCAGCGTCAAGGCCGACGTCGAGGAGATCAGGGAAAGGGCGCATCGATGACGGACAGGACAGCGGCGGCGGAGCTGCGCAGGCAGATAGCCGAGACGCGAAACCAACTCGGCCACACCGTCGAGGAGTTGGCGGCGAAAACGGACCTCCGTGGACGGGCCCGCGCCCGTGCGGCCGACCTCAGGGACCGCGCGGGCGCGATGACGGTCCAGCTCCGCAGCACGGCCGCCCAGGCGGGCCACACCGTGCAGCAGAAGGCCGGACGCGCGGGCCACACCGTCCAGAGCAAGGCGGGCCGGGCCGGTCACACGGTCCAGGACAAGGCGGGCCGCGCCGGGCACGTCGCCCAGAACAAGGCCAAGGAGGCGGCACTCACCGCCCAGGACAAGGCCGCGCACGCACGCCACGGTGTGCAGGACACGACGTCCCGCGCGAGCCGCGACCTGCCCGGGACGCTGCGCACCCCGGTGCGCTACGCCCAGCAGCACCCGCGCCCCGTGCTCATCGCCGCGGCGGCGAGCGTGGCGCTCCTCGCGGCCGGTGTGATGGGGCGGCGGCGAGCGGGCCGTCGTCGCTGATCAGCGGCGGACGCTCCGCACGGAGTGCGGAAGGGTCCGGCACCCGGTTCGGGTGCCGGACCCTTCCGCATGTCCGATCGCGTCCCACCATGTCCGACGGCGCAGCCGGCGTCGTTCACCCCACGTCGTTCACCCCGAGGTCGACTGGGTCGACGAGGTCGAGCGGCCGCGGCGCGTCGCCGCCCACGTCGAGCGCAGCCGGGCCGGCCACTTCCGGGTGTCCCTCGGCTCCACGTACGGCTCCGCATGCGGTTCCGCGTACGGCGTCTTCGCCGACTCCCGTTCCCGCCCGCCGCACACGATCGCCCGCTCCCGCGCCAGCTCCGCGTCGAACTCCAGGCCCAGCAGGATCGCCAGATTGCTCAGCCACAGCCACACCAGGAAGACGATGGCGCCCGCGAGCGTGCCGTAAGTCCGGTTGTAGAGCGAGAAGTTGGCCGCGTAGACCGCGAAGCCCGCGGAGGCGACGAGCCAGATGAGGGTGGCGACGACACTGCCGGGGGAGATCCAACGGAAGCCGCGGCCACGGACGTTGGGGGCGGCCCAGTACAGCAGGGCGATCATCAGCACCACCAGGAGCAGCAGCACCGGCCACTTGGCGACGTCCCACACCGCGATCGCCGCGTCGCCGGCCCCCACCAGCCTGCCCGCGCGCTCGGCCAGCGGTCCCGTGAAGACGACGATCAGCGCGCTCGCCGCCAGCATCAGCATCAGCGTCACGGTCAGCGCCAGCCGCAGCGGCGTCAGCTTCCACACCGGGCGGCCCTCGGGGAGGTCGTACACCGCGTTGGACGCCCGGATGAACGCGGCGACATAACCGGACGCCGACCACAGCGCGGCGAGCAGGCCCACGACCGCCAGGACGCTGCCCGTCCCGCCGCTCTCGCCCAGCTGGACGACCGAGTCGCGCAGGATGTCCCGGGCCGGCCCGGGGGCCAACTCCCCTATGTTGTCGAGGATCCCGTCGGTGGCGCGTTGGCCGACCACGCCCAGCAGCGACACCATCACCAGCAGGGCGGGGAACAGGGACAGCACGCCGTAGTACGTCAACGCGGCGGCCCGGTCGGAGAGTTCGTCGTCGAGCAGTTCCTTCGCCGTGCGCCGCGCCACCGCCCACCAGGATCGTGCGGGCAACCGGCCGGGACGGTCCTTGGCGTCATCCTCCATGACCTGCGGGTTTCCCGAAAAGGGGCCGCGAACCTCGCACTTGACCTGAATCTTGGTTGAGGTTGGAGGGTGGGGGCCATGACTCGTCGAACCGAGACCCACCCCGACGTCGCCGACCCCCGCGCCGGCGCGCCCCTCTTCAGCACCTGGCGCGTCGGCACGCCCGAGCGCCAGGCCCGTACCGTCGAGGCGGTCGCGCACACCTGGGAGCGACGGCCCTGGCCCACCGCCGACCTGCTCGGCTACCACCTCTACACCGGCCATGACGGCTCCACCCTGCTGCACCACTCCCGCTGGACGACCGAGCAGGCCTTCGAGGCCTTCGTGAAGACGCACCGCCAGGAGCGCGTGGACGAGATCGACACCGCCGTCCCCGGCATCGAGCGGGTGGCGCTCGACCGCTACCGGCGTCACCGCAGCCGTGAACGGGCCGCCGGGGACGTACGGGTCCCGGGGATGATCGCGACCGTGCGGATCGACTTCGAACCGGAGGCGGCCGGGCGGCGCGCCGACTGGGTGGACGTCGTGCTGAAGGCCCTGGCGGACGATCCCCACGGCCACCGCGGCCTGATCGCCGCCCACTTCCACCTCAGCGCCGACGGGGCGCACGTCCTGAACTACGCCGAGTGGGAGAGCGGGCGCGCCTACGAGGAGGCCATGGCCGCGCCGTCGTCCCCCGAGTGGGAGCGGGTGCGGACCTACCCCGGGCTGACGAAGGTCACCGGCAGCCGGTACACGCACGCCGTCGGGCTCGTGCCCGAATGACGCCCGCCGCCGACACGCACCGAAAACTCTGACTGTCTGGACAAAAAAAGTTTTCGGTGAGACGGTGGACCCATGTTGGACGTCACCGTCATCGAGGACCCCGAGGCCGCGGCCGTCTCCCTGGACCCCATACGGGCCCGGCTGCTGGCCGAGCTCGCGGCCGGCCCCGCGTCGGCCGCGATGCTGGCCGGCAAGGTGGGGCTGCCGCGGCAGAAGGTGAACTACCACCTGAAGGCGCTGGAGCGGCACGGTCTGGTCGAACTGGCCGGCGAGCGCCGCAAGGGCAACGTCACCGAGCGGCTGATGCGCGCCACCGCCGCCTCGTACGTGATCTCGCCGCTGGCGCTGGCCGAGGTGCAGCCGGATCCCGGCCGCTTCCGCGACCAGCTCTCCGCGCGCTGGCTGCTCGCGCTCGGCGCACGGCTGGTGCGGGACGTCGGCTCGCTGATCACCGGCGCGGCGAAGGCCGACCAGCGGCTGGCGACGTACGCCCTGGACGGCGAGGTCCGCTTCGCCTCCGCCGCCGACCGCGCGGCCTTCGTCCAGGAGCTGACGGTCGGCGTCACCGCGCTCATCCGCAAGTACGACGCGCCGGACGCCGAGCGGGGCCGGGATCACCGGATCGTGGTCGCCGTCCATCCGACGCTCAAGGCGCGGCCCGCGGCCGAGGAGCGGCCCGCCGCCCTTCCCGAGGCTCGCCCCGAGTCCTCCCCCGAGAACAACCAGTAGGAGCTTGCCATGTCGCAGAACAGCACGCCGCAGAACAGCACGTCGACGGACAGGGAATTCGAGATCGTCCGTGAGTTTGAGGTCGACGCCTCTCCGGAGCAGGTCTGGGAGGCGATCACCGAAGGCACCGGGGGTTATCTGTGGCCGATGGATCCGCCCGAGCCCCGGGTCGGGGGCGCGGCGGCCTTCGGTTCCACCGTCACCGCCTGGGACCCGCCGCACCACCTCACCATTCGCAGCGAGGACGTCGGCTTCTCCGTCCAGAGCGCCAACCAGCTGGAGCACACCATCGAGGCGCGGGACGGCGGACGCCGCGCCTGGGTGCGGTACGTGCACAGCGGCGTCTTCACCGACGACTGGGACAACCAGTACGACGGCGCGAGCAAGCACACCGAGTTCTATCTGCACACCCTGCGCGAGTACCTCACGCACTTCGCGCCCCGCCCGGTGGCCTTCGCGACCTTCGAGGGGCCCGAGGCGTCCAAGGCCCCCGACGCCTTCGCCGCCGTCGGCCGGGCGCTCGGCCTCGCCGACGGCGACGCGGCCGGCGAGCGGGTACGCGCCCACGGGCCCGAGGGGCGACCGGTGGACGCCGTACTCGACTTCCGCAACCCCTACTTCGTCGGGCTGCGCACGGACCACGCGCTGATCCGCTTCTTCGGACGCAACCACTGGGGCGCGCCCGTCGGCGTCAGCGTCCACGACTTCGCGCCGGACGCCGACGCCAAGGCGAACGAACTCGCCTGGCAGGGCTGGCTGAACGGCGTGTTCAGCCGGCCCAGTTGACGAGGCCTGCGGCCCACGGCTGAAAGCGCAGGCCTTACGGCTGGAAGCGCAGCACCTGCGGGTCGTGGTCGCTGATCTGGTCGTGGAACTCCGAGTTGACGTGCACGCTGTCGTACTCGAAGACGCCGCGCCGGATGGCCGGGCTGACCAGGATCTGGTCGAGGACCTGGCTGTTGCCCTGGTAGACGTACGAGTAACGCTCGTTCGTCGGCAGGGACTTGATCGCCGACCACAGCTCGCCGTCGCCTTCGAGGACGTCCGCGGTGCCGGAGAACTCGAAGTCGTTGATGTCGCCGAGCGCGATGACGGACGCCTTGCGCTCCAGGTCCAGGATGTCCTTGACGAAGCCGTTGACCAGGGCCGCCTGCTGGTGGCGCTGGACCTCCGAACTGCGCGCCGCCGGCTGGTACTGCGAGGTCAGACCCTGGTCGCCGCCCTTGGAGTTGAAGTGGTTGGCGATCACGAAGACCGTGCGGTCACGGAAGACGAACTCGCCCACCAGCGGCTTGCGGCTGGAGTTGAAGGCCGCGTTCGCCGGGTCGATCCGGCCGGGGGAGACCGTCAGGGCCGCCTTGCCGCGGACCCCGGTCACCCCGGCCGCGGTGGTGGCGTCGCCGCCCGCGCGGTCCGTGAAGGAGACCCGCTCCGGGTTGAACAGGAACACCTGGCGGATGTTGCCGCCCGGCTCGCCGCCGTCGGCGTTGTTCACCGGGTCCACGGAGCGCCAGTCGTAGCGCGGGCCGCCCGCGGCGACGATCGCGTCGATCAGCTTGCGCACCGTCTGGCCGGCGCCGACCGTGCCGTCGTTCTTCGCGCCGTTGTCGTCCTGGATCTCCTCCAGGGACACGATGTCGGGCGACTGGAGGCTGCGCACGATCGCGGCGGCGTGCTCATCGAAGGTGGCGTCGCCCGGGTCGAGGTTCTCGACGTTGTACGTCGCGACGGCCAGCTCGCCCGTCTGCTGCGCCTCGGTGGTCTCACGCTCCAGGCCGGCGCTCTTCAGCGTGCCGATCCGGTTCGCGACCAGGGTGTAGCCGCCGAACTGGTTGTAGTCCAGCGGGCCCGCGGTCACGCCCTCGAGGACGTCGCCGACGTTCGCCTTCGGGAAGGCGGCCGTCGCGCCGAGCGACTGGATCTGGATCCGGCCGGTGTTCGGCGTCTTGTACGAGCCGTACACCGTGCCGCCGTTGCCGCTCGGGTTCTCGTGCGGCTTCACCGTGACCCACAGCTCGGTGTACGGGTCGGTCGCGCCGACCACGCGCGTGTCCGCGACCTGGACGTTCTGGCCCTCCAGGGACTCGTAGTAGTCCAGGGCGTACTTCCGCGGCCGCAGGGTCAGGCCGTTGATCGAGTTGTTCGCGGCGGGGTCGCCGTCGGGGGCGTACTTGTTCGGGACCGTCCCGGCGTTGACGACGGTCGCGGCCGGGACCGGGTTGCCGCTGGAGACGACGGTGACCGTCGGCCGCACGATCTCGGTCACCGACTGGTTGCCGGTCGACGCGCCGCCGGGGACGAACTCCGTGACGGTGCCGGTCACGGTGACGGAGTCGCCGACGGCGACCTTCGGGGTGGAGCTGGTGAAGACGAACACGCCCTCACTGGTGGCGACGTCCGTGTCCGGGTTCGGGTCCTGGATCCAGAAACCTCTGGAGGAGCCGTAGGTGCGCACCCCGGTGACGATTCCGGCCACGTCCGTGACCTGCTGGCCGGCGTACGGGGATATCCGGGTGGTGCCCTGGATGTCGTGGATGCGCACGGCGTCGGCCTGCGCGGGCGAGGCGATGACGACGGTGGACGCCGCGGAGCAGACGGCGGCGACGGTGAGCGCGGCGAGGCGCGCGGAAGACCTGCTAGGCAACGGGTTCCCTCCGGGGGACGTACATGAGCGCCGGGACGAGGGTGAGGCGTGGGGCGCGGACGGACGCGCGGAGAAAATCAGTGAACACCTGTCCCCCCAACTTCTACGCGCGTCAATCTCCTGCCTGGTCACGCCAGTTGTCAAGGTTTCAGCCATGTACGGATGCCGTACGGGAGATGAACCGGGCGGCATGGGTGGATATCCGTCTAGGCTGAGTGACCGAGTGGCACGACGCGTCCTAGGAGAACCAGCCGATGTCAGACAGCTCCCCCCTGCCGCCCGTACGGCTGCACTCCGAAGCGGAGCTGGCGCGCGACGCGCTGTCGACCCCGTTGCTCCTGCGCGCCGCGCGCCTCGCCCGCTGGGCCGGGCCCGAGACGCGTGTCGACGCCGGGGGCGGACTCGTCGACGAGCAGCTGCCGGCCGCGGCCGAGGTGCTCGGCCTCACCGGCGACGAGGCCGCCGCCTGCGCGAGCGAGGCGTGGCGGGTCGCGCTGGACACCGGGCTCGTCGAGATCGTCGACGAGGAGACCGGCGCCGTCGCCGCGGGCGAGGACCTCGCGCTGCTGACCGGCGGCTCCCCGCAGGACGTGCTCGCCCTCTGGCTCGTCGCCCTGGAGACGGTCCTCGCCGACGCGAGCGTGCCCGACCTCGACGATCTGATCGAGGCCGTCGACTCCGAGGGCGGGCTCGGCCAGGTCGACCTCTCCCGGCTCGACTGGGACCCCGAGCGGGAGGCCGCCTTCCTCGACGGCGTGCTCGGCAACCTCTACCTGCTGACCGTCGGCGAGGACAGCCCCGGCGAGGCGCCCGTCCCGCTGCCCGCGCTCGCCGCCTCGATGATCGTCCCCGGGGACGCGGCCGAGCCCACCAACGACATGCTGGAGCAGGTCTCCGACGCGATGATGCGCCTCGACGACCAGTTCCGCCTGCTGGAGCCGATCGGGCTGGTCTCCTACCGGCCGGTGGACGAGGCGCTCATGCGTGAGTCCGCCGAGGCCCCCGCCTCACCGGTCGACGACGACACAGACGTCGCCCGTTACGGCATGGTCCGGCTCACCCCGCTCGGCCTGTACGGGCTGCGGGCGCGGCTGTTGGAGGCCGGGTTCACCGTGCCGGCCGTCGGCGAGCTCGCCGACAAGGGCGCCGACGTCCTCCTCGACGGCAGCGCCGGCTACGGGCCGCTCGCCGCCCGCGCCGAGACCGAGCAGTGGCTCGCCCAGCGCGAACCCCTCGCCGCCGCGCGGGAGTTGCTGGCCGCCGCCCGCGGCTCCGACGAGGGTGCGCCGCTGCGCCGGCTGCGCTGTCAGGAGGCGCTGTCCCTGGTGGGGCCCCAGGCTGAGCCGGCCGTGCGGGAGGTGCTCGACGACGCCGAACTGGGCGGCCTCGCCCGGGTCTGGCTGACCGAGCTGGGCGCCACCGACGTACCGCCTCCGTCGGAGGCCATGATCTTCTGGCTCACCATCGACACCGTGGCCGCCCAACTGGCCGCCGAGGGCAACTCCGAGGAACTCCAGTCCCTGGTCGAGGGGTTGGCCCAGCAGCACAGCGGCTTCTTCGCGGCAGCCTGGCGCGTCGAGCACCCGGCCACCCCCGACGTACTGGAGGCAATGGGCCGCCTCCACCCCGACAAGCGCATCGCCAAGGAGGCCCGCAAGGCGGCTTTCAAGGCCAGGTCCCAGCAGGGCTAGGCCTGCCCGGCGGCTCCGGTCACGGGAACCTGCGGTGGTTCCTCGGCGGGGGCGAGCGGGGCTCGGTACGTCCGACGGAAAGCTGGAGGGAGCCTCCGGCATGCCCCGCCGGACAGGCCCCAGGCCCCGGGCCCACAGCCCCGCCGGACAGGCCCCAGTCCCCGGGCCCACAGCCCCGCCGGCCCAGGCCCAAAGCCCTCGAACTCAAGGTTCCGAACCCACATCCCCGACCCACAGCCCGGAGGCTCTGCCGGCCCAGAGCCCTCGTCGGCCACCACGAGTCCCCGCCCTCGACCCGGTGGGTTCACACAAGCGGGGGAGCCGAAGCTGCCCTGTGTTCAGGCGTTGTTCAGGCGTGGGCGGGAGCGTGGCGCCGATCCGAGGTTCGCCGCACCTCACGGCACAGCCACCGTCTCAGGAGACACCATGTCGCTCACCCGCAGGGACTTCGCCAGAACATCCGCGGTCACCGGGGCCGGAGTCGCGTTGGCGGGCAGCGTCGGCGCCCTCGCCAGCGCGCCCAACGCCCTCGCGTCCACGGACACCGAGAGCGCGCAGGACACGCCGGAGGCCGCGCGCCGCGGGGTCGGTGTCGGCTACGGGCCGCTGGTCCCCGACCCGAAGGGCATCCTCGCGCTGCCCGCCGGATTCAGCTACCGGGTCATCACCTACAGCGGGAAGACGAAACTGGAGTCGGGCGAGTTCACCCCCTCCAACCACGACGGCACGGCCGCCTTCGAGGGCCCGCGCGGCACCACCCTCCTCGTCAACAACCACGAGCTGAAGGGCCCCCGCGCCAACTGGAAGCACCCCGTCCCGCTCACCGAGGGTCTGGTCTACGACCCGGCCGCGGCCGGCGGCTGCACGGTCGTCGAGGTCCGTCCCGGCGGCCGGGTCGCCGAATGGGTGGGCATCGCCGGCACCTCCACCAACTGCGCGGGCGGCAGCACCCCTTGGGGCACCTGGCTCACCTGCGAGGAGAACTCCGACCGGGCCGGCGTCAACGGCATGACCAAGGACCACGGCTACGTCTTCGAGGTCGACCCCTGCGATCGCCGCGCCAACCGCGATCCCAAGCCGCTGAAGTTCTTCGGCCGTTACGACCACGAGGCCGTCGTCATCGACCCGAGGCGCGGCCACGCCTACCTCACCGAGGACGCCGCGAGCCCCAACGGCCTCTTCTTCCGCTGGGTCCCCCCGAAGGGCTTCGAGCACGGCCGCGGCCGGTTCCGCACCCTCGCCGACGACGCCGGCGTCCTCCAGGCCCCCAAGTGCTTCGACTCCGGCGGCAAGTTCGTCGACGACCTCTCCCGCGCCACGAAGATCGGCACGGTGTACGGCGTGGACTGGATCGACGTCCCCGACCGCGACGCGAAGACCGTCGACGTGCGCAAGCAGTTCGCCGCCGGCGAGGTCACCCGCGCCCGCAAGCTGGAGGGGATGTGGTGGGCCGACGGCGGCGCCTACATCGTCTCCTCGTACGCCCGCGCCGAGAGCCCCGGCGCCGCGCACGACGGCCAGGTCTGGTTCTACGACCCCAAGCGCCGCACCGTCACCCTGAAGGTCCTCCTCGGCGTCAACCCCGACCCCTCGGCGGACGGCGCCCTCGACGGCCCCGACAACATCACCGTCTCCCCCTACGGCGGACTGGTCATCGCCGAGGACGGCGAGGGCGTCCAGCACCTGTTCGGCGCCACCGACTCCGGCCGCACCTACCCGATCGCCCGCAACGACCTGAACCAGGGCACCGAAGACGACCCGGAATACAGCGAGTTCACCGGCGTCACCTTCTCCCCGGACGGCCGCACGCTGTACGCGAACATCCAGACCCCCGGCATCATGCTCGCCATCACCGGCCCCTGGAAGCGCCAGCGGCGCGGCTGACCGGACGCGCCGCCCGACGCCGCACGCACTGCGAGGGGCTCGCGCCCGTGTGCGCGGTCCCCTGGCGCATCCCCCTGTCCGCCTCCTTGTCGCGGTGGTGCGCGACGCCGAGCTCGCCGAGCGCCTAGGGCTGTCCCGGGCGCCGGTGCGCGAGGCCTTCACGCGGCTCGTGGACCAGGGGCTGCTGGAGAGCAAGCCGCTACACCCGGGCGCGCCTTGTCCGGCTGCGTAGTCGTCGGACCTACCGCCGGACGGGCGGGAAGTCAGGCCTGCGGAGGCCGTGTAAGACCGACCCTCACCGGTCGCCAGTGGCCTGTGAAACAGGAACCCGAGGTGGTACCGCGTAGCGGTTGCGGTACGGACCGGAATCTCCTGCCCGCCGTCAGCCCTCGGCGGCGAGCCTGCGGCCCAGTTCCCGCACCTCCTGCACCACGGAGGGCTTGACCCCGCGACGCTCCAGGGTCCGGGCGAGGTCGGTCAGCAGCCGGGCGGCCGGCGCGCCCTCCTCCCGGTCGTGGCGTGCGCCGGCGACCTGCTCGACGGCGCGGGTCAGCCGGATGTGGCCGAGCGTCTCGGCCGCCGCGTCGAGGTCGCCGTAGGCGCGCTCGGCCAGCCGGCCGGTCTCCAGGCCCAGCGAGTCCTGGCGGATCTGCCCCTCGCGCAGCACCTTGCCCGGCACGGCCGACGCCGTCATCAGGCAGGAGGCGGCATGCGTGGCCACCGCCTCCTCGGGGATCCGGTCGACGACCTCCTCCAGCACCTTGTTGGCGCGGTCCATGACACGGCTGCCGCCGAGGGCGAGGACGCGCCCGACCTCGTCGGTGAGGACGTCGTCCGCGAGCCGCTCCTGCTCACGCCCCGCCGGGCGCTCCACCCGCACGCTGAGCGGCGCGGCCAGGAGCTGTCCCTGCGCGGCCCCGTCGGCGGCGGCCGTCGCCGCCCGGCCCGCCGGATCGCCGACGGTGCGCAGCGCCGCGTACACGCGATACGTCCCGGGTTCGGCGATCTGCCAGCCCCCGACGCCGGAGCCGAGCACGAGGGCGTGGTAGAGCGCCTCCCCGGGCTGGAGCACCACGGGCTCGCGCTGCCGGCAGTAGTGCAGGTAGGGGCGGCGCATCCGGGCCTCGGCGGCCCCGCCGCGCTGGACGACGACGCCGAGTTCGTCGCCGCTCAGCACGTTCTTGTCCACCATGACGGGGGCGGCCGAGGTGTTGGCGAGCTTGAGTTCGCCGATCACCGGCTCCAGCATCCCGTAGCGGTGGGCGCCGTCCGGGCCGGGCTCGCGGTTCACGCGCAGGGACAGCGTCAGCGGGCCGGCGGCGGTCTCGCGGCGCACCTGTTCGAAGGCGTGCTCGTCGCCCCACGGGAGGCCGCCCTGCTGGACGAAGCGCTCGGGGGCGTGCCGCAGGAAGCGCAGCTCGTTCTCCGAGAACAGGTACCGGAAGTCGGCGAAGAAGGAGTCCGGGCCGCCCACCACGTTGAACGGGTAGTTCATGAAGCTGCGGGCCTCGGGCTCGTCCGGAATCGACATCCAGAGGCTGTCCTCCGCCGCCGTCTTCTGCCAGGAGTGCCACAGGTTGAAGCAGTGCCCGATCTCGTGCACCGCGGTCCAGTACCGCATGCGGCGCGCGAAGGCCTGGGGCGCGGGATCGCCCGGCGGCTCCTCGGAGATGAACGAGTCCGAGAACACCGCACAGCCCTGCCGCTGGACCGCGCCCTCGAAGTCGAACATGATCCCGCCGAGGCCCGTCCCCCGGTCGTGCCGGCCCGCGAACAGCGTCCACACCTGCCACTGGGCGACGCCCTGGCCGGTCGGGCCGGGCTTCCACTCGGACCAGTGGGCCTGCATGGCGTCGTGCATCTCGATGTTCGACCAGACGTCGTTCGCGGCGGCGGACAGCGGGATCGTGTCGCCGCCGCGGGTGCGGGTGACGTCGATGCCCTGTCGGGTGAACGCGTCCTCCACGCTCAGCGTGAGATCGGGGAGGTCGGGGGGCCGCAGCGGATGGTCGTGCAGGGCGTACACGTCCGTCCGGACGGCGCCCTCCACCTGGTCGAACTCGATGCCGACCTCGCGGAAACCCGGCCGGCGGAAGGCGTAGCCGAGGGTCCGGTCGGCGGCCCCCGGGCTTCTGAACGTCACCAGGGCGCCGAGCCGTTGCAGCGGCGGCCGGCCGGTGAGCCGTACCTGCACGGAGGCGGCGGGGCGCAGCGCGGGGTTGCCGTCGCGGAAGACGACGGGGCCGGCGTACGAGCCGTCCGGCTGCTCGGCGACCCGCGCGATCCAGGTGAGACCGCCGGCGGTGAGCCGCCAGAGACGGCCGGAGACGGTCATCGTGGGGGCCGGACCGTCCACGTCCACCCGCAGGTCCTCGAACAGGCCGAGCGGCGGGGCGGGCGGGACGGCATCCATGTCGGGCCGCGCGGCTCCGTCGCTCCCCGCGGCGTCGTCCCCCGGGACCAGCGCCGCGCGGACGTACAGCCCGCTGCGGCGCGTCGACGGGGCGATGCCGGCGTCGACGGCCTCTGCGCCGAACGCCCGCGGCCCGCCGTCCGTCCGGCCGTCGTCGTACGCCGCGGGGTGGGCTATGTCGCCGGAGCGCCGGGACATCTCGTCCGCGAGGGCGCGCACCAGGGTGTCGAACTGGCCTTGCGGCCGGTGTGCCTGTGTCGTCATCGTGCTGTCCTGTTCCGCTGTGTGGGATATATGCTTCTTGTGTACATTTACACCGTATTTTTCCAGGGTGCGCTTACGTCGTAAGCGGGTCAAGGGGAGCCCGGGGTGCAGGAGGTGCGGCAGGTGGTGGCCGAGGAGACCGTGCGGGGCCGGGAGCGGCTGACGCGGGAGAGGGTGCTGCGGGCGGCGGTCGCGGTGGTGGACCGGGAGGGCCTGGCGGCCTTGAGCATGCGCCGCGTCGCCGACGAGCTGGGCGTGGAGGCGATGGCGCTGTACCGCTACACGCCCAGCAAGGACGACCTGCTCGACGGGATGGTGGAGACGCTGTTCCTGGACGCCGAGGAACCACTGACGCGCGCGGACGAGGTGACGGCGGGGGCGGGCAGGGTGACGGCGGGAGCGGACGGGGCGGCGGCGGAGGAGGCGGGGGTGATCGCCTGGCGGGAGGGGCTGGAACAGCAGGCCCTCGCGATCTACCGGATGGCGCTCGCCCATCCCCGCGTCGTGCCGCTCGTCGCCACCCGCCCCCTCAGCGTCCCCTTCGCCCGCCGCCCGCGCGCGGTGCTGCGCTGCCATGAACGCGTGCTGGCCCTGCTGCGGGGATCAGGCATGGACGACGAGCGCGCGCTGACGCTCTACCGCAGGTTCCTGTCCTGGGTGCTCGGCTACATCGTCATCGAACTCCGGCAGACCGTGGACGCCCCCGACGAGACCGACCCGGCCTTCCGGCTCGGCCTGCACCGGCTCCCGCCCGCCGAGTTCCCGCAGCTGCGCGAGCTCGGACCGGCCCTCGCCCAGAGCGGGGGCGAACGGCAGCTGCTCGCCGGGCTGGCCGCGCTGCTCACCGCCCCCGATGGTGATCACGGCCAAAAGGTTGATCACCGCATCGATTGATTTTCGATCGGTATCCATCGAGAATCGATATATGCATCGAATCTTCATCGCCGCGCTCCGGGCCGGCATCGTCCTGGCGATCCTGCTCGGTCTCTTCGGTCAGCTCGTGGTCATCCCGGGCGCGGCAGCCGATGAGGTCGACCGCTTCCCGCCCTACGCGCCGTTCGCGGGACCCTACACAACGGTGGCGATCATCGAGGTCGTCTGCGTCCAGGTCGGGCTCTTCGCGGTGTGGATGCTGCTCACCGCGGTCGAACGCGACGCGATCTTCACCCCGCTGGCCTTCCGCTGGGTCGACGTCATCATCGGCTCCGCGGTCGTGGCGACGGTGCTGGCGCTCGGGGTCGCCGGGCATCTGGCCCTGGCCGAGATCCCCTCGCCCGGCGACGGCATGGACGTCGAGGGCGCGCTGGCCGCCGCGACCGCGGGCCTCGGCGTGGCCGCCGCGTTCGCGATGCTCATGGTCATCATGCGCAGCCTCCTGCACAAGGCGACGGACCTCCAGGCCGAGATCGCCGAGGTGGTCTGATGGCGATCGTCGTCGGCATCACGCCTACCGACATCGCCGTGCTGAAGAACGGCCGCGCGAAGGCGGTACGGTTCACCACGCTGGACGCGGCCTGCCGCACGCTGGACTGCCGGCCGGGCGACGTGCCGCGCTGGGTGCCGGACGAAGGAGGCGCTGGATGACGCGGGCCAGGCCCATGCGCGCGGACGCCCGCCGCAACTACGAGCGGCTGCTGACGGCGGCGGCGGAGGCCTTCGCCGAGCACGGGGAGGGCGCGTCCCTCGACGACATCGCCAAGCGCGCCGGCGTCGGCTCCGGCACGCTGTACCGGCACTTCCCGACCCGGCAGGCGCTGCTGGAGGCGGCCTACGTCGACCGGGTCGAGGCGTTCGCGGTCCGCGCCGACGAACTCGGCGCGCGACTGCCGCCGGGGGAGGCGCTGGTGGCCTGGCTGAACGAGCTGTGCGTCGGAACGCTCCAGGTCCGCGGGATGAAGGCGCTGCTGGGCTCGGCCGTCACCGACGGCGCAGGCCGGGCCGTCCCGGCCTGCGCCACCAGCGTGAAGGACGCGGCGGCCCGGCTGGTGGAGGCGGCGCAGCGGGAGGGGACCCTGCGGGCGGACGTCGAGCCCATGGAGGTGCTGCGGCTGGCGCACGGCCTGGCGTCGGCGGCGGAACTGGTCGGCGGGGACGGCGGCTGCGGGAGCATCCGGCGGTACGTGACGCTGCTGACGGAGGGACTGCGCCCGGCCCGCTGAGCCCGGCGGCGGGCGCGCCTCCGCCTGAGGGAGGGCGCCCGCGACTGCGGGAGATGTCAGGGTGGGGGATGCCAGGTGGTGGGTCAGAGCGCCTGCGCCGCCGGCTTCACCATGTTCCGGACCGTCCGGGCCTTCACGAACTCGCCCATGGCGGTCATCTCCCACTCGCCGGAGTACTGGCGGATCAGCTTCGCCATCATGACGCCCGTCTGCGGTTCGGCGCTGGTGAGGTCGAAGCGGACCAGCTCCTCGCCGGTCGTGGCGTCCAGCAGCCGGCAGTAGGCCTTCGCCACCTCGGTGAACTTCTGCCCGGAGAACGAGTTCACCGTGAAGACCAGGCCCGTGACCTCCTGCGGGAGACGGCCCAGATCGACGGCGATCACCTCGTCGTCCCCGCCGCCCTCACCGGTGAGGTTGTCCCCGGAGTGCTTGATCGCGCCGCCGACGATGGTCAGCTTGCCGAAGTAGCAGCTGTCGATGTGGTTGCGCTGCGGGCCGTAGGCGATGACCGAGGCGTCCAGGTCGATGTCCCGGCCGCGGTACGCCGGCTCCCAGCCGAGGCCCATCTTGACCTGGGACAGCAGGGGCTGGCCGCCCTTGATGAGGGAGACGGTCTGGTTCTTCTGGAGGCTGACGCGGCCCTTGTCGAGGTTGATCTTGCCGGCGCCGGGAGCGGCGGCGGGCGGCGCCGGGGGAGGCGACTGGGGCATCGGCGGGGCGGCGGCCGCGGGGGTCACGGGGGCGGCGGGAGCCGGGGGAGCGGCGGGCGCGGCGGGCTGGGCGGCCGGTGCGGGCGCGGCCGGTTCCTCCACCGTCACGCCGAAGTCGGTGGCGATGCCGGCCAGACCGTCGGCGTACCCCTGGCCCACCGCCCGGGCCTTCCACGCGCCGTTGCGCAGGTAGATCTCCACGATCACCAGCGCCGTCTCGGCGCCGAGCTGCGGGGGCGTGAAGGTGGCCAGGACGCCGCCGTCGTCCGCGTTGCGGATCGTCGCCGTCGGTTCGATGCCCTGGAACGTCTGCCCCGCGGCGTCCGGGCTCGCGGTGACGACGATCTTCTCGATGCCCGGGGGGACGGCGGCCGTGTCGACCGTGATCGCGTCGGGGGCCGTACCGCCGCCGGAGCGGTACGTCACGCCGGGGCCGTTCGGTTGGTTGTAGAAGATGAAGTCGTCGTCGGAGCGCACCTTGCCGTCGGCGGTGAGCAGCAGGCTCGAGACGTCGAGGCGCACGGGGGCGGTGACGTCCACCGCCACGCGGGTGGCGGAGAGGGGGATGTTCGAGCCGGGGGTCATAGCTGTCATGCCACATGAACGAGCGAGGCCGTTTTGCCGTTCCCTTACCGTCGGCTTTCTCGCCCCCGCCGCCCCTACCCGTCCCGTCCCCGGGGGCTGCGCCCCCAGACCCCCGGCCTATGCCCACCCACCGCCCGATCGGAGGGTGAGGACATGCAGCCCGTCCGGCGTTTGAGGACGAGGCCCGTTCAGGGCCGACAGCGGGGGTCCGGGGGCGCCAGCCCCCGGGGACGGGACGGGAAAGGGCGGCGGGGGCGAGAAAAGCCCTACGGCATCACCAGGATCTTGCGGCCCACCCCCGCCGCGAACTGTTCCAGCGCCTGCGGATACCGGTCCAGCGGAACGCGGTCGCTGATGAACACCTCCGGGTCCAGCACCCCGTTCGCGAACAGCCCCGCCGCCCGCTCGAAGCTGTGGAGGACCGCCATCGACCCCGTGATGGTGATCTCCCGGTTGTAGATCCGGTACGGGTCGATCGTCACCCGCGTCCCGTGGTCCGCCACCCCGAACTGGAGGAACGTGCCCGCCTTGGCCACCCGCTCCAGGCCGTCCTGGATCGCCGCCGCGTTGCCCGTGGCGTCCACGACCACGTCCCACCCCTCGGGCCGGTCCAGCTCGTCCGGGTTCGCCGCCGCCCCGGAGACGCCCAGCCGGCGGGCCGTCTCCAGACGGGACGGGTTCACGTCGACGACGTCGACCCCCGCCGCGCCCGTCCGCTTCGCCAGCTCCAGCATCATCAGCCCCATCGTCCCGGAGCCGTAGATCAGGACGTGCGCCCCGAGGCGGGAGCGCAGCACGTCGTAACCCCGTACCGCGCACGACAGCGGTTCCACCAGCGCCGCGTCCTCGGTGCGGACGTGCTCGGGCAGCTTCACGCAGTTCGCCACGGGCGCCACCGCGAACTGCGCCGCGCCGCCGGCCGTCGTCACGCCGATCGCGCCCCACCGCTCGCACAGGTTGTCGTGGCCCGTGCGGCAGTAGCGGCACTCGTGGCAGTAGAGCGACGGGTCCACCGCGACCCGGTCGCCGACCGCGACCTCCGTGACCCGCGCGCCGACGCCGACCACCTCCCCGGCGAACTCGTGCCCCGGCACGACCGGCAGCTTCGGGGCGAACTCGCCCTGGAGGATGTGCAGATCCGTGCCGCACAGGCCGCATGCCGCGACCTCCACGACGACCTCGCGCGGACCGGGCGCCGGGTCGGGGACCTCGGTGACGACGGCGTGGCCCACGGACTCGATGACGGCGGCCTTCATTTCACGGCTCCCAGGGACAGGCCCTGGACCAGTTTGTCCTGGGCGGCGAACCCCGCGGCGAGCACCGGCAGGGAGATGACGAGCGACGCGGCGCACACCTTGGCCAGGAACAGGCCCTGGCTGGTGATGAAGCCGGTGAGGAAGACGGGCGCGGTCTCCGCGACCACGCCCGTGAGCACCCGGGCGAACAGCAGTTCGTTCCAGCTGAAGATGAAGCAGATCAGGGCCGTCGCGGCGATGCCCGGCAGGGCGATCGGGGCGACCACGCGCGCGAGGACCGTCGGCAGCCGTGCCCCGTCCACCCGCGCCGCCTCGATCACCGCGACCGGTACCTCCGCCAGGAACGACTGCATCATCCAGACGGCGATCGGCAGGTTCATGGAGGTGTAGAGGACGACCAGCAGCCAGATGTTGTCCAGCAGGTCCGCGTCCCTGGCGAACAGGTAGATCGGGAGCAGGCCCGCCACCGCCGGGAGCATCTTGGTGGAGAGGAAGAAGAACAGGACGTCCGTCCACTTGCGCACCGGGCGGATCGACAGCGCGTACGCCGCCGGGAGCGCCAGCAGCAGCACGCACAGGGTCGACGCCACCGACGCCACCGTGGAGTTGACCAGGGACGGCCAGGGGCTCGCCCCGCCGTCCATGCCGAAGAACTCGCGGTAGCCGTCGAGCGTCAGCGCGGCGCCCCACGAGGGAGGGTTGGTCGCCGCGTCCTGCTCGGCGTGGAAGGACGTCAGCGCCATCCACGCGATCGGCAGGAAGAACACGATCCCGGCCAGCCAGGCCACCAGGCCCGGGCCGCTGGAGCGTAGGACCTTCATGCGCGGGACGCCTCCTCGCGGAACAGGGACGAGACGACCCGCAGGGCGAAGGTCGCGATGACGAGGGAGCCGATGACCACCAGGACGCCCGCCGCGGAGGCGAGGCCGTTCTCATGGGCCTGGTAGAAGCTCTGGTAGACGGTGTAGGGCAGGTTCGCCGTGCCCAGGCCGCCGGACGTGATCGTGAAGACCGCGTCGAAGTTCTGCACGATGTAGATCGAGCCGAGCAGGGCGCCCAGCTCCAGGTAGCGGCGCAGGTGCGGCAGCGTCAGATGGCGGAAGATCTGCCAGTCGCTCGCGCCGTCCACCCGCGCGGCCTCGATCTGCTGCTGGTCCCGGCTCTGCAGTCCGGCCAGCAGGATCAGCATCATGAACGGCGTCCACTGCCAGACCAGCGAGGCCTCGACGGCGAGCAGCGGGGTGTCGGAGATCCAGTCGGGCTGCGGGCCGCCCGCATAGTGCAACAGCCCGTTGAGCAGCCCGTATTCGGGGTTGTAGAGCACATGCTTCCAGAGCAGGGCCGCCGCCACCGGCACCACCAGGAACGGCGCGATCAGCAGTGTGCGGACCACGCCACGGCCCTTGAAGCGCCGGTCCAGCAGCAGCGCCAGCAGCAGACCGAGCACCAGACAGGCCAGCACCACCGACGCCGTCAGCAGCACCGTCGTCCACACCGAGCGGCGCAGATCGGCGTCGCCCAGCACCTGGCGGTAGTTGTCCAGGCCGGTGAAGCGGCGGGCGTCGGGGTAGAGCGCGTTCCAGTCGAAGAAGGAGATCACCAGCGTGGCCACGAACGGGAGTTGGGTCACGGCGACCATGAAGATCAGGGCGGGGAGCAGCGGGGCGCGGGTGGCCCAGGCGCGCAGCCGGGCGGAGGGCCGGCGCGGGCGGTGCACGGGGGCGGTGGCCAGGGGGGCCGTCGTCGTCGCGGTCATCGTCCCTCGTACTCCTCGGAGATGCGCTCGGCGAGCTGCTGGGACTTGTTCAGGGCCGACTCGACGGACTGGCGTCCGGCGACGGCCGCGCTGATCTCCTGGGAGACCTTGGTGCCGAGGTCGGTGAACTCGGGTATGCCGACGAACTGGATGCCGGGCGCGGGACGCGGCTGTACGCCGGGGTCGTTCGGGCGGGCGGCCTCGATGGCCTGCCTCGTCATCTCCTGGAAGGCGGCGGCCTCCGCGCGGTAGGCGGGGCGGGCGTACGTCGAAGCGCGTTTGCCGGCCGGGACGTTGGCCCAGCCGAACTCCTCGCCGACCAGCTGCTCGTACTCCTTGCCGGAGGCCCAGGAGACGAACTGCCAGGCCTTGTCGGCGTTGCGGGAGGCGTCCTGGATGCCCCAGGCCCAGGTGTACAGCCAGCCGGAGGACTCGGTGCGCTCGACGGGGGCGGGCGCGTAGCCCACCTTGTCCTTCACCGGGGAGCCGGCGGCCTCCAGGGAGCCGGCGGCGGAGGTGGCGTCGTACCACATGGCCACCTTGCCCTGGGTCATGTTGTTCAGGCATTCGGCGAAGCCGGACTGGGCGGCGCCCGACTCGCCGTGCTCGCGGACCAGTCCGACGTAGAATTCGGTCGCCCTCTTCCACTCGGGGGAGTCCAGCCGGGCGTTCCAGTCCTCGTCGAACCAGGTGCCGCCGAAGGTGTTCACGACGGTCGTGAGGGGGGCCATCACCTCGCCCCAGCCCGGCAGTCCGCGCAGACAGATGCCCTTCATGCCGGGCTCGGCGCCGTCCGCCTTCGCGGCGAGGTCGGCGACCTGGGTCCAGGTGGGGTGCGCCGGCATGGTCAGGCCCGCCTTGGCGAACACGTCCTTGCGGTACATCAGGAAGGACGACTCGCCGTAGAAGGGCTGGCCGTAGAGCTTGCCGTCGTCGCCGGTCAGGGACTCCCGCATCGGTCCGAGGACGTCCCGTTCGTCGTACGCGGGGTCCTTCGCGAGGTGGGAGTCCATCTCGCGCAGCCAGCCGTTGCGGGCGTAGATCGGTATCTCGTAGTTGGAGAGGGTCGCCACGTCGTACTGGCCGGCCTGGTTGGCGAAGTCCTGGCTGATCTTGTCGCGGACGTCGTTCTCGGGCAGGACGGTGAAGTGGACCTGGATGCCGGTCCGTTCGGTGAAGTGGGCGGCGGTGAGCTTCTGGAGCTCCACCATCTGCGGGTTGTTGACCATCAGGACGTTGATCGAGTCGCCGCCGGAACCGGACCCGCCCGCCCCGGCCCAGCAGCCGGAGAGCAGCGGGGCGAGCAGCGTCCCCGCGGCGGCCAGGGCGAGCGTGGCCCGCGGTGGTCGTCGTCGGCTCGGGATGCGCATGAATCGCTCCTGGACATGTGGGGAGATAAGGGGCACAACTGGGTGTGAGGTGGCCGTGGGGGTGTGCCGGGATCCCGGTTCTCAGACCCGGATGACCTGCGGTCCCAGCAGTGAGTAGCGGTGGGCCTCGGGCGCGGGCAGCAGCGTGCTCGTCACGATCGCCTCCAGCGCGCCGACCTCGGCGAACCGGCAGAAGCCGACCGCCCCGAACTTGGTGTGCACGCCCGCGAACACGGTGCGCCGCGCCGCGCGCACGGCCTGCGCCTTGACCTCGCCGACGGCCGGGTCGGGCGTGGTCAGTCCGTGCTCGCGGGTGATGCCGTTGGCGCCGATGTAGGCGAGGTCGAGGACGAACCCGGCCAGCATCTTCGTCGTCCAGTGGTCGACGGTCGCCAGAGTGCCGGCGCGGACCCGGCCGCCCAGCAGCAGGACCGAGACGTTGCCGGTCTCCGCGAGGGCGCCGGCGACCGGCAGGGAGGCGGTGACCACGGTGAGCGGCCGGTCCCGGGGCAGCGCCTCGGCGATGAGCTGCGGGGTGAAGCCCTCGTCGACGAAGACGCTCTCGGCGTCCCCGAGCAGCCCGGCCGCCGCGGCGGCGATCCGGCGTTTCTCGGGCACATGGCTGGTGGCGCGGAACGCGAGGGTCGTCTCGAAGCCGGCGCTCTCCACGGGATAGGCGCCGCCATGGGTGCGGCGCACCAGGCCGTGGTCCTCCAGCGCGCGCAGATCCCGCCGTACGGTCTCCTTCGCCACCCCCAGTGCGGCGGCGAGCCCGGCGACGTCGACCGAGCCGGCGGCCCGCGCGGCCCGCACGATCTCGCGCTGGCGCTCCTCCGCCGTTCTCGGGGCCGTCTCCGGAGCCATCCCGGTCACCTCGCCTTCCCCCGCCGTCGGGCTGCCCGTTCGGGCCCGGTGGGACCCATGGGGGAAGTTCTACAGCCGGTGCGCGGCACTGACCAGGCCTGTTACGGGCCCGATGTCGCCCGGATGCGCCCGTTCGCCGGAGGGCGCGCCCGCCGCGGACCTGCGCGGGCGTGGGGGAGGGCGGCGAAGCGGGCGGCGCGGCTGCCCGAATGCGGCGGCGGACGGGCCCGTTCGGTGCCCGTCCGCCGCCGTGGAGACCTCACACGCGTGCGCGTGCCGCGCGGGTGTCAGTACGGCCAGATCGGCGGGTCGCTGACGAAGTGGCCGCCCAGGCAGGCGTGGGCGATGTTGTCCGGGTCCAGTTCGCCCTGTTCGGCGATCAGCTTCTCGGCGTACGGCTCGGAGTCGTCCCGCGGCTCGTAACCGAGGGCCCGTGCGCTGGTCAGGTCCCACCACAGGCGGGTGTTGGCGGAGGAGCCGTAGACGACGGTGTGGCCGACCTCCTCGGCGGTGAGGGCGGCGTGGAGCAGGCGGGCGCCGTCGGCCGGGCTCATCCACACCGAGAGCATGCGCACGCTGGTCGGCTCGGGGAAGCAGGAGCCGATGCGCACCGACACCGTCTCCAGGCCGTGCTTGTCCCAGTAGAGCTGGGCGAGGTCCTCGCCGAAGGACTTGGACAGGCCGTAGAAGGTGTCCGGGCGGCGCGGGGTGTCGACCGGGATCAGCGCGTCGGGGGCGAGCGGGACCTCGCCCTCGGGGCGGGGGGTGAAGCCCACCGCGTGGTTGGAGGAGGCGAAGACGATCCGGCCGACGCCCTCCTCGCGGGCGGCCTCGTACAGGTGGTAGGTCCCCTCGATGTTCGCCTTGAGGATCTTCTCGAAGGGGGCTTCCAGGGAGATGCCCGCGAGGTGGATGATCGCGTCGACGCCCCGGACGGCCTCCCGGACGGCGTCCCGGTCGGCGAGGTCCGCGACGATCGCGTCCGGCTCGCCCTCGATCGGGCGCAGATCGAGCAGGCGCAGCTCGTAGCCGTAGGCGGGGAGCAGGTCCCGCATCAGGGTGCCGAGGCCGCCGGCGGCGCCGGTGAGCAGGACGGTGCGCGGTGCGGGCATCCCTGGGGTCTCCTTGGATCTCACGGCCGTATGCGTGGACGCTATTCACATGCATGTACACGCTAGGGATCTCGCACGGGCCCAGTCAAGGGCTCGTGAAGTCGACAAGTCGCCTCCCGTGTCGGCGTCCGTGCGCTTGACCGGGCCTGACCGGCTCCCTAGGGTGAACAGCGTTCAGAAATGTGGACATCAGTCAGAAGAATGCACGCCTCGTCTCAGGGAGTGTCCGTGACGCCAGCCCCGCTCGCCACCGCCCCCCTGACCGCCCGCCTCCGCGTGCCCAGCGGACCGCTGTTCTTCCCCGTCACCGCCTTCGGCCAGGACGGCTCGATCGACCTCGACGTCTACCGGGCGCACGTCCGGCGCGGCGTGGAGGCCGGGGCGGCTGCCGTCTTCGCCTGCTGCGGCACCGGCGAGTTCCACGCCCTCACCCCCGAGGAGTTCCAGGACTGCGTCCGGGCGGCGGTGGAGGAGACCGGCGGACGGGTGCCCGTCGTCGCGGGCGCCGGATACGGCACCGCCCTCGCCGTCCGCTACGCCCGGCTCGCGGAGGCGGCCGGCGCGGACGGGCTGCTCGCGATGCCGCCCTACCTCGTCGTCGCCGCCCAGGAGGGGCTGCTGCGCCACTACCGCGAACTCGCCGCGGCCACCGCTCTCCCGGTCATCGTCTACCAGCGCGACAACGCCGTCCTCACCCCCGAGACCGTCGTCGAACTCGCCCGCACCGAGGGGATCATCGGCCTCAAGGACGGCACCGGCGACCTCGACCTCATGCAGCGCATCGTCAGCGCCGTCCGCAGCGAGGTCCCCGGCGACGACTTCCTCTACTTCAACGGCCTGCCGACCGCAGAACAGACCCAGCTCGCCTACCACGGCATCGGCGTCACCCTCTACTCCTCGGCCGTGTTCTGCTTCGCCCCCGAGATCGCCCTCGCCTTCCACCGGGCACTCACCGCCGGCGACCGGGACACCGTCCACCGACTGCTGGACGGCTTCTACCGCCCGCTCGTCGAACTGCGCGCCCTCGGCCGCGGCTACGCCGTCTCCCTCGTCAAGGCCGCCGTACGGATGCGCGGCCTCGACGTGGGCGAAGTACGCCCGCCGCTGCACGAACCGAGCGAGGATCATGTCAAACAGCTCGCCGAGGTGATCGAGCGCGGACACGCGCTGCTGGAGGAGGACCGGTGAAGGCGTCGGCATTCGTCTACCCCTGGGACGTCAACGGGGACCCGGAGGCGCCGGGCCGCATCGCCGCGCTCGGCGTGGCGCAGGCGACGCTCGCCGCCGCCTACCACTCCACCCGCGCCCTCACCCCGCGCCACCCGCGGCACCGGATCGTCACCGCCGAGCACGCGGCCGTGCTGTACCCGACGACGGACGCACGCTGGGAAGGCCGCGCCCCTCGCCCCCACCCGGCCGGCGACTGGGCCCCCGGCGACGCCTACGGCGAGGCCGCCGCCGCGCTCGCGCAGGCGGGTCTGGAGGTGCACACCTGGGTGGTCCTCGCGCACAACTCCCGCCTCGGCGCCGAGCATCCGGACACCTCGGTCGTCAACGCCTACGGCGACCGCTACCCGTGGGCCCCGTGCATCGCGCAGCCCGCCACGCGCGCGTACCTCGTCGACCTCGCCGCCGAGGCCGCCGTACGGCCGGGCGCGGCCGGCACGGAGCTGGAGTCCCTCGGCTGGTACGGCCTCCAGCACCTGCACGCCCACGACAAGACGTCCGGCGTCGCCCTCGGGGACGCCGGGCAGTACCTGATGTCGCTCTGCTTCTGCCCGTCCTGCCGGCAGGGCTACGACGCGCGCGGACTGGACGCCGACCGCCTGGCGGACTCCGTGCGGACCGCGCTGGAGCCGCTCTGGCAGGGGGCGTCCGACGACGGGGACTGGGCGGGCGTCGAGCGGCTGCTCGGGGAGGAGACCGCGCGGGCCACGCGCGCGTGGCGCGAGGCGACCGCCCGCACGCTCCAGGAGACGGCGGTCGCGGCCGTCCGCGCGGCGGCGCCCGAGGGCTTCCAGGTGCTGCTGCACGCCGACCCCGTGTCCCACCACGTGGGCGCCAACCCGGGCGTCGACCCCGCGCACGCCCTGTCCGTCGCGGACGGCGTGGTCGTCCCCTGCGCGGGCGGCCCCGCCCTGCTCACGCCCTTCGCCGAGCAGGGCCGCGACGGGGCCGTGCTCGCCGCCAACCTCCAGATCGTCTCCGGCATGGACGGCAGCCCCGGCACTCTCGCGGCCGACGCGGCACGCGCGCGTGAACTCGGGGCCACCGAGCTGCGGCTGTACCACGCCGGACTGGCGTCGGACGGCGACCTGGAAGCGGTGCGCAAGGGGCTCGCCGAGCTCTGAGCCCGACACCTGTCCCGGCGGGGCGATGAGTTCGCGGACCGCCGCCGGTCTACCTCTCATGACCGACATCACCACCACTCTCGATCTCGCACCGCAGGCCCGGATCGTCGCGCGGCTCGCCGAGGCGGTCCGCGACGAGCAGCTCGCGAGCCGCACACCCTGCCCGGAGTACGCCGTACGGCACCTGCTCGCGCATCTGACGGGCCTCGCCGTCGCCTTCCGGGACGCCGGACGCAAGGAGCTGGGCGCCACCACCGACACCAGCCCGGAGGCGGCCCTGCCCGACCTCGCCCCCGGCTGGCGCGAGGAGCTGCCCGAAGCGCTCGCCGGGCTCGCCGACGCCTGGCGCGACCCCGCCGCCTGGACCGGCATGACCCGCGCGGGCGGCATCGACCTTCCCGGCGACATCGCCGGCGCCGTGGCCGCCGACGAACTGGTCGTCCACGGATGGGACCTGGCGCGGGCCACCGGACAGTCGTACGCGCCCGACCCGGCGGCGCTTCGGGCGTCCCACGCGTTCCTGCGGGCCGCCGCCGAGGACGACGACCGCGGCGGCGGCATCTTCGGACCCGTCGTCCCCGTCCCGCCGGACGCCCCGCTGCTCGACCGGACCGTCGGACTGAGCGGGCGCGACCCCGGCTGGACGCCGTAGACACACCAGTAGACGCACCCCTAGACGCACCGATGAGCACGGCGTAGACGGACGTAATCAGGGCGCGTCGGGCGGGGGCGAAACGTACGCTCCCCACCATGCCCCTCAGCCTCACCGTCCTCGGCACCGCCTCCCCGCATCCGGAGCCGGGCCGCCCCTGCTCCGGGTATCTGCTGCGCGGCGGGGGCGCCGAGGTGTGGGTGGACGCGGGCACCGGCACGTTCGCCGAATTGCAACGGCACACGGATCCGCGGCGGCTCACCGCGATCTGGATCTCCCATCTGCACGCCGACCACTGCGCCGACCTGCTCGCCCTCGTGTACGCGTACGCGTTCGGCGGCCTCACCCCGCCGGCCCCCGTCCCGGTGTACGCGCCGAGGGACTGCGCCCGGCGGCTCGCCGCGTTCTTCGGGCAGCCGGACGCCCGGTTCCTGACCGGCATCCTCGACTTCCGCGCCCTGTACGACGGCCATACCGTACGGCACTGGAACCTGCGGCTCACCTCCCGCGCGGTGGTCCACGACACCGAGGCGTACGGGCTGCGCGCCGAATGCCAGGGGAGCGTCCTCGCGTACTCCGGGGACAGCGGGCCGTGCGGAGCGCTCGCCGAACTCGCCTCCGGCGCGGACCTGTTCCTGTGCGAGGCGGACATCGACCGGCATCGCGAAGGCGAACAGGTGCATCTCACCCCCGAGGACGCCGGGGAGGCGGCCCGGCAGGCCGGGGTGCGCGAACTCGTCGTCACCCATGTGGGGCCCACGCTCACCCGGGAGAACGCGATCGCGCGGGCCGCCGCCGCGTTCGGCGGCCCCGCCCGCACCGCGTACGAGGGCGACACCATCCCCCTCTGAGGCCCCCGCTGAAGCCCCCCGGCCCGCTGAAGCCGTCCGGCACTTTGAAGCCACCCGGCCCTTTGAGCCATCCCGCAACTTCTCTTGTCAGAAGCATTGACGAAACCTTGGGCCCCTCCTAACTTCAACGCGTCGTACTTCGTACGTCATATATGAGACGCGATACGCGAGATCAGATACGCGACATCCGAGAGGCGCGCATGACCTCTGTGCCCACGCCGATCCCGTCCCGCACGCAGTACGTGCTGGAGGAGATCAAACGCCGCATCCTCACCGGGCAGTTGACGCCGGGCCAGGCGCTGGTCGAGACCGAGCTCGCCGCACAGTTCGGGGTCTCCAAGACCCCCGTGCGGGAGGCGCTCAAGACCCTCGCCGGCACCGGCCTGGTCGTCATGAGCCAGTACAAGGGCGTCACGGTGCGCATGGTGGACGCGGACATGGCGCGCGAGGTCTACGACGTACGGCTGCTCCTCGAACCCGAGGCGCTGAAGCGGGCGGTGCGGCGCGGGGCGTCCCTGGACGCCGCCCGCTCCGCGCTGACCAGGGCGGACAGGGCCACCGACACGGCCGAACGCTCCCTGGCCAACCGGGAGTTCCACCGCGCCCTCTACCTGCCCTGCGGCAACCCGCTGCTCGGCCGGATGCTCGACGAGGTCCGCGACCAGGCCGCCCTGGTCTCCGCCGTCGCCTGGGCCGCCTCGCCCTCCTGGGAGCGGGAGGCCGGCGAGCACCGCGAGATCCTGCGGCTCGCCCTCGACGGCGACGCGGACGGCGCGGCCCGCGCCCTGCACGCCCACATCGCGTCGTTCGTACGGCGGGCGTTCCCCGAGGCCGGGGAAGCCCAGGGAGAGGAAGGTCAGCGATGAGCAGCGTGGCGTTCGAGGCCCAGCGTGCGGCCCTGGCCGACGTGGTGGCCATCCCGGTGACCCCGTTCGCCGAGGACGGCTCCGTCGACCGGGACGTCCACCGGGCCCTGCTGCGCCGGCTGCTCGACGGCGGCGTCACCACCCTCACCCCCAACGGCAACACCGGCGAGTTCTACGCCCTCACCCCCGAGGAGCGCCGGCTGGTCACCGAGCTGACCGTGGACGAGGCCGGCGCCCGGGCCGTGATCCTGGTCGGCGTCGGGCACGACGTCCCCACCGCCGTCGCCTCCGCCCGGCACGCCCGCGAGCTGGGCGCGCAGATGGTGATGGTCCACCAGCCCGTCCACCCCTACGTCTCGCAGAGCGGCTGGGTCGACTACCACCGCGCCATCGCCGAGGCCGTGCCCGAGCTGGGCGTCGTCCCGTACATCCGCAACGCGCAGCTCTCCGGGCTCCGGCTCGCCGAGCTGGCCGACGCCTGCCCGAACGTGATCGGTGTGAAGTACGCCGTCCCGGACGCCGCCCGCTTCGCCGCCTTCGCGCGGGACGCCGGGCTGGAGCGGTTCGTCTGGGTCGCGGGCCTCGCCGAGCCGTACGCCCCCTCCTACTTCTCCGCGGGCGCCACCGGCTTCACCTCGGGCCTGGTGAACGTCGCCCCGGCCGTCTCGCTGAACATGATCGAGGCGCTGCGCTCCGGCGACTACCGGGCCGCGATGAAGGTCTGGGAGCAGATCCGCCGCTTCGAGGAGCTGCGCGCCGCCAACGGCTCCGCCAACAACGTCACCGTCGTCAAGGAGGCCCTAGCCTCCCTCGGGCTGTGCCGGCGCGAGGTCCGCCCGCCGAGCCGGCCGCTGCCCGAGGACGAGCGCGCCGAGGTCGCCGCCATCGCCGCCGGGTGGTCCATATGACCGACGACGCCCGGAAGCGCCCCGAGGAGCTGCGCAGCCACCAGTGGTACGGCACCGACGGGCTGCGCTCCTTCAGCCACCGCGCCCGCACCCGCCAGCTCGGCTACCTGCCCGAGGAGCACCTCGGCAAGCCGGTCATCGCGATCCTCAACACCTGGTCGGACATCAACCCCTGTCATGTACACCTCCGTGACCGGGCGCAGGCGGTCAAGCGGGGTGTGTGGCAGGCGGGCGGCTTCCCCCTGGAGTTCCCCGTCTCGACCCTCTCGGAGACCTTCCAGAAGCCGACCCCGATGCTCTACCGCAACCTCCTCGCGATGGAGACCGAGGAGCTGCTGCGTTCCTACCCGGTCGACGGGGCGGTGCTGATGGGCGGCTGCGACAAGACGACCCCCGCCCTGCTCATGGGGGCGTCGAGCGTCGACCTGCCCACCGTGTTCGTGCCCGCCGGGCCGATGCTGCCGGGCCACTGGCGGGGCGAGGTCCTCGGCTCCGGCACCGACATGTGGAAGTACTGGGACGACAAGCGGGCCGGCCTCATCGGCGACTGCGAGATGACCGAACTGGAGAGCGGCCTCGCCCGCTCGCCCGGCCACTGCATGACGATGGGCACGGCCTCCACGCTGACCGCCGCCGCCGAGGTGCTCGGCGTGACGGTCCCGGGGGCGTCGAGCATCCCCGCCGTCGACTCGGGACACGACCGGATGGCCGCCGCGGCGGGCCTGCGCATCGTCGAACTGGTCCACAAGGGCCGGACGTTGAACGACATCCTCACCCCGGACGCCTTCGAGGACGCCGTCACCACCGTCCTCGGCCTCGGCGGCTCCACCAACGCGGTGATCCATCTGATCGCCATGGCGGGCCGGGCCGGCGTCGCGCTCACCCTCGACGACTTCGACCGCATCGCCCGCACGGTCCCCGTCCTCGCCAACGTGCGCCCCGGCGGCCAGAAGTACCTGATGGAGGACTTCCACTTCGCGGGCGGCCTGCCCGGCTTCCTCTCCCGGATCCCGGACCTGCTCCACCTGGACCGCCCGACCGTCGCCCACGACACCCTGCGCGAGCAGATCGCCGGCGCGCGGGTGCACCACGACGACGTGATCCGGCCCCGGGACAACCCGGTCGCGGACGAGGGCGGGGTCGCCGTCCTGCGCGGCAACCTCTGCCCGGACGGCGCCGTCATCAAGCACATCGCCGCCGAGGGGCACCTGCTCAAGCACACCGGCCCCGCGGTCGTCTTCGACGACTACCGGACCATGCAGCGCACCATCAACGACCCGGCGCTGGGCATCACCGCCGACAGCGTCCTCGTCCTGCGCAACGCCGGCCCCAAGGGCGGTCCGGGCATGCCCGAGTACGGCATGCTCCCGATCCCCGACCATCTGCTCAAGCAGGGCGTGCGGGACATGGTCCGCATCTCCGACGCCCGTATGAGCGGCACGAGTTACGGCGCCTGCGTGCTGCACGTGGCACCCGAGTCGTACGTCGGCGGACCGCTCGCGCTGGTGCGCACCGGTGACTCGATCACCCTGGACGTGCAGGCGCGCTCACTTCAACTCAACGTGAACGAGGAGGAGTTGGAGAGTCGTCGGGCGGAGTGGACGCCGCCGCCCGTGCGGTACGAGCGCGGTTACGGCGCGCTCTACAACGAACAGATCACCCAGGCCGACACCGGCTGCGACTTCGAGTTCCTGGCCCGCCCGGGCAAGGTGCAGGACCCCTACGCGGGCTGAACCGCCGCAGCACCCGCACGACTCGGCACACCCATGCGCAGAGAGAAAGCGCTTCCCGCGCCACGCGTGACACACGCACCACGCACCACGCGCACGCCCGCACCACGTACGACGACGTACCAGAACGGAGAACTGTCATGGCCCAAGCCGCAGCCGTGGCGAAACCGCCCGCGCCACCCCGGCGGCGCCGTACCTCCGCCACGCCGCGCAGGCTGCCGTACCTGCTGATCGCACCGGCGGCCCTGCTCATGCTGGGCTTCATCGCCTACCCGGTCATCAGCGTCTTCTACTACAGCCTCCAGAACTACAACCCCACCAAGCCGTGGCGGAACGGATACGCGGGCTTCGACAACTTCGTCCACGCCTTCACCGAGGACCCCGTCTTCTGGGACACGCTGACCTTCAGCGCCAAGTGGGTCCTCGTCGAGGTGTCGCTCCAACTGCTGTTCGGCCTCGCGCTGGCGCTGATCGTCAACCAGACCTTCGTGGGGCGGGCGCTGGGACGCGCCCTGGTCTTCTCCCCGTGGGCCGTCTCCGGCGTGCTGACCTCCGCGATCTGGGTGCTCCTCTACAACTCCCAGACGGGCATCACCCGTTACCTCGCCGACGTGGGCATCGGCTCCTACGGCACCAGCTGGCTGTCGGACACCTCCACCGTCTTCCCGGCGGCGATCGTCGCCGACCTGTGGCGAGGCGTGCCCTTCTTCGCGATCCTCATCCTCGCCGACCTCCAGTCCGTCTCGAAGGACCTGTACGAGGCCGCCGAGGTCGACGGGGCCGGCCGGCTCCAGCAGTTCTGGCACATCACGCTGCCGCACCTGAAGGACGCCATCGTCCTGTCCACGCTGCTGCGCGCGGTGTGGGAGTTCAACAACGTCGACCTGCTCTACACCCTGACCGGCGGCGGACCCGCGGGCGAGACCACGACCCTCCCGCTCTACATCGCCAACACCAGCGTCGACGCCCACAACTTCGGCTACGCGTCCGCGCTCACCACGGTCGCGTTCGTGATCCTGCTCTTCTGCTCGATGGTCTACCTGCGGCTGAGCAAGTTCGGAAGGGAGGCCAAGTGATCACCAAGGAGGCCACCGAGGCGGCGCCCACGCCCGTGAGCGCCCCCGCCGCGCCCGAGCAGCGGCCGCACGGCAAGAACCGCTCCTGGGACGAGGTCCCGCGCTGGCAGATCTATCTGCCCCTGTCGGTCTACCTCGTCTTCACCCTGATCCCCTTCTACTGGATCCTGCTCTTCGCGCTCCGCCCGGCCGGCTCGACCTCCCTCGTGCCCTGGCCGATCACCCTCGACCACTTCGAGAAGGTCTGGACGGAACGCAGCTTCGGCACCTACTTCCAGAACAGCCTGCTCGTCGGCGTCGCCACCCTGGTGATGACGACGCTGGTCGCGCTGGCCGGCGGCTACGCCCTCGCCCGCTTCGACTTCAAGATCAAGCAGGGCTTCATGCTGGCGCTGCTGTGCTCCCAGTTCGTGCCGGGCGCTCTGCTGCTGGTCCCGCTGTTCGAGATCTTCGCCGAACTCCAGATGATCAACTCGCTGGGCAGCGTCATCCTCGCCGAGACGGTCTTCCAGCTGCCGCTGTCGATGATCCTGATCAGCAACTTCATCAAGAACGTGCCGTACTCGCTGGAGGAGGCGGCCTGGGTCGACGGCTGCAACCGTATGACGGCCTTCCGGATCGTGGTGCTGCCGCTGCTGCGGCCCGGTCTGATCGCCGTCGGCTCCTTCGCCTTCGTGCACTCCTGGAACCACTTCCTGTTCGCCCTGATGTTCCTCAACAACCAGGACAAGCAGACGATCCCGGTCGGCCTCAACACCCTGATGAGCGCCGACAGCGTCGACCTGGGCGCGCTCGCCGCGGGCGGCATCATCGCCGCCGTCCCCGTGGTGATCGTCTTCGCCTTCATCCAGAAGTGGCTGATCACCGGCTTCAGCGCGGGGGCGGTGAAGGGATGAGCGAGCGCACGGCGGACGGCGGCCGGACGCCTACCCTGCACACAAAGATCGACAGCGCCGCGGCGGCCGACCGCGAGGCGGCACGCGGCGCGGGCGCAGGGAGGATCCCATGAGCACCGCAGCACCGACGAACGCACCGGTCCCGATCGTCCTCGCGGGCGCGCGCGGCCACGGCCGCTGGCACCTGGACAACATCCGCCGGCTCCAGGACAAGGGCATCGTCCGTCTCGCGGGAGTCTGCGAGCTGACCCCGCTCACCCCGGACGAGATCCCGGAGGGCCTCGGCACGCCCGAGCAGTCCGGCGACTTCGGCGCGCTCCTCGACTCCACCGGCGCCCGGATCGCCGTGATCTGCACCCCGATCCCCACCCACACCGACCTGGCCCTGACCGCGGCCCGCCGGGGCGTCCACCTGCTGCTGGAGAAGCCCCCGGCCCCGTCGTACGCCGAGTTCCGGCGGATGGCGGACGGAGTCGCCGAGGCGGGCGTGGTCTGCCAGATCGGCTTCCAGTCCCTCGGCTCGCACGCTGTGCCCGCCATCCGGCGGCTCATCGCCGAAGGGGCCGTCGGCGAGGTCGTCGGGGTCGGCGGGGCCGGCGCCTGGGCCCGTGCGGAGACCTACTTCCGGCGCGCCCCCTGGGCCGGCAAGCGACGGCTGAACGGCGTCGACGTGATCGACGGCGCCCTCACCAACCCGCTCGCGCACGCCGTCGCCACCGCCCTCGCGCTGGCCGGCGTCACCCGCGCCGAGGACGTCGCCGGCATCGAGACCGAGCTGGCGCACGCCAACGACATCGAGTCCGACGACACCTCCTGCGTCCGCGTCACCACCCCCGACGGGCTGCCCCTCGTCGTCGCCGCCACGCTCTGCGCCGAGGACCCGGACGACCCCTACGTCCTCGTCCACGGCAGCCGCGGCCGGATCACCTACTGGTACAAGCAGGACCGCGTCCTGCTCCAGCGCGCCGGCCACGGCCCCGAGGAGTTCGAGCACGGCCGCACCGACCTGCTGGAGAACCTCGTCGACCACCTCACCGACGGCGCGGACCTGCTCGTCCCGCCCGCCGCGACCGAGGCGTTCATGCGGGTCGTCGAGGCGATCCGGGTCGCCCCCGATCCGGTGCGGCTGCCCGAGGACGCCTGGCGCCTGCTGCCCGACGAGGGCCGCCGCGTGGTCCCCGGGGCCGACGGGCTGGTGGCCGCCGCCGCCGACACCCTCACGCTGTTCTCCGAGCTCGGCGCTTCCTGGGCGCACCCGACCACCTACCCGAGCGCGCATCCGAAAGAGGTGATCACCTGATGACGGCACCCGACGCACCGCTCGTCCTGCGCGTCGCGGGCCGCCCCGTCGGCCGCTATGTCACCCGGCCGGAGCTGCCCGCACGGCTCTCCCCGCGCCCCTACCTGCACCCCGTCACCACCCTGGCCGGCACGGCGGTCACCGAACTGAGCCCCGCCGACCACACCCACCACCTCGGCGTCGGTGTCGCCGTTCCCGACGTCGAGGGGTTCAACTTCTGGGGCGGCCGCACCTACGTCCGCGACCAGGGCCCCACCGAGCTCGACAACCACGGCGCCCAGCGGCACACCGCGTTCCAACTCCGCGACCCCGACGGGCTGGTGGAGGAACTGCGCTGGGTCGCCGCCGGAGCCGAGCTGCTGCGCGAGCGACGCACGGTCGCGGCCAGCGAACTCACCGACAGCGCCTGGGCGTTGGACTTCACCTTCTCCCTCACCAACGTCACCCCCGACCCGCTGTCCATCGGCAGCCCCGCCACCAACGGCCGCCCCGGCGCCGCCTACGGAGGCTTCTTCTGGCGCGCCCGCAAGGAGGCGTCGGCGCCGGACGTGTTCACCGCCACGACCGAGGGCGAGACGGCGGTCCACGGCGAGCGCGCCGAATGGCTCGCCCTGGCCGGCGCGGACTGGACCCTCGTCTTCGCGGGCGCCACCGACACCACCCGCCGCGACCCCTGGTTCGTGCGCACCGCCGAATACCCGGGCGTCGGCTCCTCCCTCGCCTCGGCACAGCGGCTGGCGATCGCCCCCGGCGACACGGCCGTCCGGCGGATCGTCACCGTCGTCGCCGACGGCCGGCTGCGCCGCGACGAGGCGGCCTCCCTGGTCCGGAAGGCGGTCAGCCAGTGACCGGCGAGACCTACACCAACCCGGTGCTGGACGCCGACTGGTCCGACCCGGACGTCGTGCGCGTCGGCGACGACTTCTACCTCACCGCCTCCAGCTTCGGCCGCGCCCCCGGCCTGCCCCTGCTGCACTCGCGCGACCTGGTCAACTGGACCCTGGTCGGCCATGCCCTCGAACGCCTCGAACCGGCACGGGAGTTCACCTCACCCCGCCACGACTGCGGAGTGTGGGCGCCCTCGCTGCGGCACAGCCACGACCGCTTCTGGATCTTCTGGGGCGACCCCGACCAAGGCATCTTCCAGGTCAACGCCCCCGAGATCAGGGGCCCTTGGACCCGGCCGCATCTGGTGAAGCAGGGCAAGGGCCTGATCGACCCGTGCCCCCTGTGGGACGACGAGACAGGCGAGGCCTACCTCGTCCACGCCTGGGCCAAGTCTCGCTCCGGCGTCAAGAACCGCCTCACCGGCCACCGGATGCACCCCGACGGGACCTCCCTGCTCGACGAGGGCCGGCTGATCGTCGACGGCGACGACATCCCCGGCTGGTTCACCCTCGAAGGCCCCAAGCTCTACCGCCACGACGGCTGGTACTGGATCCTCGCGCCCGCCGGGGGAGTGGAGACCGGCTGGCAGGGCGCCTTCCGCTCCCGGGACTTCTTCGGCCCCTACGAGGAGAGGATCGTCCTGGAGCAGAAGGACACCGAGGTCAACGGCCCCCACCAGGGCGGCTGGGTGCGCACCCCGGCCGGCGAGGACTGGTTCCTGCACTTCCAGCAGCGCGGCGCGTACGGCAGGGTCGTCCACCTCCAGCCGATGCGCTGGGGAGTCGACGGCTGGCCGGTGCTGGGCGACGAGGGCGCCCCCGTCACCGTCCACCGGCGGCCCGACCTGCCCCCGCAGCCGCCCGCCGCGCCCGCCGCCGACGACGACTTCCCCGGCGGACGCTTCGGCCGCCAGTGGAGCTGGACGGCCAACCCGCGCGACGGCTGGTCCACCCACCACTCCGGCGACGGACTGCGCCTGAGCTGCGTCCGCACCCACGACGCGCACGACCTGCGCAAGCTGCCGCACATCCTCACCCAGCGGCTGCCCGGCTCCCCGTCCGCCGTCGAGGTCGAACTCGAGCTGCACGGCGAGGAGCCCGGCGCGCGGGCCGGACTCGCGGTCCTCGGGGACGCCTTCTCCTGGATCGGGCTGCAACGCGCCGCCGACGGGACGGTCCAGCTCGTGCACCGGTTCGCCGAGACCGTCGCCGAGCGGGAGCGGGACGCCGACCGGCCGCGGCTCGCGCCCGGCGGACGCGTCCGGCTGCGCGTCGAGATCGGCGCCGGCGCGCGCTGCCGCTTCGCCCACGACCTCGGCGACGGCCTCCGCCCCTCCGGCCCCGTCTTCGCCGCCGCGCCGTGGCGCTGGGTCGGCGCGCAGCTCGGCCTGTTCGCCCTCGCCCCGGACGGACCCGGGCACGCCGGGGCGGCCACGTTCTCGCACTTCCGGATCAGCCCCCTCCGCGCCGACGCACCGCCTCCGACCGCACCGCCTGTGACCGCACCGTCCCTGAACGCCTGACGACCCGAGCGCCCTGACAAGCAGAACGCCTGACCATCCGAACGCCTGTGGGAGCCGCAATGACGCACTTCCGGAGCAAGCGCTTGCCGCGACGTGGCGCGGTGCTGGCCGCCGTGGCCGGCCTGATCGCCGCGCTGGGACTCGGCGCGGTCGGCGAGGCGAAGGCCGTGCCGCCGTCGGACCACGCCGGCGCGTCCCGCTGGAGCGACCGGGCCCACGGTTTCGCCTCGCTGGCCGGCGGGACCACCGGAGGCGCCGGCGGGAAGGTGGTCACCGTCACCGACCAGGCCTCGCTGGCCCGTTACGCCGCCGCCGAGGAGCCGTACGTCATCCGGGTCGCCGGGGCGATCGAGGTCGAGCCCTTCGGTGCGGACATCGTGGTGGCCTCGGACAAGACGCTCGTCGGCGTCGGCGTCACCGGGGAGATCGTCCACGGGGAGTTACATCTGAACCCCGGCACGCACAACGTGATCATCCGCAATCTGACGATCCGGGACTCGGCGGTCGAGGGCGACCGGGACTGCAAGACCACCGACTTCGACGGCGTCCAGATGGACACCGTCCATCACGTCTGGGTCGGCCACAACCGCTTCTCGAACATCTGCGACGGGCAGCTCGACGTCCGCAAGGACAGCGAGTACATCACCGTCTCCTACAACCGGTTCGAGAACAACAACAAGACCTTCGGACTGGGCTGGACGACGAACGTCAGGACGCAGATCACCGTCGACCACAACCTGTTCGCCAACACCAAGCAGCGCAACCCCTCGGTCGACAACGCCGCTTACGCGCACCTCTACAACAACTACCTGAAGGCGCAGGCCGATCCGGGCGATCCGGTGTGGACGTACGGCAACTGGTCGCGCGGCCGGACGAAGATGGTCATCGAGAACAGCTACTACCGCGACGTCCAGCACCCCTATCAGGCCGAGACCACCGCCGAGTTGGTGCAGCGCGGGTCGATCCTGAGGAACACGACCGGCCGCCATGACGCCTGGGGCGCCGCCTTCGAGCCGCGGGACTTCTACGCCTACCGCCTGGACCCGGCGGCGGCCGTGCCCGCGCTGGTGACGCGGTTCTCCGGGCCGCAGCAGCACATCGGCGCCGACGGGCCGCCGCCCGCCCTACCCCACTGACCTCCCCCCACGACGTCACAGAAATCCTCGTTGGATCCAGAAGAAGAGAGCCGACCAATGAAGATCAGCGTTCACAGAAGCAGGCGTGCCGCCGTGGCCGTCGCGCTCGGATCCGTCCTCGCCCTGACCGCCACCGCCTGTGGTGACGACGGCAGCGGAGCGGGCGGCGACAAGGGGTCCGAGGGCAGCGGCAAGGGCAAGATCGTCTTCTGGGACAACAACGGCGGTGTCCGCACCGACATCTGGAAGGAGATCATCGCCGACTTCGAGAAGCAGAACCCGGGCATCGAGGTCGAGTACGTCGGCATCGCCTCCACCGAGTACCAGTCCAAGGTCGACACCGCCATCCAGGGCGGCGGTCTGCCGGACGTCGGCGGCGTCGGCGCCGCGATGCTCGCCGGGTTCGCCGCCCAGAACGCGCTGGAGCCGCTGGACGACCGGCTCGGCAAGTCCTCCCTCGGCGGCAAGCTCAACGAGGACATGGTCAAGGTGCTGAAGGCGGCCGGCGGCGGCGACGGCACCCTGTACTCGATCCCGACCTCCGCCAACAACGGCGTCCTGTACTACCGCACGGACCTGTTCCAGGCGGCGGGCCTGGAAGCGCCGACGACCTGGGACAAGTTCTTCGCCGCCGCGGACAAGCTCACCGAAGCCGGCAAGAACAAGTTCGGGTACACCATCCGCGGCGGCACCGGCTCCATCGCCCAGGCCCTGGACGCGACCTACGGCCAGAGCGGGATCACCTCGTTCTGGAACGGGGACAAGACCACCGTCAACGACCCGAAGAACGTCGCGGCGCTGGAGAAGTACGCGGCGCTCTACAAGAAGGTCACGCCCGCGGCCGACCTGAACAACGACTTCACCAAGATGGTCGCGCAGTGGGACTCCGGCACCATCGGCATGCTGAACCACAACCTCGGCTCCTACCAGGACCATGTGAAGGCGCTCGGCGTCGACAAGTTCCGAGGCATCCCGCAGCCGACGGGCACCGACGGCAAGCGGGTCCAGGTCTCCAACCCCGTCGACGGGCTCGGCCTGTTCAAGAGCTCGAAGAACAAGGACGCGGCGTGGAAGTTCATCGAGTTCGCCACCTCCAAGGCGGAGAACTCGAAGTTCAACGAGTCGGCCGGGCAGGTGCCGTCCAACAACGACGCGGCCAAGGACGCGTGGATCGCCAAGGCCGAGCCGACGAAGCTGGCCGCGCAGGCTCTGACGGACGGGTCGACGACGATCGTGCAGCTGCCGTACTACCTGCCGGACTGGAACACGATCTCCAAGTCGGACAACGAGCCGAACTTCCAGAAGGTGCTGCTCGGGAAGATGAGCGCGAAGGACTTTCTGGACACGTTGGCTGAGCAGCTGAACAAGGCGCAGGCGGAGTGGAAGCAGCAGAAGAGCTGACCGAGCTGTGTCTCGCCGGGGGCGGTCCGTTTCGTTGCAGGGTGCGGGCCGTCCCCGGCTGGGCGCGCCCACGCGGCGGAGCCGCAAATCGATACAGCCCCGCGCCCCTAGGTGAGTTGCCCATCCCCTGGTGAAAGGTGCACCTCTGTGTCCCTTACCCGCAGGCAGGTTGCTTCCGCGGCCGTTGCGGCCATACCGCTCGGCGTTGCGGGAATTGCTCCCGCGCGCGCCTCCTCCCACTGCCCCCGTACTGTCTACCTCGCCGGTGATTCCACCGCCGCTCAGAAGTTCGCCGATGCCGCGCCCGAGACCGGGTGGGGCATGGCGTTGCCCTTCTTTCTCCGGGAGGGGCTCGCCGTCGCCAACCACGCCGTGAACGGGCGGAGTTCGAAGAGCTTCGTCGACGAGGGGCGGCTCGACGCGCTCCTCGCCTCGATCCGGCCCGGTGACCTTCTTCTGATCCAGTTCGCGCACAACGACGAGAAGACCACCGACCCCACCCGCTACACCGAGCCCTGGACGACGTACCAGGACTATCTGCGGCTGTACGTCGACGGGGCGCGGGCCCGTGGTGCGCGGCCCGTGCTGTTGACGCCCGTCGAGCGGCGGCGGTTCGACGCGGCGGGGAACGCCGTGCCCAGTCACGGCGAGTATCCGGCGGCGATGCGCGCGCTGGCCGAGGAGGAGGGCGTCGCGCTGCTCGACCTCCAGGCGCTCTCGCTCGCGCTGTGGCAGGAGCTCGGGGTGGAGGGGACCAAGACCTACTTCAACTGGACCGAGACCGAGCAGGACAACACGCACTTCAACCCGCCGGGCGCGATCGCCCTGGCCCGGCTGGTCGCCGCCGGGCTGGCGCGCCGCCGGGTGCTCGCGCGCCGGGACGTGCGCCGGCTCGACGCGCAGATCCCGGACTCCTGGATCACCTGGCCGCCGGCCGCCGCGTAACCACCGACCCCTTCGACATCGGGAAGAGAGCCGCACGATGAACGCACAGAGATGGCATGGGCATGTCACCAGCATGGTCGTGGTGGGCTGCACCGCCCTCGCGCTGACGGCCACCGGCGCCACGGCCCAGGCGCAGTCCCCGCGCGACCCCGCCCGGCAGACCCTCCCGGCCGGCGACGGCTGGGGGTCGTACGGCACCGGGACCACCGGCGGGGCCGCCGCCGACGCCGCGCACGTCTACACCGTCACCACCTGGGCCGAGTTCAAGGCCGCCCTCGCCGCCGGCGGCGACGCCCCGAAGATCATCAAGGTGAAGGGCACGATCGACGCGGTCTCCGAGGGCTGCGACGCCTTCGCCGCGCCCGGCTACGACTTCGACGCCTATCTGGCGAAGTACGCGCCGGAGACGTGGGGCCTCGACACCGACCTCAGCGGTGAGCCCGCCGACAGCCCCGAGGGCCTGCGCCGCGTCTCCGCCGCCGGCCAGGACAAGGCCATCAAGGCGAACGTCCCCGCCAACACCACCATCATCGGCGTGGGCCGCGACGCCGGGTTCAAGGGCGCGAGCCTCCAGATCAGGGCCGTCGACAACGTCATCGTCCGCAACCTCGCCTTCGAGAGCCCCGTCGACTGCTTCCCCCAATGGGACCCGACCGACGGCTCGAAGGGCAACTGGAACTCGGAGTACGACACCGCCGTCGTCTACGGCTCCACCCATGTCTGGCTGGACCACAACACCTTCACCGACGGCTCCCACCCGGACAGCGCCGCGCCGACCTACTTCGGGATGCTGTACCAGCAGCACGACGGCGAGCTGGACATCGTCCGCGGCTCCAACCACGTCACCGCCTCCTGGAACGTCTTCACCGAGCACGACAAGACGATCCTGGTCGGCAACAGCGACAGTGAGTCCACCGCGGCGGGCGACCGGGGCAAGCTGAAGGTCACCTTCCACCACAACCTGTTCTCCAACCTGGTCGAGCGCGCGCCCCGGGTGCGGTTCGGGCAGGTCGACGCCTACAACAACCACTTCGTCGCGGACTCCACCTACGCCTACAGCTTCGGCATCGGCAAGGAGTCCCAACTCGTCGCCCAACACAACGCGTTCACCCTGCCCAGCGGGGTCAGCGCGGCCAAGGTGCTGAAGAAGTGGAACGAGGCGCCGGTCACCGCCGACAACAACCTCGTCAACGGCAGGGCCGTCGACCTGATCGCCGTGCACAACGCGGAGATCCCCGCCGAGACCCTCCAGTCCGGCGCGGGCTGGACGCCGACCCTGCGCACCAAGGTCGACCCGGCCAGGGCCGTCCCCGGGATCGTCCGCGCCGGCGCCGGCGCCGGAAAGATCTGCTGACCGCTCGCCGGTCACGGGCCGGGGCCCCCGAGCCCCGGCCCACCCCCCTTCGATTCGAGCCGCACGCGAAGGAGCACCCGCATGCCCCCGTCCCGCATGCCCTCGTCCCCCATGCCCTCGTCCCCCATGCCTTCGTCCCCCATGTCTTCGTCCCACCCCCGACCGCCCCTGTCCCGCAGGGGCTTCCTCACGGCGGGCGCCGGCACGGCGGCCGCCCTCGGGCTCGGGCCCCTGGCCGCCCCCGGCGCCCTGGCCGCCACCGGCCGCCCGGCCCGCCCGTTCGGCCGCTTCGGCTCCCCGGCCGCCCGCCTCACCCCGCGCACCTTGTACGTCGACCCCCTGGGCCGCGGCGACCACACCTCCGTCCGCGACGCCGTGACCGCCGCGACGGGCAGCGGCCGGACCCTCGTCCTCGCGCCCGGCGTCTACCGCGAGACGGTCGCCGTCGACGCCACCCGCACGGAGGCCACCTGGATCGGCGCCTCGGAGAACCCGCACGACGTGGTGATCGTGTACGACAACGCGGCCGGCACCCCCAAGCCCGGCGGCGGCACCCACGGCACCACCGGTTCGGCCACCACCACCGTGCAGGCCGCCGGCTTCACCGCCCGCTGGATCACCTTCGCCAACGACTGGCTGCGCGCCGACCACCCCGACATCACCGGCACCCAGGCCGTCGCCGTCAAGGTCCAGGGCGACCGGTCCGCCTTCCACCACTGCCGCTTCCTCGGCCACCAGGACACCCTGTACGCCGACTCGATGTCCCTGGGCGTCTTCGCCCGCCAGTACTACTCCCACTGCTACGCCGAGGGAGACGTCGACTTCGTCTTCGGGCGGGCCACCGCCGTCTTCGAGCACTGCCGCTTCCGCACCCTGACCCGCACCGACCTCGCCTCCGCCCCCTACGGGTTCGTCTTCGCGCCCTCCACCGCCGGCGCCAACCCGCGCGGCTACCTGGTGACCCGGAGCCGTGTCACCGGCGAGGCCCCGGACGGCTACTACAAGCTGGCCCGCCCCTGGGTGCCCAGCTCCGACACCACCGCCCGCCCCATGCTCACCGTCCGCGACACCCGTCTCGGCCCCGGCATCGACGCGGTGGCCCCCTACGCCAACATGTCGGCCTCCTTCCCGTGGCAGGACCAGCGCTTCGCCGAGTACCGCAACTCCGGGCCGGGCGCACGGATCACCGTCCCGGAGAACCGGCCCCAACTCACCCGCGAGCAGGCCGAGTCGGCGACCCGCGAGACCCACCTCGGCGACTGGCGGCCCTGGAAGGAGGGCCACTGACATGCGCCGACGCACCCTCCTCGCGGGCCTCGCCGGCGGCGCGCTGAGCACGGGCACGGCGGCGACCTCCGCACACGCCGTCTCGTACGGTGCCCACGGCTCGCACGGTTCCCACGGCTCCCGCCGTGTCCTGCACGTCCGCCCCGGCGACTCGGTCCAGGCCGCCGTGGACGCCGTCGACGGGCCCGGCTGGACGATCGTCGTGCACCCCGGGACGTACCGCGAGGTCGTCGGCATCCCGGCCGACCGGCCCTCGTTGACCCTGCGGGGAGCCTGCCGCGACCCCCGCGCCGCCGTGATCGTGTACGACAACGCCAACGGCACCAAGAAGCCCGACGGCACGACGTACGGCACGGCCGGCTCGGCCACCTTCGCCTCCGCCGCGCCCGGCCTCACCGTCCGCGACCTCACCCTCGCCAACGACTGGCTGCGCGCCGATCACCCGGACGTCACCGGCACCCAGGCAGTGGCCGCGTACGTCACCGGCGACCGCTCGTCCTTCGACAACGTCCGCTTCCTGGCCCACCAGGACACCCTGTTCGCGGACACCACCGCCCTGGACGCCTTCGACCGGCACTACTACCGCCGCTGCCACATCGAGGGCGACGTCGACTTCGTCTTCGGGCGGGCCCGCGCCGTCTTCGACGCCTGCCGCTTCCACACCCTCCAGCGGGACGTGTCCTTCACCCCCAAGGGCATGGTCTTCGCCCCCTCCACCGCCCGTGCCAACCCCTACGGGTTCCTCGCCGTGCGGGGCCGGATCACCTCCGGCGCCGAGGACGGCGCGTACAAGATCGCCCGGCCCTGGGTGCCGTCGTACGAGACGACCGCCTGGCCCTCGCTGGTCGTGCGGGACACCTGGATCGGGCCCGGCATCGACGCCGCCGCCCCCTACACGAACATGCGCGACGCCTACCCGTGGCAGACCATGCGGTTCCGCGAGCACGCCAACTCCGGCCCCGGCGCGGTGATCTCGCAGCCGGACAACCGGCCGCGGCTGACCTCGGCCGAGGCCGCCGCGCACACCCGGCGGACCTACCTCGGCGACTGGAGGCCGTATGAGCGCCCATGACCCGGTGGGGCGGCGGGCGTTCGTCGTCGGCGCCGGGGCCGCGCTGGTCACGGGAGGCGCGGTGAGCGGGGCGCGGGCGGCGGTCGTCGCCGGGCCGCTGCCCGACTTCCACCCCGCGCTCAGGGCGGAGCTGGACTTCCCGCTGGCCTGGGGCAACTCCCCGATCCGCGACTTCCGCGCCTGGCGCCGGGCCGCCCGCGCCAAGGTCGAGGAACTGCTGATCGTCGAGGCGGACCCGCGCCTCCCGTACGACGCCGAGTTCGGCGCGCGCGCCGAACACGACGACTACTCAAGCGAGTTGGTCACCCTCTCCCTCACCCGGCACGAACGCGTCCGCGCCGCCCTGCTCACCCCGCACGGCGCCGGCCCCTTCCCGGCCGTTCTCCTTCTGCACGACCACGGGGCGAAGTTCGACATCGGCAAGGAGAAACTGGTCCGGCCCTGGTACGACTCCACGCGGCTCGCCTCCGCGCGGAGCTGGGCGGAGAAGTACTTCAGCGGACGGTTCGTCGGCGACGAACTGGCCCGGCGGGGCTATGTGGTGCTGGCCGCCGACGCCCTCGGCTGGAGCGATCGAGGCCCCCTCGCCTACGAGCAACAGCAGGCCCTGGCAAGCAACTTCTTCAACCTGGGCTCCTCCCTGGCCGGGCTCATGGCCCGCGAGGACGTACGGGCCGCCGGCTTCCTCGCCGGCCTCGACCGGGTCGACCGGCGGCGGATCGCGGCCCTCGGCTTCTCCATGGGCGCCTTCCGCGCCTGGCAGACCGCCGCGCTCAGCGACGACATCGCCGCCACGGCCGCCGTCTGCTGGATGACCGGGCTCAAGGAGATGATGGTCCCCGGCAACAACACCCTGCGCGGACAGTCCGCCTACTGCATGCTGCACCCCGGACTGTCCCGGCATCTCGACTTCCCCGACGTGGCGAGCATCGCCGCACCCAGGCCGATGCTCTTCCTCGACGGCGGCCTCGATCCGCTGTTCCCCGCCGACGGCGTCCGCGCGGCCCACGACAAGCTGCGCACCGTCTGGCGGTCCCACCACGCCGAGGAGCGGTTGCGTCTGTCGACCTGGCCCGACCTCGGCCATGTCTTCGTCGACCGCATGCAGGACGAGGTCTTCGCCTGGCTCGACACCGTCGTGTGAACGCGTCCTGTGAACCGCCCCGTGAGCCGGTCCTGTGAACCGTCCCCCCACCCGCACGAGAGAGGACCGCACTCCATGTCTCGTCGTACCGCTCACCCGGGCCATGCCCGCCACCGCGTTCCTGACGACGGGCAGCACGACCATCGGCTCGACGATGAACTGACCCCCGCCGGCCCCTGACGAAGCTACGAATCGTCCTCGTCGTCGTCCTGGGCGGCGAAGTCGCCGCCCACCGAGCGCGTGTCGTCGCCGACCCGGGCGGTGACGGTGTAGCGGTCGTCCTTGGCGTCACGGCCGCCGCGGTCGTGGTCGTACTGTCCGGCGAACACCCACTCGCCCTTGGGGACCGTACGGCCCTCCTTGAGCACCCAGGTGTGGACGAGGAAGCCGTCCCGCTCGGCGACCGTGTACGTGAAGTCGCTCTCCGGCAGCGAGCGCCAGGCGCCCGCGGAGGACACGCCGCCGGTCTGCGCCACCTTCAACTCCACGGTCAACGCGCTGAGTTGCTCGGAGGTCTTGATGGTGATGTTGCTCTGCGCCCAGAAGTCGTTGCTGTGCGGGTCGACCGAGCCGTCCGACCACAGCGGGCCGTCCTCGGCGCCGTCGGCGGACGGCGGCGTCGAGGCGGCGGGCGGCGCGGCGGACGAGGGCGGCGCGCTCGGCGCGGGGGAGCCGCTCGGCTCGGCCGGGTCCTGTTTCCCGCCGCCGGAACTCGGCGTCGCCTCGGGGGAGGCGGGCGGCCGGCTCGTGGCGTCCGGGGACTCCACCGGCGGCGAGGAGACCGCCACCGTCTGCTGCTGCGGCGGGGTGTCGTCCTTCACCGCGGAGGCCACCGCGTACCCGCCGACCGCGAGCATGCCCGCGACCGCGGCCGTGGCGCCCACGATCCGCGTCCAGCTCCACAGGGGCGGCCGGGAGGCCCGGTGGTCGGTCCGCTCCTGGCCCGCCATGCCGCGCTCGACCCGGGCGAGGATGTACTCGCGGTCCGGCTCGTGCGCCTCGGCCGCCTCGTGCAGCCGGGCGCGCAGCTCGTCGTGCACGTCCCGCTGCATCGTCATCGGTCCCTTCCTCCGGCCTGACCGGTGCGCGCCGCCATCACGGCGTGCACCCGCTGCGGAGCGCCTTGTGCGCCGAGCAGCTTCTGCAACTCGGCCATTCCCTTGGAGGTCTGGCTCTTCACCGTACCCACCGAGACCCCCAGCGCGAGCGCGGTGTCCTTCTCCGAGAGGTCGAAGGCGTGCCGCAGCACGACACAGGCCCGTTTGCGGAACGGGAGTCTACGCAGCGCCGACTGGACGTCCACCACGCCCGCCACGTCCGGGTTCTCCGTCTTCTCCTCGCGCTGCGACCAGAACAGCGTGATCCTGCGGCGCTCGCGCACGGCGCTGCGTATACGGCTGCGGGCGAGGTTGGCGACGACGCCGCGCGCGTACGCCACCGGGTGGTCGGCCGCGCGCACCCGGTCCCAGCGGTGCCACAGCGCCAGCAGCGCGTCCGCCGCCAGATCGTCGGCGGCGTCCGCCTCGCCGGTCAACAGGGCGGCGAGGCGGGAGAGTTCGGCGTAGTGACGTTCGAAGAAGGCATGGAACTCCACGGAGGCGGCGTCGTCGACGACTGTGCCCACGGGTGACCTCTTCTCGATGCGGACTTCTGGCATCCCGGCCGGGGACGCTGTGCGTGTCATGTGAATGACATGAGGATGTCCCGAGAAGGGGTCGGGACGAGATCCGGAAGCGTAGCAGTGATCATTCACTCGGCTTTGTACGGGGGTTCGAACACCGTAGGGCCGATCGAACCCTGATTCCGTAACACGGCGAAAACCTGAAGCGGGTTCAACAGGGGAACAATCCAGCCAGCATCCGCGCACTGATCACCCAGGTCACAAGGAGTGTCCGCCATGTCCGCACCGCAGCAGGAGACCGACCGGCCGACTGCCCCGCCCCCCGCGGCGAACAGCGTCGACCGGTTCTTCAGGATCTCCGAACGGGGCTCGACCTTCGCCCGTGAGATACGCGGCGGCTTCGCCACGTTCTTCACCATGGCCTACATCCTTGTCCTGAATCCCCTCATCCTGGGCAGCGCGAAGGACAAGTTCGGCGACTCCCTCGACCCGGTCCAACTCACCACCGCCACCGCCCTGGTGGCCGCCGTGATGACGATCGTCATGGGCGTCGGCGGCAACCTGCCCCTCGCGCTCGCCGCGGGCCTCGGCCTCAACGCCGTCGTCGCCTTCCAGATCGCCCCGCTGATGAGCTGGGACGACGCGATGGGCCTCATCGTCCTCGAAGGCCTGCTGATCTGCGTGCTGGTGCTGACCGGTCTGCGCGAGGCCGTCATGCACGCCATCCCGCAGCCGCTGAAGCAGGCGATCAGCGTCGGCATCGGCCTGTTCATCGCCTTCATCGGCTTCGTCGACGCCGGGTTCGTCAGCCGGATCCCCGACGCCGCGAACACCACCGTCCCCGTGCAGCTCGGCGGCTCCGGCACCCTCACCGGCTGGCCGGTCCTGGTGTTCTGCCTCGGCGTGCTGCTGACCGTCGGACTGCTCGCCCGCAAGGTCAAGGGCGCGATCCTGATCAGCATCGTGACGATGACGATCCTCGCGATCGTCATCGACTCGGTCGCGGACATCAAGTCCTGGGGCCTGACCACACCCGAGTGGCCCGAGAAGATCGTCGACACCCCCGACTTCGGACTGATCGGTCACTTCAGCCTGTTCGGCGCGTTCGGCGAGACCACCGTCATCACCGTCGTCCTGCTCGTCTTCACGCTGATCCTGTCCGACTTCTTCGACACCATGGGCACCGTCGTCGGCATCAGCGCCGAGGCGGAACTCCTCGACGAGGACGGCAAGGTGCCCAACCTCAGCCGTGTGCTGCTCATCGACGGCGCGGCGGCGGTCGCCGGCGGCGCGGCCTCGTCCTCCTCCGCGACCTCCTACATCGAGTCGGCGGCCGGCGTCGGCGAGGGCGCGCGCACCGGCTTCTCCAACCTCGTCACCGGCGGCCTGTTCGCCCTCGCCCTGTTCCTGACCCCGCTGCTCACCATCGTCCCGCTCCAGGCGGCGGCCCCCGCGCTGGTCGCGGTCGGCTTCCTGATGATGACCCAGGTCAAGTCCATCGACTGGGACAAGTACGAGATCGCCGTCCCCGCGTTCCTGACGATCGCCGTGATGCCGTTCACCTACTCCATCACCAACGGCATCGGCGCGGGCTTCGTCGCCTACGTGCTGATCAAGACGGTGCTGGGCAGGGCCAAGGAGGTGCACTGGCTGCTGTGGGGAGCGTCGGCGCTGTTCGTGGTGTACTTCGCGATCGACCCGATCGAGCAGATCCTGGGCGCGAAGTAGGGGGCGCTGCGCGGCCGGCGCGGGTTCGTCGTGGCCGGTCGCGCCCAAGCGGCGGAGCCGCATACTTGACACAGCCCCGCGCCCCTGAGGGGTTACCGCAACGCCGCTTTCATGACGGCCTTGGCCACAGGTGCCGCCAAACCGTTGCCGCTCACCTCGGACCGCTCCGCGTCCGACTGCTCCACCACCACCGCCACGGCGACCTTCTCGCCGCCTGACGCGCCGTACGACGTGAACCAGGCGTACGGCGTCTGGCTGTTGTTCTCGCCGTGCTGGGCGGTGCCCGTCTTGCCGCCGACGGTGACCCCGTCGATCCGGGCGTTGGTGCCGGTGCCCTCCTCGACGACCGTCCGCATCGCCGACTGCAACTGCTCGGCGGTGCGGGCGCTGACCACCCGCGTCGTCGAGGCGTCGGCGTCGTAGTCGTCGAGCACATCGCCGCCGCCGTCGGTGATCTGCGAGACCATGTGCGGCGACACCAGCTCACCGCCGTTGGCTATCGCGGCCGACACCATGGCCATCTGGAGCGGTGTCGCCGTCACGTCGAACTGGCCGATGCCGGTGAGGGCGGTCGACGACTCGTCCATGCCGGACGGGTACACGCTCGTGTACGCCCGCACCGGCACGTCCTGCGTAGTGTCGTCGAAGCCGAACCTCTCGGCCGTCGCCCGCAGCTTGTCCTGCCCCAACTGGACGGCCATATGGGCGAAGACGTTGTTGCAGGAGTACTGGAGGGCGACCCGGATCGAGGCGTTCTCACAGGGCGCGGAGGTGTTCTCGTTGCGCAGGACGGTCCTCGTGCCGGGCAGCGTGTAGGGGTCCGGGCTGTCGGTGCCCACGTCCACCGACGCGTACAGGCCGTTCTCCAGCGCCGCCGCCGCGACGACCAGCTTGAACGTGGAGCCCGGCGGCAGCGGCTGCCGCAGCGCACGGTTGGTGAGCGGCTTGTCCGGGTCCGCGGTGAGCTTCTTCCAGGCCGCTCCGGCGCTGTTCGCGTCGGTCAGCGAGGACGGGTCGTACGAGGGCGTCGACACCACCGCGAGGATCCTCCCGGTGGCCGGGTCGATGGCGACGGCCGCGCCCTTCTTGTCGCCGAGCGCGTCGTAGGCGGCCTTCTGCACGTCCGGGTCGATCGTGGTGATCACGTTGCCGGGGGCGGCCCGGGTGTCGGTGACCGTGTCCATCATGGTCCTGAGCCGGGTGTCGGTGCCGTTGAGCAGCTCGGCGTAGACGCCCTCCAGCTGGGTGGGGGCGTAGCTCTGCGAGGCGTAGCCCGTCACCGCCGCGTACAACTCGCCGTCCGTGTACGTGCGCCGGTACTTCAGGTCGCTGTCCGTACCGGCCGCCGAGCCGGTGATCGCCTTGCCGGCCACGACGATGTTCCCCAGCGGCCCCGAGTACGTCTCGATCGCGTTGCGCCGGTTGTCCTGGTCGTCCGCGAGCGCGCGGCCCTCGTAGAACTGCACCCAGGTCGCCCGCAGGAGCAGGGCGAACACCAGCAGCAGCGTGAAGACCGAGGCACGCCTGATCGTCTTGTTCATCGCGAACGGTCAGACGAACGAGTCACCGCGAAACGTTCCCGAAGGTCCGCTTTCTCATCTTTCTCATGTTTCTCATGAACGGTTCATCTCATGAACGGTTCATGAGCGGGCCGGCCTCACTCCTCCAGCCGCAGCACGAGCTCGTCGATCTCCTCGCCGCGCGCGGGCGCGTACCCCGTCGCCTCGGCCGTCGTGCGGAAGCCGCACTTCTCCAGCACGCGCAGCGACCCCGCGTTGTCCGCCGCCGCACGCGCGTACAACGGCCGTTCCGCGACCTCGTTCAGCAGCCCGCGCAGCGCGGCCGTCGCCACGCCCCGCCCCCAGTAGGCGCGGTCCACCCAGTAGGTGACCTCGCGCTCACCGGGCTCCCCGTACACCGCCGCGTGCCCCACCACGTCGCCGTCGGCCAGGACCGTGCGCACCAGGGCGGTCGAGCGGACCCGCCTCCAGTGCTCCTCGAACGCGTCGTGGTCGGCCGGGTCGGGCGGGGTGAACGCGGCCATCCGGAGGGCCTCCGGATCGTTGAGCTGCCGGTAGAACACCGGCAGGTCGCTGTCGTGCACCTCGCGAAGTACCACCTGCACCGTTCAGAGCCTCCGGGTCGCCAGGGTCAGCCGGTCACGCGCGTCGAACAGCGCGTCCTTCACCATCTGCTCGTGCGCGGGCGTGAGTCTCGCCACCGGCACGGAGCAGCTGATCGCGTCACGCGCGGGCGTGCGGTACGGGACGGCGACGCCGAAGCAGCGCAGACCGAGCGTGTTCTCCTCGCGGTCCACCGCGAAGCCCTGGTCCCGGACCTGGTGCAGCTCCTCGATGAGCTTCTCGCGGTCCGTGATGGTGTGCTCGGTCAGCGCGGGCAGCGTCTCCGGGAGCATCTTGCGGACCTGCTCGTCGGTGTACGTGCTCAGCAGCGCCTTGCCCAGCGAGGTGGAGTGGGCGGGCAGCCGGCGGCCCACGCGCGTGAAGGGGCGCAGGTAGTGCTGGGACTGGCGGGTCGCGAGATAGACGACGTTCGTGCCGTCGAGGCGGGCCAGGTGGATGGTCTCGGTGGTGTCGTCCGAGAGCCGGTCCAGCGTGGGCCGGGCCGCCGCCACGACCTCGTCGCCGTCGATGTACGAGGTGCCGACGAGCAGCGCCCGCACGCCGATGCCGTAGCGCGTGCCGGTGGCGTCCGTCTCCACCCAGCCCAGCTCCACCAGGGTGCGCAGCAGCATGTAGAGACTGGACTTGGGATACCCGACGGCCTCCTGGACCGACGCGAGGGAGTGCATACCGGGGCGGCCGGCGAAGTATTCGAGCAGCTCAACCGTCCGCACCGCGGACTTGACCTGCGCCCCGCCCCCCGTCTCGCCAGCCGACATCGCCCTTGACCCCTTCGTTCGACGGGAAATAATCTCCAGCGTATTCACCATCAGAGACAACGTTCAGTATATCGAACGCCCCCGAGAACAGAGCACGTGGAGGGACCCGCGGTGGCAGCAGCACCAGTCTGGAGTGTCGACCCCCGAACCGGGAAGCAGCGTGAGCAGGTTGCGGTGGAGGCAACGGCCCAGGAGGTGGACGCCGTAGTCCGTGCCGCGCACGCCGCTCGCGACGCCCTCGCCGACCGCACCGTCCGCGCCGCGTTCCTGCGTGCCGCCGCCGACCGCCTGGAGGCGTCCCGGAACCACCTCGTCGAGGTCGCCGACGCCGAGACCGCGCTCGGCCCGGTCCGGCTGAACGGCGAACTCGCCCGCACCTGCTACCAGCTGCGCGCGTTCGCCGGCATCGTCGACGAAGGGGCCTTCCTCGACGTCGTCATCGACCACCCCGACGACACCGCCACCCCGCCCGTCCCGGACCTGCGCCGCTACAAGGTGCCGCTGGGCGTCGTCGCCGTCTACTCGGCCTCCAACTTCCCCTTCGCCTTCTCCGTCGCCGGCGGCGACACCGCGAGCGCGCTCGCCGCGGGCTGCCCGGTCGTCGTCAAGTCGCACCCCGACCACCCGGCCCTGTCCGAGCTGGTCGCCAGCCTGCTGCGCTCGGCCGCGGCCGAGCAGGGCGTCGACAAGGGCGTCGTGGGCCTGGTGCACGGCTTCGAGGCGGGCGTCGAGCTGATCAAGCACCCGCTGGTCGCCGCGGCCGGCTTCACCGGGTCCGTGCGGGGCGGCCGGGCGCTGTTCGACGCGGCGGCGGCCCGGCCGACGCCGATCCCCTTCCACGGCGAGCTGGGCTCGCTCAACCCGGTCGTGGTGACCGAGGCCGCCGCCGCCGAACGCGCCGAGACCATCGGCTCCGGGCTCGCCGGCTCCATGACGCTGGGCGTCGGCCAGTTCTGCGTGAAGCCCGGACTCGTGCTGGTGCCGTCCGGCGCGGCCGGCGACGGGCTCCTGAAGTCGCTGACGGACGCCGTGAGCGACACCGACGCGGGCGTGCTGCTCGACCACCGGATGCGGGACAACTTCATCGCCGGGGTCGCCGAGCGGGCGGAGCTGCCCGAGGTGGAGTCCCCGGTGACGCCGGGCGCGGGCGGCGAGCACACCGTCAGCGCCGGGTTCCTGACCGTGCCGGCCGCGCGGCTGGCGGCGGAGGGCGAGCACGACCTGCTGCTGGAGGAGTGCTTCGGGCCGGTCACCGTGGTGGCCCGCTACGACTCCGAGGACGAGGTGAAGGCGGTCCTCACGCGGCTGCCGGGCAACCTCACGGCGACGGTCCAGCTGTCCGCCGAGGAGGCGGCCGGGCAGGGGCGCGGGGCCGAGATTCTCGCCGAACTGACGCCGCTCGCGGGGCGCGTGCTGGTCAATGGGTGGCCGACGGGGGTCGCCGTCGCGCCGGCCCAGCATCACGGGGGGCCGTACCCGGCGACCACGTCCACGTCCACCTCGGTGGGCGGGACCGCGATCGAGCGGTGGCTGCGGCCGGTCGTCTACCAGAATGCCCCGGAGGCGTTGTTGCCGGTGGAGCTTCGGGATGAGAACGGGTTGGGGTTGCCGCGGCGATTCAATGGGCGGCTGGAACGGTAACGCTTCGCGGAATCGCCGTCAGGGATACAGTCGTTCGCGGGCTGCGGGGCCGTTGTGGCTGGTCGCGCAGTTCCCCGCGCCCCCAAACAGGTTGGCTTCGCGGCCCCGGGAGGAAAAGCCATGGACGTCTCACTTCCCCAACTGCCCTTTTCCCTCCGCGCTTACGGGCCCGACGGGAACTGGTCCTACGAGGACGGGGTGCTCACCGCGTGGGCCGGGCCCCGGCAGGACCGGTTCGTGCCGCCCACCGGGGAGGCGCTCGATCCCGCCTCCGACGCGCCCCGGCTGCTCGGGGCGCCCGAGGGGGACTTCCAGTTCATCGCACGGGTCACCGTCGGGTTCAACGGGGCCTTCGACGCGGGGGTGTTGTACGTCCACGTCGGGGAGCGGGCCTGGGCCAAGCTCTGCCTGGAGTACTCCCCGGACGTGCCCACCGTCTGCACGGTGGTCACCCGGGGGCACTCCGACGACGCCAACTCCTTCACCGTGGACGGCAGTTCGGTCTGGCTGAGGGTGAGCAGGACCGGGCGGGCCTTCGCCTTCCACGCCTCCCGTGACGGCGAACACTGGACCTTCGTCCGGCTGTTCACGCTCGGCGACGAGAAGGAGACCGGCGCGGCCCTGGTCGGCTTCATGGCGCAGGCGCCGATGGGGGAGGGGTGCGTGGTCACGTACGACCACGTCGAGTTCCGCCCGAGCTGGCCGGACGACCTCCGCGACGGAAGCTGAGGCCCAGCGTGCCGCACTCGACGGTGATACGCACCGCCGTACCCGCCGACGTGGAGGCCGTGGTCGCGCTGCACGCGCGGGCACGGGCCACCTACTACCCGGACGGGATTCCGCAGGACGGCACCGACTGGCACGCCAACTGGCGCACGGCCGTCGAGCGGCCGGACGGGCGGGTGCTGTGCGCCGTCGAGCAGGACCGGATCGTCGCGCTCGCCTCCTTCCGCACCCCGCAGGGGACGCCGGCGGACACGGTCAAGCTGTTCCAGTTCCACGTCGACCCCGACCACTGGCGGACGGGCCTCGGCACGGCCCTGCACACGGCGTGCGTCGAGCGGTGGCGCGCCGACGGCAAGGCCGCCGCCGTCCTCGACGTGCACGTCGACAACCGGCGCGCGCAGGCCTTCTACGCCCGCCGGGGCTGGGTCCCCGACCCGGAGAACCCGCCCGCCGAGGGCGACCACCACCTCTTCCTGCGCTACTGCGTCGGCGGCGGGCGACCGACGGGAATGCCCGGCTGAGCTTGAACGTTCATCTATCGGCGGAGGGAGTCTCCGCCGCCGTGACGACGAACTGAGAGAGCCGAGACATGCGCGTCGAGATCTGGAGCGACATCGCCTGCCCCTGGTGCTACGTGGGCAAGGCCCGCTTCGAGAAGGCGCTCGCGGCCTTCCCGCACCGTGACCAGGTCGAGGTGGTGCACCGCTCCTTCGAGCTGGACCCCGGCCGCGCCAAGGGCGACGTCCAGCCCGTGATCACCATGCTCACCAAGAAGTACGGCATGAGCGAGGCGCAGGCCCAGGCCGGCGAGGACAACCTCGGCGCGCAGGCCGCCGCCGAGGGCCTCGACTACCGCACCCGTGACCGCGACCACGGCAACACCTTCGACCTGCACCGGCTGCTGCACCTCGCCAAGGAGCGGGGCCGGCAGGACGAGCTGATCCAAATCCTGTACCGGGCGAACTTCGCCGAGGAGCGGTCCCTGTTCTCCGAGGGCGACGAGCGGCTGGTGGAGCTGGCCGTGGCGGCCGGTCTCGACCCCGACGCCGTCCGCGAGGTGCTCGCCGACCCGACCGCGTACGCCGACGAGGTCCGCGCCGACGAGCGCGAGGCGGCCGAACTCGGCGCGAACGGCGTGCCGTTCTTCGTCCTCGACCGCGCCTACGGCGTCTCGGGCGCCCAGCCCGCCGAGGTGTTCGCCCAGGCGCTGGCCCGGGCCTGGGGCGACCGCTCCCCGCTCGAGCTGATCGACGACGGCGGGGCCGAGGCCTGCGGCCCGGACGGCTGCGCGGTCCCGGGGCACTGACGCGTCAGGGCAGGGGCGTCCAGCCCTGACTCATAAGCGTCACTTGGGGAAGCCGTGCAGAAATCCGCGATGGACTTCTACATCGGCGGGCCGCACAGTGGATCCATGGAGACCACGGAGAGCCCCCAGAGCCCTGAGAGCCCGCGGAGCACGGGAAGCACGGAGAACCCGGCGATCTTCGACACCCTCGTCCGCTCCGAGTTCGCCCCGAAGACCACCTACCTCAACACCGCCAGCAACGGCCTGCTCCCGGCCCGCGCCGTCGCCGCCCTGCACGAGGCGGCGCTGCTGCGGGCCGAGGGCCGGCCGACGACGCCGCTCTACGAGGACGTGGAGGCCTGCCGGGCCGCGTACGCCCGGCTCGCCGGCGTCCCGGTCACCCGGGTGGCGGTCGGCGCCTCGGTCGCCGCGCACACCGCGGTCGTCGCGGCCTCGCTGCCCGCCGGGGCCGAGGTCCTCACCGCAGAGGACGACTTCACCTCCGTGCTGAACCCGTTCCATGTGCGCGGCGACCTCAAGGTCCGCGCGGTGCCGCTGGAGCGGATCGCCGAGTCCGTCCGCCCGGACACCGCGCTCGTCGCGGTCAGCGCCGTGCAGTCGGCGGACGGGCGGCTCGCGGACCTGCCCGCGGTGCGCGAGGCGGCGCGGACGCACGGCGCCCGCACCTACGTCGACTGCTCGCAGTCGGCGGGCTGGCTGCCGATGGACGCCGACGCGTACGACTACACCGCCGCCGTCGCCTTCAAGTGGCTGCTCGGCCCGCACGGCACCGCCTTCTTCACCGTCCCGGAGGACTTCGGCGGGCTGACGCCGGTGCTGGCGGGCTGGGTCGCCGGCGAGCGGCCGTGGGACAGCTGCTACGGCCCGGTGGCCGAACTCGCCCACTCCGCACGGCGGTTCGACCTGAGCCCGGCCCTGTTCGCGCTCGCGGGACTGCGTCACAGCCTGGACCTGATCGAGGAACTCGGCGTCGCCGCCGTGCACGCCCACGATGTCGCCCTCGCCGACCGGTTCCGGGCCGGGCTCGCCGAACTCGGCCACGAACCGCTGTCCGCGCCCGGCTCGGCGATCATCTCGGTCCCCGGACTCGGTTCCCGGCAGCCGGAGTTGAGCCGCGCGGGCATCGAACTCTCCGACCGCGCCGGCAATCTGCGCGCGGGCTTCCACCTCTACAACACGCCCGCGGACGTCGACCGTCTCCTCGACGCGCTGTCCGGCTGACGGCACAGAGCTGACCGCGCAGAGCTGACGGCACAGAACCGGGCCGGGCCCCCCGTCCCACACGAGGGGGCCCGGCCCGGTGACCTGAGGCGCGGTGTCCTGAGAGCGCCTGCCTACCTCACCGGGGTGAAGTCACGGGCGCCGATGAACTCAGGGCGGCGGACGGGGGCCGAGAACGGCTCGACCGCCTCGTTCTCCACGCTGTTGAACACGATGAAGACGTTGCTGCGCGGGAACGGCGTGATGTTGTCGCCGGAGCCGTGCATGGCGTTGCAGTCGAACCAGGTCGCCGAACCGGCGCGGCCCGTGAACAGCTTGATGCCGTAGTCGGAGGCCATCGCGGTCAGCGCCTCGTCGGAGGGCGTGCCCGCGTCCTGCATCTGGAGCGACTTCTTGTAGTTGTCCTTCGGCGTCGCGCCGGCGCAGCCGAGGAACGTCTTGTGCGAGCCCGGCATGATCATCAGACCGCCGTTGGTGTCGTGGTTCTCGGTCAGCGCGACCGAGACGGACACCGTCCGCATCCGGGGCAGCCCGTCCTCGGCGTGCCAGGTCTCGAAGTCGGAGTGCCAGTAGAAGCCGGAGGCGCCGAAGCCCGGCTTGACGTTGATCCGCGACTGGTGGACGTACACGTCGGAGCCGAGGATCTGCCGGGCCCGGCCGACGAGCCGCTCGTCGCGCACGAGCCGCGCGAAGACCTCGCTGATCCGGTGCACCTCGAAGACGGTGCGGATCTCCTGCGACTGCGGCTCGACGATGGACCGCTCGTCGGCCCGGATCGTCGGGTCGCTCACCAGCCGGTCCAACTCCTGCCGGTAGACGGAGACCTCGTCGTCGGCGAGCAGCTGGTCGACGGCGAAGAAGCCGTCACGTTCGAACGACTGGAGGTCCAGCGGCTCGAACGGGCCGGGCGCGTCCGGGGCGCCCCACAGGACCGGGTCCTGGCGCGGCACGGTCACCTCGGTCGCGCCACGGCTCGGGTAGAGGTCGGTGACCGGGGCCGCGGGGGCCTGGGCGGGGGTGGTCAGGTGAGTGGTCATCGGGGTCTCACACCTCCTCGGGCTCGGTGAGCAGCGGGTAGACGCCGTTCTCGTCGTGATCCTCCCGGCCCGTCACGGGCGGGTTGAACACGCAGAGGCAGCGGAAGTCCTCCTTGACGCGCAGCGTGTGCCGCTCGTGCCCGTCGAGGAGGTACATGGTCCCGGGCGTGATCGAGTACGTCCGGCCGCTCTCGTGGTCGGTCAGCTCGGCCTCGCCCTCGACGCAGACGACGGCCTCGACGTGGTTCGCGTACCACATCGACGTCTCGGTGCCGGCGTACAGCACGGTCTCGTGGAGGGAGAAGCCGACCCTCTCCTTGGCCAGCACGATGCGTTTGCTCTCCCACGTCCCGGACGCCGCCTTGACGTGCCGGTCGGTGCCTTCGATGTCCTTGAACGAACGGACGATCACGGTGGTGCGATGCCTCCTAGGTGGATGGTGTCTCTGACGGCGTCGAACGGTCACGGAGCCGGTCGGTGTCGGACGACCCGCCGGGCGACCGGACGGACGGCCGGTCAGACGGTCTCCCGAACGGCGCGGGCGAGGATGCGCATGCCCTCGTCCAGCTCCTCGGGCGTGATGGTGAGGGCGGGCAGCAGTTTGACGACCTCGCTCTCGGGGCCGGACGTCTCGATCAGCAGCCCGAGCTCGAAGGCGCGCCGCGCGACCTTGCCGGCGCGGTCCTTGTCGTGGAACTCCAGGCCCCACACCAGACCGCGGCCCCGGTACTCCCGGACGTCGGCGAGGTTCTCCTCGGTGATCGAGATCAGCGCCTGCTCGACCTGCTCGCCGCGCCGGCGGGTCTGCTTCTCCATGGCCGAGCCGTCGGCCCAGTACGTCTCCAGCGCCGCGGTGGCGGTGACGAAGGCCGGGTTGTTGCCGCGGAAGGTGCCGTTGTGCTCGCCCGGCTCCCACACGTCCAGCTCGGGCTTGAACAGGCACAGCGACATCGGCAGGCCGTAGCCGCTGATGGACTTCGACACGGTGACGATGTCCGGGGTGACGCCCGCCTCCTCGAAGGAGAAGAACGCGCCGGTGCGGCCGCAGCCCATCTGGATGTCGTCGACGATCAGCAGCATGTCCTGGCGCTCGCACAGCTCGGCGAGGGCCCGCAGCCACTCCGGGCGGGCGACGTTGATGCCGCCCTCGCCCTGCACGGTCTCGACGATCACCGCGGCGGGCTTGTTCAGGCCGGAGCCCTGGTCCTCGAGCAGCCGCTCGAACCAAAGGAAGTCCTGCACCGTGCCGTCGAAGTAGTTGTCGAACGGCATCGGCGTGCCGTGCACCAGCGGGATGCCCGCGCCGGCCCGCTTGAAGGCGTTGCCGGTGACGGCGAGCGAGCCCAGCGACATGCCGTGGAAGGCGTTGGTGAACGACACGATCGCCTCGCGCCCCTTCACCTTCCGCGCCAGCTTCAGCGCGGACTCCACGGCGTTGGTGCCCGTCGGGCCGGGGAACATGACCTTGTAGGGCAGGTCGCGCGGCCTGAGCACCAGGTCCTGGAAGGTCTGGAGGAAGGACCGCTTGGCGACGGTGGACATGTCGAGCCCGTGGGTGACGCCGTCGCGCATCAGATAGTCGATCAGCGCCCGTTTCAGCACCGGGTTGTTGTGGCCGTAGTTGAGTGAGCCGGCGCCGGCGAAGAAGTCGAGGTACTGGTGGCCGTCCTCGTCGTGCATACGGCTGCCCACCGCGCGGTCGAAGACTACGGGCCAGCCGCGGCAGTAGCTGCGCACCTCCGACTCGACGGTCTCGAAGACGCTGAGGTCGGGCTGAGTGATGGTCACGGCGAAACGCTCCTCAATGCGGGGTGTGGGGTGCGTGGGGAGTGGGGATGCCGGGCCGAAGGCCGGGCGAAGTCAGGGGGGAGGGACCGGGGCGGGCGTCGTGCCCGAAGGTCACGCGGAGGCCGCGCCCAGGGTCACGGGGTCACGCGGAGGCCGCGCCCGAGGGCAGCGGGCCGATCCGGTACAGGACCTCCGGGTCGTGCGGGCCGTCCGGGAACAGGCCCGTGGCGAACAGCACCTCGCGGCTGAGGTCCGCCCCGTGCCGCGCGGCGAAGGACGTGAACAGCCGCTCGGAGGCGGTGTTGCCCGGCGTGATCGTCGTCTCGACGGAGGTGACCGGGCGTTCGGCGGTGACCCGTGCGGTCAGTCCGTCGAGCAGGGCCGCGGCCAGTCCGCGACCGCGGTACGCGGCGTCGACCGCCACCTGCCAGACCAGCAGGGTGTGCGGGGCCTCCGGCCGTACGTAGCCGGTGATGAACCCGACCGGCTCGCCGTTCTCGGCGCGGGCCACCGCCGTGGTGCCGGCGAAGTCACGGCACCACAGCAGATAGCTGTAGGAGGAGTTCAGGTCGAGGTTTCCGGATTCCTTGGCGATACGCCAGAGCGCGGCCCCGTCCGCCACCGAAGGGCGGTCGATCTGGAGGTCTGCTTGCGTGGCAGTCATGCGGATTGAATTTACCGAGCGAAATCAAAAGATGCATGGAGAGGCGGCGTCGATTTGGTGATGCACTCGTGCTCAGTGGTGACTGTGTCCCGGTTTGACCGGTGCAAAAAGGTACATAAAGGCACCCCTGTGCAATGCGTCACGCATAGGCAATCCGCTCGAAATCTGCCTGCGTTTAGACCTGGGAAATCCGGGCAGAAGAACTTGGGCAAGCTATCCGCGAAAGGAATTTCAGAATTACCCGCAATTCAGGCCCCGGTCATCCCGTCGATACTCTCCCGAAGAATGTCCGCGTGACCGTTGTGCCGCGCGTACTCCTCGATGAGATGGATCAGCACCCACCGAAGGCTGACCTCCAGCCCCGCCATCGGCCCGTCGGCGATCCGCCCGGCGTCCTCCAGTGAGCGGCCGGCGGTCAGCTCGCGTCCGCGGGCGATCTCCCGCCGCCAGGCGTCCAGGGCCTCGTCGAGCCCCCGCTCGGGGGAGAGGGCGTACCCGGTCGGCTCTTCGAACACGGGCGGCACGTCGAGACCGGCGAACACCCGCTGGAACCAGGTGCGCTCGACCTCGGCGAGATGCTGCACCAGGCCGAGCAGGGTCAGTTCGGAGGGCGCGGCGGCGGCCAGCCGCACCTGCTCGTCGTCCAGCCCGGCGCACTTGAGCTCCAGGGTGGCGCGGTGGAAGTCGAGCCAGCTGTCGAGCATGGCCCGCTCGTCACCGGTCATGCGCGGCACGGGCCTGCCGTCGGGAAGGGTGTCCATGCGCCGAGCATGGCACCGCACACTGACAATCCACCTCGGTCAGCGCCTCGGTCAGCGCTACGGCCGGCACGTCGGCCGGCGCCCGGTCAGCGCCAGGTGCGGTCCGCCGCCTCCAGCGCGGCGTGGAGGTCCACCGTGCGGCCGTGCGCCGTGAGGGCCGTGGCCAGGGCGGTCAGGGCGCCGCGGATGGTGCCGGGGGTCGCCGCCGGGCCGTAGTGGTTGACGCGGATCATCTCGGCGGCCAGTGCGCCGCCCCCCGCGGCCAGCGGCAGCGCCGGGTCGGCGGCGAGGGCGTGGGCGACCAGCTCCGAGGCCGGGACGCCCGACGGGGCGCGCAGGGTCGTGGCGACCGGCGCAGCCTCCCGCGCCGCGTGCACGTACGGCTCCAGACCGCCGCCCAGCGCCGTCGCGCCCGCGCGGGCCGCCGCGGCGGCCGAGGAGTGGCGGGCCGTCACCGTCTCCAGCCCCTCGGCCTCGATCCGCTCCACGCACGCCTCCAGCGCCAGCATCTCCAGCTGGGCCGGCGCGTGCAGCAGCGCCTTGCGGCCGCCGTCCACCCAGCGCTCCTTCCAGTCGAGGAGCGACAGGTACGAGTGGCGCGGCGCCCCGGGGTTCGCCGCCATCCGGGCCCACGCCCGCTCGCTCACCGACACCGCCGACACCCCGGCGGGACCGCCCATCGCCTTCTGCGCCCCGATCACGCACAGGTCCACGCCCCACGCGTCCGGCAGCACCGGCTCGGCCGCCACCGAGGCGACCGCGTCCAGGTAGAACAGCGCGCCGTGCTCCCGCACCGCCGCGCCGATCTCCGCGACCGGGTTGGTGTTGCCGGTGGCGGCCTCGGCGTGCACCAGGGAGACGAAGTCGATCTCCGGGTGCTCGGCGAACGCCTCCCGCACCTGCCCGGCGGTGACCGCCGTGTGGAAGGGCACCGAGAGATCGATCACCGTGGCCCCGCAGTCCCTCAGCCAGTCCCCGAAGGTCTGCCCGTACGGGCCGGTGATCACGTTCAGCGCGGTCGTCCCCGGCCCCGCCGTGCCGCGGATCGCGCCCTCCAGCGGGAGCAGCGCCTCGCCCTGCATGATCACGACGTCCTGCCGGGTGCTCAGCAGCCGCGCCACCCGGTCCTCGATCGACGCGAAGCGGGCGGCGCTCAGCGGGGCAAGGTCCAGGAACGGGTGTGTCACGGCGGTGCTCTCTTCACTCACGGGGTAGAGGTGACGAGAGTAACCGGCGGCGACTTCGCAGGTCGTGCAGCTCTGGAACCATCGGAATGGTTTGAGTACCTCAAACCTTTCCTTATAATCGGACCCCAAAGTCCTCTCACAGGAAGGCCCGCCGTGACCACGCTTCCCGGGCGCCGGACCCGCATCCTGGCCGCCACCACCGTGACGGCCGGGCTGATGCTCGTGACTGCCTGCACCTCGACCGACGACGGAGGCAGCGGCTCCAAGACCGCCGCCGGCGGCGTCGAGCTCGCCAAGGCGGGCAAGCTCACCACCTGCACCCACCTGCCGTACCCGCCGTTCCAGTCGGAGATCGACGGCAAGGTGCAGGGCTTCGACGTCGCCCTGATCGACCTGGTCGCCGCCGACCTGGGCGTGAAGCAGTCGATCCTCGACACCCCGTTCGAGAACTTCAAGACCGGCGCGTTCCTCAACTCCGGCGAGTGCGACCTGGCCGCCGCCGGCATGACCATCACCGACGAGCGCAAGAAGAACGTCGACTTCTCCGACCCCTACTTCGAGGCCACCCAGGCCGTCCTCGTCGACAAGAACGCCGGCGTGAACTCCCTCGCCGACATCAAGTCCAAGAAGGTCAAGCTCGGCGCCCAGGCGCAGACCACCGGCGAGGACTACGTCAAGAAGGAGGGCTTCGACCCGGTCTCCTTCGAGTCCTCCGACGCCGTCCTCAACGGCCTGCGCACCGGCCAGGTCAAGGCCGTCGTCATCGACTACCCCGTCGTCCAGGGCTGGCTGAAGGACAAGGCCAACGCCGACGCCTTCAAGGTCGTCGACAACCTCGACACCGGCGAGCAGTACGGCTTCACGGTGAAGAAGGGCAACACCAAGCTCACCGCGGCCATCAACAAGGCCCTCGCCGACGCCAAGGCCGACGGCACGTACAAGAAGCTGTACGAGCAGTGGATCGGCCCCTACGACCCGGCCGTCGCCTCCCCGTCCGCACCCGCCACCTCATGAGCGACACCGCACCAGCGCCGGAACCGGGCCCGGGGTCGCCCGATCCCGCGGCCACCCCCCGCCGCAAGGGCCTGACCCGACGCCAGAAGCGCGGCGTCTCGCGCGGGGTCCAGTACGCCGTCTTCGTCGCCGCCGTGATCGCCTTCGCGGTCTCGGCGGACTGGGGCCGGCTCCAGAACCAGTTCGCCCAGGCCGACATCGCCGAGCAGATGTTCCCGGACGTCATCACGCTGGCGCTGAAGAACACCGTGCTCTACACGGTCTCCGGCTTCCTGGTCGGACTGGGCCTCGGCATGGTCATCGCGCTGATGCGGCTGTCGTCCGTCGGCCCCTACCGCTGGCTCGCCGGGATCTACATCGAGATCTTCCGCGGCCTGCCCGCCCTGCTGATCTTCATCTTCATCGGGGTGGCCGTCCCGCTGGCCTTCCCCGGCACGGAGATCATCGGCGGCACCTACGGCAAGGTCGCCCTCGCGCTCGGCCTGGTCGCCGCCGCCTACATGGCGGAGACGATCCGCGCCGGCATCCAGGCCGTGCCCAAGGGGCAGATGGAGGCGGCCCGTTCCCTGGGCTTCTCCCCGGCCCGCGCGATGGTCTCGATCATCATCCCGCAGGCGTTCCGCGTCATCCTCCCGCCGCTCACCAACGAACTGGTCCTGCTCTTCAAGGACTCCTCCCTGGTGCTGTTCCTCGGCGTCACCCTGGAGGAGCGGGAACTGTCCAAGTACGGCCGCGACCTGGCCAGTACGACCGCCAACTCCACGCCGATCCTCGTCGCCGGCCTGTGCTACCTGCTGGTCACGATCCCGCTCGGCTTCGTCGTGCGCCGTATGGAGGCGAAGGCCCAGGAGGCCGTGAAATGAGCCGACCGGAGATCGAAGTACGCGGCCTGCGCAAGTCGTTCGGCGACAACGAGGTGCTGCGCGGCATCGACCTGGAGATCCGGCGGGGCGAGGTCGTCTGCGTCATCGGCCCGTCCGGCTCGGGCAAGTCGACGCTGCTGCGCTGTGTGAACCTGCTGGAGGAGCCGACCGGGGGCCAGGTCTTCGTCGGCGGCGCGGAACTCACCGACCCGGACGTCGACATCGACGCCGCGCGCCGCCGGATCGGCATGGTCTTCCAGCAGTTCAACCTGTTCCCGCACCTCACGGTGACCGAGAACCTCACGCTGCCGCAGCGCCGGGTGCTGCGGCGCGACAAGGCGGAGGCCGCCCGGGTCGCCGCCCGGAACCTGGAACGCGTCGGCCTCGCCGAGAAGGCGGACGCCTACCCCTCCTCCCTCTCCGGCGGCCAGCAGCAGCGGGTGGCGATCGCCCGCGCCCTCGCCATGGGCCCCGAGGTGATGCTGTTCGACGAGCCGACCTCGGCGCTCGACCCGGAGCTGGTGGGCGACGTCCTCGCGGTGATGCGCGGCCTCGCGCGCGAGGGCATGACGATGATGGTCGTCACCCATGAGATGACCTTCGCCCGCGAGGTCGCCGACCGGGTCGTCTTCATGGACGGCGGCGTGATCGTCGAGGACGGCGCGCCCGCACAGGTCATCGGCGCCCCCGCCCACGAACGCACCCGCCACTTCCTCTCCCGCATCCTCGACCCGGCCATGGCCGAGGTGGAGGAGGAGACGCCGGACCGGGTGAAGAAGGCGCACTAGCTAGGGTGCGGTACATGAGCGATCGCGCGGTGCTGCACGTGAAGGGCAGGGTCCTCGCCGGACCGGACGAGGACCGGGTCCACGACGAGGTGTGGATCGTCGGCGGGCGGATCTCCTACGACCGCCCCGCCGGCGCCCGCGACGTCCGCACGGTGACCGGCTGGGCCCTGCCCGGCCTGGTCGACGCCCACTGCCATGTGGGCCTGGGCGCCCACGGCCCGGTCGACCAGGACACGGCGGAACGCCAGGCCCTCACCGACCGGGACGCCGGGACCCTCCTGATCCGCGACGCCGGCTCCCCCTCCGACACCCGCTGGACCGACGACCGCCCGGACCTCCCGAAGATCATCCGGGCGGGCCGGCACATCGCCCGCACCCGCCGCTACCTCCGCGGCTACGCCCACGAGATCGAACCGGACGACCTCGTCGCCTACGTCGCCCAGGAGGCCCGGCGCGGCGACGGCTGGGTGAAGCTGGTCGGCGACTGGATCGACCGCGAGCTGGGCGACCTGTCGGCCTGCTGGCCGCGGGAGGCCGTCGAGGCGGCGATCAAGGAGGCCCACCGGCTGGGCGCCCGGGTCACCGCCCACTGCTTCGCCGAGGACTCCCTCCAGGACCTCGTCGAGTCGGGCATCGACTGCGTCGAACACGCCACGGGCCTCACCGACGAACTGATCCCCCTGTTCGCCTCGCGCGGCGTCGCGATCGTCCCCACCCTGGTGAACATCGCGACCTTCCCCGACCTGGCGGCCGGCGGCGAGACGAAGTTCCCCGCCTGGTCCGCCCATATGCGCCGCCTCCACGCCCGCCGCTACGACACCGTCCGCAACGCCTACGACGCCGGCATCCCCGTCTACGTCGGCACCGACGCCGGCGGCACCCTGCCCCACGGCCTGGTCGCCGAGGAGGTCGCGGAACTCGTCACGGCCGGCATCCCCCCGGTGCGGGCCCTGGCGGCGACCACCTGGGCCGCGCGCGAGTGGCTGGGCCGGCCCGGCCTGGACGAGGGCGCCCCGGCCGACCTGGTCGTCTACGAACAGGACCCCCGCACGGACGTGCGCGTCCTGGCCGCACCCCGGCGCGTGGTCCTGAACGGCCGCGTCGTGGGCTGATCCGGGCCCACCGGACCCCGCTCCTCTCGAATACGCGCGCGGGTGCGCCACGATGGTGTGAACTCCCGGCGGATCGCTGTCGAACGGACGGCGGTGCGACATCCTTTCGAGGTCCCAAGCGGTTCTCTCTGGGGGTCCCACCACCTTGAACGGCACCAACTTCCGCATGCCCGCACGCCGTTGCCTCATCGTCGGGGCGGCGGCCGTCCTCGCCGCCGGCCCTGCCGTCCTCTCCGGCGCACACCCCGCGCACGCCGCCGACCAAGGGCGCGCGAGCGCCGTCGTGCTCCGCACCGGCCTGGACGTGGCCCTTCAGAACAGGACCGTCCACGTCCCGCTCGCCGCCACCCTCAACGAGGTACAGGCCCCGCACAGTGCGGAGAAGACGGCGCTGACCGTGCACGTCGACGGGGTCGGCGGCGTCGACGGCGGCCGTCCCGTCCAGGTGCTGCGCGCGGACGTCGCCGAGGCGAAGGCGACCGCCGACGCGGACAGGGCCGAGGCCTCCACCCGGCTCGCCCGCGCCCGGCTGCACGTCCCCGGGCTGCCGCTGCTGTCGCTCATCGAGATCGACGCCGTCACCTCGAAGGCGGTCTGCGAGACCGGGAAGACACCGGTCGCCACCGCCGAACTGCCCGGCGCGGTGACCGTCCTGGGCCGGCGGGTGTCGGTCTCCGCGTCCGGGCCCACGCAGGTGCGGGTGCCGGGCGTCGGCGAGGTGCGGCTCGACCTCTCCCAGCGCGAGACGACGTCCCGCACGGCCGCGGCGACGGCCCTCGAACTCACGGTGTCCGTCAACCCGTTGAAGCTGAACGTCGCCGAGGTGAGCGGCACGGTGACGGTGGCGGCGGCGACGTGCGAGATGCCTGCGGCGGCGGGGGAGGGGGCGGTGTCCCCGGCGACCGCCGCCGCACCTGCCGGTGAGGTCCGCGCCTAGGGGGACGCCGTGAAGTCCGACCTCGCGGCCACGGGGGGCAGTTCGGTCACGCCGTACGTCGCGGCGGGGGCGGCGGCGTTGCTGGCGCTGGGCGGGGGAGCGGTGGCCCTGGCCCGCCGCCGCGGCTGACCGTCCCTGGGGGCTTCCGCCCCCAGACCCCCGGCCCATGCCCATCCACCACCCGACTCGGTTGGGATACACAGCCCGTCCGGCGTTTGAGGACGAGGCCCGTTCAGGGCCGATGAGGTGGTCCGGGGGCGGAGCCCCCGGGGCGCCCACCCTCAGGCGGAGGCCAGCACCCTCCCCAGCGCCCGTAGGAACCCTTCCGTAGTCCCCCGGTCCCGCACAGCCACCCGAATCCACTCAGCCCCCAGCCCGGGAAACGTGTCCCCCCGCCGCACCGCGTACCCCAACCCCCGCAACCGCTCCCGCACCACCCCCGCCCCAGCCACCCGCACCAGCACGAACGGCCCCTCCGCAGGCCCCACCACCCGCACCCCGTCCCCCGCGAACCCCTCCAGCCCCGCGACGAGACGCGCCCGCTCCACCGCCACCCGCCGCGCCGCGTGCGCCGCCTCCGCCACCGCCCGCGACGACACGCACGCCCGCGCCGCGGCCAGCGCCGGCGTGGACACCGGCCACAACGGCTGCGCCCGCTCCAGCTCCCGCACCGTCTCCGGCGCGCCGAGCACATACCCGATGCGCAGCCCGGCCAGCCCCCAGGTCTTCGTCAGGCTGCGCAGGACGACCAGGCCGGGCACGTCGGTCCGCGCGGCCAGGGCCTCCCGCTCACCCGGCACCGCGTCGATGAACGCCTCGTCGACGACCAGCGTCCGCCCGATCCGGGCCAGACGCGTGATGCTGTCCGCCGGGTGCAGCACCGATGTCGGGTTCGTCGGATTGCCCACGACGACCAGATCGGCGTCCTCCGGGACGGCCGCCGCATCGAGCCGGAAGCCGTCCTCCTCCCGCAGCAGCACCCGGCCCACACTGTGCCCGGCGTCCCGCAGCGCCGCCTCCGGCTCGGTGAACTGCGGATGCACGACCACCGGCCGGCGCACCTTCAAGGCGCGGGCGATCAGCACGAACGCCTCCGCCGCGCCCGCCGTCAGCAGCACCCGTTCCGGCGGCAGTCCGTGCCGCGCCGCCACCGCCGCCCGCGCCTCGCGCCCGTCGGGGTAGGCGGCGAGACCGGTCAGGGACGCGGCGATGTGCTCGCGCAGCCACTCCGGCGGGGTGTCCGCGCGGACGTTCACCGCGAGGTCGACCAGCGCCGCGCCGTCGTCACGCACCTCGGAGTCCCCGTGGTGCCGCAGATCATGACCGTCAGTGTGCATGGAAGTCCACGTGCCCTTCGTGCTGCTGCTGTCCGGAACCGTCCCCGGGCCCCGTCCGCCGTACGACGGCACAGGTCGCCCTTGCGGGCCGCCCGTCCGCGCGCTCCGACTTCCGCTTGGGCACGACGAGTTCGCCCCCGCCGGCCAGCGCCGCGGCCTCCGCGACGGACGGCGTGCCCACCGCGCCGAGCGGCGCGTCGGACGGGTTCGGCACCCGCACCGCCGCCAACTCCCCGGCGGAGTACGTCACCAGGGGCGCCCCGAGCCGCGCCGCCGCGCCGGCGACGCCGGGCTCGTCGCGCTTGCCGTCCACCGTGGCGAGCTCGGCCACGCGGCACGCGGACAGTCCCGCGTCCCGCAACGCGCCCTCGATCACGCCGAGCACCTCCTCGACCGACACCCCGGTGGACGCGCCGACGCCCACCACCAGGACGCCGGGGGAGCTGATGTGCGCGGCCGGGGCCCGATCGGATACCAAGGGCACATGGCGGTGTTCGTCGCGCTCGGCGCGTTCCTGATGACGTTGGCCGGCGGCTGGACGGCGCAACGCGTGACCGACCGCCGCCACCTGGTGCTGGGACTGGCCGGGGGCCTGATGCTCGGCGTGGTCGGCCTCGACCTGCTGCCGGAGGCCCTGGAGGCGGCCGGCACGGAGGTCTTCGGCGTCCCGGCCGCGCTGCTCCTCTTCGTGGCCGGCTTCCTGTTGGCCCATCTGGTGGAACGTCTGCTGGCCCACCGCAGGGCGGCCCACGGCGCGGAGGAGCACGACGGCCGCACGCCCGAGGTGGGCCTGACGGCCGCCGCGGCGATGGTCGGCCACAGCGCCATGGACGGCGTGGCGATCGGCGCGGCCTTCCAGGTCGGCGACGGCATGGGAACGGCGGTCGCGCTGGCGGTCGTCGCCCACGACTTCGCGGACGGCTTCAACACGTACACGATCACGAGCCTGTACGGGAACGCCCGCCGCAGGGCCCTGGCCATGCTGTTCGCCGACGCGGCGGCGCCCGTCGTCGGCGCGGCCTCGACCGCGTTCGTCACCATCCCCCAGCACCTGCTCGGCGGCTACCTCGGCCTCTTCGGCGGCGCGCTCCTCTACCTGGCGGCGGCCGAGATCCTCCCCGAGGCCCACCACGACCACCCCGCCCGCTCCACCGTGCTGTGCACGGTCGCGGGCGCGGCCTTCATCTGGCTGGTGGTGGGCCTGTCGGGCTGAGCCGCTCCCGCTCATGGCGTACGGCACCTCTCCACGAAGCGCCGGGCCACACCGGGCTCGCCCGCCCAGTGCGTGTGCAGGTAACTCGCGTGCACGCCCCCCTGCACGAAGCCCTCGACCCGACGCTGCGGGGTCCGCATCCCCCAGGCGGGCGTCGCCCCGGCCCCCGGCTCGACGACGGTCCGGTGGAACTCGTGCCCCCGGATCCGCGTCCCCGTGGCCGCCAGCACGCTGTCGCTCACGGCGACCGCGTCCCGGTAGCCGAGGGTGAGCCGCCCCGACATCCGCGCGGAGGCGTCGAGCACCCCGCACATCGGCAGCCCGTCCAGCTCCCGGCACAGATACAGCAGCCCGGCGCACTCGGCGGCGACCGGAGCACCGCTGAGGGCCAGCTCGGAAACGGCCTTGCGCAACGGCTCGTTGGCGGCCAGCTCGGCCGCGTACATCTCGGGGAACCCGCCCCCGACGACCAGCCCGGCGGTCCCGTCCGGCAACCGCTCGTCCCGCAACGGATCAAAGGTCACGACCTCGGCCCCGGCGGCAGCGAGCAACTCACTGTGCTCAGCGTAGGAGAAGGTGAACGCAGGCCCCCCGGCAAGAGCGACGACGACCTTGTCACCCGGGGTCGGTGTCTTCAGCCCGTCCGCTTTCTGAGCCAGGCCCGGTGTCTTCAGCCCGTCCGGCGATTGAGGACGAGGCCCGTCCAGGGCCGAAAGCGGGGGTCCGGGGGCGGCAGCCCCCGGGGACGATGGGGGTCCCCCCGCTCGAGCGAAGCCGAGAGTGGGGGAGGGAAGGGGCGGCGGGGGCGACCCACCAAGCACCTCAGCCGCATCCCAAGCCGCACAGGACAAGACTCCCGCACTCCGCGCAAGCCCCATCACGGCGTCAAGATCGCACCCGGAAGCCACCTGCGCCCCCATAGCCGCCACAGCATCCACCGCAGCCGCCCGCCGCTCAGCCACCGGCACCAACCCCAGATGCCGCGACGGCGTGTCCACCTGAGCCGTCCGCCGCAACACCCCCAGCACCGGCACTCCGGCAGAGTCCAACGCCTCCCGCAGCAACTCCTCGTGCCGGTCCGACGCCACCTTGTTCAGGATCACGCCCCCGACCCGCACCTCCGGGTCGAACGACACGAACCCGTGCACCAGCGCCGCCACCGACCGCGACTGCGAGGAGGCGTCCACCACCAGCACCACCGGTGCCCGCAGCAGCTTCGCCACATGCGCCGTGGACGCCAACTCGCCTTCCCCGGCGGCCCCGTCGTACATCCCCATCACACCCTCGACGACCGCCAGATCGCAGCCGCGGGCCCCGTGCGCGAACAGCGGGCCGACCGACTCGGGCCCGCACAGATACGCGTCGAGGTTGCGCCCGACCCGTCCGGTGGCGAGCGCGTGATACCCGGGGTCGATGTAGTCCGGGCCCACCTTGTGCGGGGACACGGCGAGCCCCCGCGCGGTGAACGCGGCCATCAGCCCCGTGGCCACGGTGGTCTTGCCGCTGCCGGAGGCCGGCGCGGCGATCACCAGCCGCGGAACGGACACCCCGGACGACGCGGATGACGCGGACGACACGGACGACACGGACGACGGGAACGACTTCACGACGACATCACCACTCGATTCCCCGCTGACCCTTCTGCCCCGCGTCCATCGGATGCTTCACCTTGGACATGTCGGTGACGAGATCGGCGAAGTCGACCAGTTTCTCGGGGGCGTTGCGCCCGGTGATCACGACGTGCTGCGTACCGGGCCGGTCCCGCAGCACCGCGATGACCTCGTCGGTGTCGATCCAGCCCCAGTGCAGGGGATACGCGAACTCGTCGAGCACGTACAGCTTGTAGCGCTCGGCGGCCAGGTCCCGCTTGACCTGCTCCCAACCCTCGCGGGCCTTCTCCTCGTTGCTGGCGTTGTCGCCCTGCGGGTCGCGCTGGATCCACGACCAGCCCTCGCCCATCTTGTGCCAGTCGACGGTGCCGCCCTCACCGCTGGCGCCCAGCACCCGCAGCGCGTTCTCCTCGCCGACCTTCCACTTGGCCGACTTGACGAACTGGAACACCCCGATCGGCCACCCCTGGTTCCAGGCCCGCAGCGCGAGCCCGAACGCGGCGGTCGACTTGCCCTTCCCTATGCCCGTGTGCACGAGCACGAGCGCCCGGTTCCGTCGCTGACGGGTCGTCAGCCCGTCGTCCGGTACGACGCTCGGCTGTCCCTGCGGCATTACGCGGCCCTCCTGTCGCCTTGAACTTCCCTGACCAGCCCGGCGATCGAGTCCGCCCGCAGTTCGTCGAGCGTCACCGCCGTACCTCCCAGCTCACCCGCGAGCCGCCCGGCGAGCCCCAGCCGCACCGGCCCCGACTCGCAGTCCACGACCACCGACGCGACGCCCTCGGCGGCGAACAGCCGGGCCGCCCGCCCCGCGAGCGCCACCGGCTCGGGGCCGCCCGTGGCCCGCCCGTCGGTCACCACCACGACCAGCGCCCGCCGCGCGGGATCCCGCAGCCGCTCCACCCGCAGCACGTCGTGCGCCCTCAGCAGCCCGGCGCCGAGCGGTGTGCGCCCGCCGGTCGGCAGCGCCTCCAGCCGGCCGGCCGCCGCGTCCACGGACGACGTGGGCGGCAACGCCACCTCCGCGGCCGTGCCCCGGAAGGTCACCAGGCCCACCTTGTCCCGCCGCTGGTAGGCGTCCAGCAGCAGCGACAGCACGGCGCCCTTCACGGCGCTCATCCGCTGCCGCGCCGCCATCGACCCGGAGGCGTCGACCACGAACAGCACGAGGTTCCCCTCGCGCCCCTCCCGGGTCGCCTGCCGCAGATCGTCCCGCCGCACCACCAGCCCCGGCCCCGACCGCCCGCGCGAGCGCTGATGCGGTGCGGCCGCCTGCACGGTCGCCGCCAGGTGCAGCTTGGTGAGCGCGCCCCGGGGCCGCCGGGACCCCGTGGTCCGCCCGTGCTCGGTCCGCGCCCGCGAGCGACGCCCGGCGGCGCCCTCACCGATGCCGGGCACGCTCAGCACCTTCGTGCGGAACGGCTCGGCGGCCTGCACGGCGGACCGCCCGCCGGCCCCGGCGCCGCGCGGCCGGCCGCCATCGCCCTCGCCTCCGGACTCGGGCTCGGAGGGCTCGGGCTGCGCGGTTTCCTGGGGCTCGTGAGGCTCCTGGGGCGCGTCGTTCGACGGCGGTTCGCCGCCCTCGGGCCCGCCCTGCGGGGGCAGTCCGCCGCCGCCCGGCCCGTCCGGATCCGGGTCCTCGCCGTCGCCCTCGTCGACGTCGCTGCGGTCGGCGAACTGCTCCAGCGTCTCGTCGAGCTTGTCCTCGTCCAGACCGGGCGCGTCGAACGGGTTGCGCCGCCGGCGGTGCGGCAGCGCGAGCAGCGCCGCCTGCCGTACGTCCTCCGCCTCCACGTCGGTCCGGCCGGCCCACGCCGCCAGCGCCGTCGCCGTCCGCGCCATCACGATGTCGGCGCGCATGCCGTCCACCTCGAACGCCGCACAGGTCGCCGCGATCTGCCGCAGCGCCCCGTCGCCGAGCCGCACCTGCGGCAGCAGCTCCCGCGCCGCCACGATCCGTGCCCGTACGTCGGCCTCTTCCCGCGCCCAGCCCGCCGCGAAGCCCGCCGGGTCGTCGTCGTAGGCGAGCCTGCGCCGGACGACCTCCACCCGCTGCTCGGGCTCGCGGGAGGCGGCCACCTCGACGGTCAGGCCGAACCGGTCCAGCAACTGCGGCCGCAGCTCGCCCTCTTCGGGGTTCATCGTCCCGACGAGCAGGAACCGGGCGGCGTGCCGCACCGACACGCCCTCGCGCTCGACGTACGAGGCGCCCATCGCCGCCGCGTCCAGCAGCAGGTCGACGAGATGGTCGTGCAGGAGGTTGACCTCGTCGACGTAGAGGATCCCGCGGTGCGCGTCGGCGAGGAGGCCCGGCTCGAACGCCTTCACGCCCTCCGCGAGCGCCCGCTCGATGTCCAGCGCGCCCACGAGCCGGTCCTCCGACGCGCCGACGGGCAGCTCGACCGTGCGCGAGGGCCGCGTCGCGCCCGCCCCCGCCTCGTGCGGACCGTCCGGGCAGCCGGAGTCCGGGGCGGCCGGGTCGCAGGAGAAGCGGCACCCGGGCACCACGGCCACCTCCGGCAGCAACGCCGAGAGCGCCCGCACCGCCGTCGACTTGGCGGTGCCCTTCTCCCCGCGCACCAGGACGCCGCCGACCGCCGGGCTCACCGCGTTGAGGAGCAGCGCCAGGCGCAGGTCGTCCTGTCCGACGACGGCCGTGAACGGAAAGGGGGCGGTCACGTGGCGATCACTCCTTCGGACGCCGGATCGGCGTCGGCGGTCGGCGAATACGGGGACACACGGTGAGGGCCGGACACCTGCTGAGGGCCGGACTCGCGCTGAGGGCTCATGCGGGCGCTCCCGGCGGGACGAACGGCAGTCCCGACGGCGCGCCCGACTCGATGAGCCGCCACAGCGCGTCGGTGTCCGCGTGCTGTTCGATCAGGTCGCCGAGCCGGTCGAGCTGCTCCTCGCGCAGCGCGCCGAACGAGGTGTCGGGGGCCGGCACGAACCGGCGGCCCGCGGCGGCGGCCACCTCGCGCAGGAAGGCGCGCCGGAAGCCGTCCGACTCCAGCGAGCCGTGCCAGTGGGTGCCCCAGGTCTGTCCGACGCGGCAGCCGTCCAGGAAGGGCTCGCCCCCCTCGACGGAGGCGACGCCGTGATGGATCTCGTACCCCTCGACCCGCTCGCCGAGGGCCACGCCCACCGGCCGGGTCAGGGTCTTCTCGCGGGCGAACCGCACCCGCACGGGCAGCAGGCCGAGCCCCTCCACCTGCCCGCGCCGGCTCTCCACCTCGTCCTCGATGTGCTCGCCGAGCACCTGGAAGCCGCCGCAGACGCCGAGGATCGGCCGCCCCTCGGCGGCCCTGCGCCGCACGGCGTCCGCGAGTCCGCGCTCGTGCAGCCACTCCAGCGCCCGCACGGTCCCCCTGGTCCCCGGGATCACCACGAGGTCGGCGTCGGCCAGCTCCTCCGGCCGGTCCACGAACCGCACCACGACCCCGGGCTCGGCGGCGAGCGCGTCCACGTCGGTGAAGTTGGACATCAGCGGGACGGCGCAGACGGCGACGCGCAGCACGTCCTCGCCGACGGGCGGGGCGACCACGGACTCCCGCACCGTGCCCCGCAGCGACACCCGCAGCCCGTCCTCCTCGTCGATCCCGAGCCCGTGCCGGAACGGCAGCACCCCGTACGTCGGCCGCCCGGTGAGCCCGCGCAGCATGTCGAGGCCCGGCTCCAGCAGCGAGACGTCGCCGCGGAACTTGTTGACGAGGAACCCGGCGACCAGTTCCTGGTCCTCGGGGGAGAGCAGGGCGACGGTCCCGAAGAACGAGGCGAAGACGCCCCCGCGGTCGATGTCGCCCACCACCAGCACGGGCAGCCGCGCGTTGCGCGCGAGCCCCATGTTCACGAGGTCGGTCCGCCGCAGGTTGATCTCGGCCGGACTGCCCGCCCCCTCACAGATCACCGCGTCATACGTGCCCCGCAACTCGGCGAGGCACTCCAGCACGGTCCCCAGCAGCTTCTGCCGACGCCCGCCGTGGTAGCCGCGGGCGCTCATCTCCCCGACGGGCTTCCCGAGCAGCACGACCTGACTGCTCTGCTCGCCGCCCGGCTTGAGCAGCACGGGGTTCATCAGCGCGGTCGGCTCCACCCGGCAGGCCTGGGCCTGCATGGCCTGGGCCCGCCCGATCTCGGCGCCCTCCCGCGTCACGAACGAGTTCAGCGACATGTTCTGCGCCTTGAACGGCGCCACCTTCACGCCCTGCCGCACCAGCCACCGGCAGATGCCCGCCGTCACGACGCTCTTCCCGGCGTCGGAGGTGGTGCCGGCGACGAGGAGCCCCCCGCTCATGACGCACGCCCTTTCGATCCAGCAGCCGTTATGGCTGCCGTTGTGGCTGTGGCTGTGGCTGTCGCTTTGGTTGTCGCTGCCGCCGCGACGGCGCGTGCGGCGGCCGTGACGCCGAGCGCCAGCAGGCCGACGCGGCGGGAGAGCCGCGCGGCGCGTTCGATGTCCCGGGGCACGACGGCCCGCCCGGCCGCCCCGTTGAGCACGGGCCGGTGCTCGACCCGGCCGCCGTAGGAGAGCGTCCCGCCGAGCCGCACGCCGAGGGCGCCCGCGAAGGAGGCCTCCACCGGGCCGGCGTTGGGGCTCGGATGCTTGCGGGCGTCGGCACGCCAGGCCCGTACGGCGCCCCGCGGATCGTCTCCGGCGAGGGCCGCCAGTACGGCGGTCAGCCGCGCGCCGGGCCAGCCGGCGAGGTCGTCGAGCCGGGCCGAGGCCCAGCCGAAGCGCAGATGACGGGCCGACCTGTGGCCGACCATCGCGTCCAGCGTGTTGACGGCCCGGAACCCGAGCAGTCCCGGCACCCCGCCGACGGCTCCCCACACGAGGGCTCCGACCACGGCGTCCGAGGTGTTCTCGGCGACCGACTCCACCACCGCGCGGGCGATCCCGTCGGCGTCCAGGGCCTGCGGGTCCCGCCCGCACAGATGCGGCAGCCGCTCCCGCGCCGCCTCGACGTCGCCCGCTTCGAGGGCCCGCCCGATGAGCCGGGCCTCGCGCACGAGGGAGGTGCCCCCGACGACGGCCCAGGTGGCGGCCCCGGTCAGCGCGACGGAGGCGGCGGGGGAGGAGCGCACGGCCCGCGTGGCGAGCGCTCCGAGCGCCACCGCGCCCCCGGCGCACACGGCGGTGTGCAGCGCGCCCCATCCGCGGTGGTCCCGCCACAGCACCCGCTCCACACCGGCGGCGGCCCGTCCGAACGCGGCCACCGGATGACCGCGGCGCGGATCGCCGAGGAGCAGGTCCCCCAGGAGGCCGGCGGCGGCGCCGTACGCGTGGACGCGATCGGCACCCATGGGCTCAGCCGACCGCAGGGTCGGGGAACGGCCTGGTGCTGGACCTCGAACGGCAGCCGGGCATGGCGATATGTCCTCACTCAGGGTGTCCGCGCCCTGGTTCGACGAGTCCGACGACGAGAGTTCCTGGCTTCCGGGGGCTTGGCTGCCCCGGTGACAGTGGCGGGACCGCGCCGGATTCGCACCGGCTTCCTCTTCTGCCGCCGTACATGGCCTTGGCAGTCCACCACGGGCGCGGAAGGGCAGTCAACTTGCTGTTGACCTGCGACGGGGTGGTGTGCAGAACCCCACACGCCCTCCGGTCGCGGGCTCACGGCGCACGCACGCGCGTGAGGCGCGGGACGGCGAACCGTCCCGCGCCCCGGGCGCTGTGCGCGTCGCGCCGGTCAGACGCCGGTCAGACGACGATCAGATGACGATCAGCGAGATGCCGTACGCCACCGCCACCGCGCAGGCCGCGAAGCAGGCGTACGCGCCGGTGACCGCGAGGGCCGCCGAGTCGCCCTGGGCCTCGGCCCGCTCGCGGCGGGAGAGGCCCATGATGCCGAGGGTGAACAGGCCGACGAGCGCCACGGTGACCACCAGGCTGACGCCGAAGACGGAGCCGAGGGCCGCCCAGTCGATCTTCATACGGTTTCTTCCTTCGTACCGGGGTGGGCGGGGCTCAGACGGAGGTGGTCGCGGCCGACGGGGCCGACTCGGTCGCCTGGGCCGGGATGGTGGCCGTCAGCTCGTCGGCGACCGTGCCCGCCGGGGGCGGGGTCACTGCGGCGATCGCCTGGGTGACGACGCCGGCCGGCTCGTCGGTCTCGTTGACGTTGGTGTGATCGACGACCTCGCGGCGGGAGATCTTCCAGATCGCGGCGCTGGAGCCGACCAGGAAGACCGCGACGAGCGCCGTGCCCCAGTCGCCGAAGCCCGTCACGTACTCGGCGATCGCGCCGACCAGGGCCGCGGCCGGGAGCGTCAGGCCCCAGGCGACGAACATGCGGGTGGCGGTCGACCAGCGCACGACGCCGCCCTTGCGGCCGAGGCCCGCGCCCATGACCGCACCGGAGACCGAGTGGGTGGTGGAGAGGGAGAAGCCGAGGTGGGACGAGGCCAGGATGACGGTGGCCGCGCTGGTCTGGGCGGCGAAGCCCTGCTGCGGCTGGAGGTCGGTCAGGCCCTTGCCCATGGTGCGGATGATGCGCCAGCCGCCGAGGTAGGTGCCGAGCGCGATCGCGATGCCGGCGGAGAGGATGACCCACATCGGCGGGTCGGAGTCGGGGGCGACGGCGCCGCCGGCGACCAGGGCGAGGGTGATGATGCCCATCGTCTTCTGCGCGTCGTTGGTGCCGTGGGCGAGGGAGACCAGGCCCGCGGAGGCGATCTGGCCGGCCCGGTAGCCCTTGTCGGCGGCCTTGCCGTCGGCCTTCTTGCCGAGCGCGTACGACAGCCGGGTGGCGAGCATCGCGGCGATGCCCGCGACGAGCGGGGCCGCGACCGCCGGGATGAGGACCTTGGTGACGAGCGCGTCACCGTGGACCGCGCCGACGCCCGCGGAGGCGACGGTGGCGCCGATCAGACCGCCCATGAGGGCGTGCGACGAGCTGGAGGGCAGTCCGACCAGCCAGGTCAGCAGGTTCCAGAGGATCGCGCCGACCAGCGCCGCGAAGATGACCTCGGGGCGGATACCGGTCTCGTCCACGAGCCCCTTGGAGATCGTGTTGGCGACCTCCACGGAGAGGAAAGCACCCACAAGGTTCAGCACGGCGGACATGGCCACCGCGACCTTGGGCTTGAGCGCACCGGTCGAGATGGTCGTGGCCATCGCGTTGGCGGTGTCGTGGAAACCGTTCGTGAAATCGAACGCGAGAGCGGTTACCACCACAATCGCGAGGATCAGCGAGAAGCTTTCCATTTACCCAGGCAATCGTTCGAGCGTCATTGGCGGGATGAACGTAAGTAACCTGAGTGAACGGAAGGTGAACTGGGGCGGGCATCGTGGTGTCCGCACATGGCGGGAGTGGTTCCGCTTAGCCGCCGCCCGCCCCGGAGACCCCCGCTGACCCCCGCTCCTGCGAGGATCGCCGCATGGATCACGGCATGGATCACGGCATGGATCACGGCTCGGTGGCGGCCGCCTGGGAGGCGCTCGTGGCGACGGCCCGGCGCAGCGTCGCCGACGGCCTGGTCGTCGGCACCTCCGGCAACGTCTCCGTCCGCGTCGGCGACACCGTGCTGGTCACCCCGTCGGGCGTGCCCTACGACCGGCTGACGCCGGACGACGTCACCGGCGTGGACCTCGACGGACGGCGGGTGCTCGGCACGCTCGTCCCCACGAGCGAACTGCCCATGCACCTGGCCGTGTACCGCACGACGGACGCCCGCGCCGTCGTCCACACCCACGCCGTGCACGCCACGGCCGTCTCCACCCTCGTGACCGAACTCCCCGCGGTCCACTACATGGCCGCGGCCCTCGGCGGACCCGTACGGGTCGCCCCCTACGCCGCGTACGGCACCGACGAGCTGGCCGAGAACACCGTCCGGGCCCTCGCCGGCCGCACCGGCTGCCTCCTGCGGAACCACGGCGCGCTCACCTACGGCGCCACCCTCGACGAGGCCTACGACCGCACGGCCCAGCTGGACTGGATGTGCCGCCTGTGGCTGACGGCGTCCTCCGTTCCCGGCCTGACCCCGACCCTCCTCACGACGGACCAGCTGACGGAGGCGGGGGAGCGGCTGCGCGGGTACGGCCAGCGGGGCTGAGGGGGACCCGTGGCACCAGCGGGGGAGAGACCCGTAGCGCCGGCCGGTGAGAGACCACTGGCCGGTGACGGGATCCGCCGGGACACTGGACGGGTGCGCACTGTCACCGCGACGGCCGCCGCCGTCTCCGCAGCCCTCGCCGCCGGCGCCGCCAGTGTCGCCGCCGGCCGGCTCGCCAGCGACGCCGCGCTCAAGGCGCCGCCCGGCCGCCCCCTGCCCACCGAACCCCGGCTCACCGTGCACGGCACGGCCGACGGGCGGATCACCCTGACCCGCCATCTGGCCGCCCTGCGCCCCGGCGCGTACGGCCTCGCGGGCGACGGCTCCCACGCGGTCGTCGGCCCCGTCCTCACCGACGCCCCGCACTCCGCCGACACGGTCGTGCGCCGCCTGGACCGCGTCACCCACGGCACCCTGAGCGCCGGAGACGCCGTCTGGCTCACCCCGAACCTGTACGTCGGCAACCCGAGCGGCGCGCTCGGCCTCGACCACGCCGACGTCGACGTCCCCGGCGAACTCGGCGCGCTGCCCGCCTGGTTCGTCCCCGGCGCGCGCCGCACCTGGGTCATCGCCGTGCACGGCCTGGGCGCCACCCGGGAACACGCCCTCAACCTCACCGGCTTCCTGCACGGCCGCCGCTTCCCGGTGCTCGCCCTCGCCTACCGCGGCGACCTCGGCGCGCCCCGCTCCCCGGACGGGCTGAACCACCTCGGCGAGACCGAGTGGCGCGACCTGGACGCGGCGATGCGGTACGCCGTCCGCTACGGCGCCGAACGTTTCGTCCTGCTCGGCTGGTCCACCGGCGCGACCATGGCCCTGCGCGCCGCCGCCCGCTCGGGCCTGCGCCACCTGGTCGCCGGGCTGGTGCTCGACTCCCCGGTCCTCGACTGGCAGGCGACCCTGCGCGCCCTCGCCACCGCCCGCCACACCCCTGGCCCGCTGCTGCCGCTGGCGGTGCGCGCCGCCCAGGGCCGCACCGGCCTGCGCGCCGACCCGACCACGGACCCGGCCCGCCTCCAGGCCCCCACCCTGATCGTGCACGGCCCCGACGACACCGTCGCCCCCTGGTCGGCCTCCCGCACCCTCGCCGCCCGCCGCCCCGACCTGGTCACCCTCCACACCGTTCCCCAAGCTCCCCACGCCGCCATGTGGAACGCCGACCCCACCGCCTACGAGGAGGCGCTCCGCCGCTTCCTGACCCCGCTGATGTAGAGCGCGGCGAGCGGCCCGCCGTCGTCCCCCTCGCCGCCCCGCGGCCACCTCCCGCCGTCCCCCCTGCCGCACCCCGCTGCACCCCGCTCCACCTGGCCCCCAAGGTTCCGTTCAAGGCCGTACCACTGGCCGGATCGCTTCTCTCCAGGCCTCTCGCGACCCCGTGCGTTGGCCAGTCCCCCGGCCCGTCGTGACATTCCGTTTGGGTTTTCGGACCGTCAACCGGAAGACTGCACCCGTGACGTCCCGTATCCCGCGCGACTCCAGGCTTCGACTCGTCCGCCCGCGACCCCTGGCCGCCGCCCCCTCAGCTGTGAACCAGCGGCGCCCGCGCCGCCCCGCGCCCCGCCCGCCGGAGGGCACCCCCGCCCCGGCGGAGCTGGCCAGAATGGCACGCTCGGGTCTGGCCTCCGCCGCCCGCGTCGCCCGCTGGGCCGACAACGCCCTCGGCCCCGGCCGCGACGCGGCGACCGACGGCAAGGCCACCCTCTCCGACGCCACGGCCGAACGGGCGGCGAGCGACCTGGGCCTGACCCTCACTCAGGTCCGCGCCGACTGGGACACCGCCCGCCTCGCCGGCCTCGTCGAGGTGCACGGCGACAGCGCCCGCTCCAGCTGGCGCCTGCGCGCCTGGGACCGCGACGACAGCGCCGTCCTGCGCGGCTGGGTCGCCCTCTTCGACGCCTGGTCCCTCGCCCTGCCGGAATCCCGGGAACTGGAGTCCGCCGCCGTCGCCGAGGTCGTCTCGGCCATGCCCCAGGTGCTCTCCTTCCTCCAGCTGTCCGCCGGCCCCGTCCCCGTGGACCAACTCCTCGACCTGCTCAGCCAGCGCGTCACCGAACTGCGTACCGCCCGCTGCGAGGTCCCCTACGGTCCCGAGGCCGTCGCCGCGGCCCCCGAGGCCCCCCGCCCCGCCGTCGCCGTCGCCGACCAGGCGGAGCCCGCGCAGGACGCCGAACTCGCCCCCCTCCTCGACTGGGCCCTGCGCGCCCTCGCCTCGGTGGGCGCCCTCACCTGCGGCGACGGACACGCCACCCTCACCCCGCTCGGCAACTGGGCGGTCTGGGTCAAGCTGGAGCAGATCTGCGTCGCCGCGCAGAGCCCCGCCGGCAACATCGAGCAGTCCGCGGAGGACATGCTCCGCGGCTGCGCCCAGCTGCGCCCCAACGCGGCCCGCGCCGAGTACCGCGCCTGGCTCGCCGCCCGCCCCGTCGGCAGCGCCGTCACCGAACTGCTGTCCGCCGCCCGCGGCGAGGACGCCCTGCTGCGCGGCCTCGCCTTCGAGGCGCTGCGCGTGGTCGGCGCCCCCGCCGAGCACGACGTCCGCGTCGTCGTCGAGGACCCCGCCCTGCGGCCCTACGCCCTGCTCTGGCTCGCCGAGCACGACGGCGTGGACCCCGAGGACGCGCACGAGGTGCTCACCCGCGAGGAGGCCACCTGGCTGTGGGTCGACACCGCCGCCGCCGTCGCCGACCACGGCGAGGCGCCCATGCTCGTCAGACACCTGGAGTCCGCCCTCCAGCCGACCGTCCCCGCGCTCCTCGCCGAGGTCCGCGCCGTCGGTCATCCGCGCACCGTGCAGGTCCTGGTGGCGCTCGCCGCCGCGCACCCCGACCCGGCCCTGGCCAAGGCCGTCCGCCGGGCCGCCTTCCAGGTGCACACCGGCGGCAGCTGAGCCGCGGCCGAGCGGCCGGCCGAGCAGGGGAAGGACGCCCGGCGGGCCCTCAGCCCCGTATCTCGGGCGCGTATGTGCCGAAGCTCCAGATGTTGCCCTCGGCGTCCCGGGCCATGTAGTCGCGAGAGCCGTAGTCCTGGTCCGTCGGGGGCATCAGGATCTCCGCGCCGTGCTCCACGGCCCGCCGGTGGTGGGCGTCCACGTCCTCCACCACGACGTACACCCCCGTCGGGCCCGCGTCCTTCATCACCGAGTCGAAGACCCCGCCCGTGCCCTTCGAGCCGACCATCACCGCGCCGTTGCCCTGCACCAGCTCGGCGTGCGCCACCGTCCCGTCGTCCCCCTCGTGCACCGCCGGCGCCGCGAACCCGAAAGCCTCCGTGAGCTGCCGGATCGCCGCCTTCGCGTCCCGGTACAGCACCGTCGGGTAGATGCTCGGACGCCCGCCGTCCGTCCCTGCCATACCGATCACTCCCTCGTGATCCCTGTCGGTCGTGTCACCCGCTCCGTGTCGGGAATGTCACCCACCGCCCAGTCTGGCACCCACCACTGACAACGCCCCCGGACGAGGCCGCGGGGAGATCGAACACCCGAACCCCGGAAAACTGGTTGCACAACCCCGTTAGACTGACCCCATGGCCATTCTCCTCGCGCATTAGACAGCGGGAACGTCCTCAGCCGCCCACCCGCCACCTTTCCCCGCCCTGGAGTCTGTCCGTGATCTCCGCCTCCGGCATCGAGCTGCGCGCCGGTGCCCGCATCCTCATCGAGAACGCTTCCTTCCGCGTCGCCAAGGGCGACCGCATCGGCCTGGTCGGCCGCAACGGCGCCGGCAAGACCACCCTCACCAAGGTCCTCGCAGGCGAGGGCATGCCCGCCGGCGGCACCGTCACCCGCTCCGGCGAGGTCGGCTACCTCCCGCAGGACCCCCGCACCGGCGACCTCGACGTCCTCGCCCGCGACCGCATCCTCTCCGCGCGCGGCCTCGACGTCCTGATCCGCAAGATGCGCGAGAACGAACAGCGCATCGCGAGCGGCCAGGGCGCCACCCGCGAGAAGGCCCTGAGGCAGTACGAGCGCCAGGAGACGGAGTTCCTCACCAAGGGCGGGTACGCCGCCGAGGCCGAGGCCGCCACCATCGCCGCCGCGCTCAACCTGCCCGACCGCGTGCTCGGCCAGCCCCTGCACACGCTCTCCGGCGGTCAGCGCCGCCGCGTCGAACTGGCCCGCATCCTGTTCTCCGACGCGGACACCCTGCTCCTCGACGAGCCGACCAACCACCTCGACGCCGACTCCATCGTCTGGCTGCGGGACTACCTCAAGACCTACCGCGGCGGCTTCATCGTCATCAGCCACGACGTCGACCTGGTCGAGACGGTCGTCAACAAGGTGTTCTACCTGGACGCCAACCGCTCCGAGATCGACGTCTACAACATGGGCTGGAAGCTCTACCAGCAGCAGCGCGAGGCCGACGAGAAGCGCCGCAAGCGCGAACGCGCCAACGCCGAGAAGAAGGCGGCGGCCCTGCACTCCCAGGCCGACAAGATGCGCGCCAAGGCCACCAAGACGGTCGCCGCGCAGAACATGGCCCGCCGCGCCGACAAGCTGCTCTCCGGCCTGGACGCGGTCCGCGTCTCCGACAAGGTCGCCAAGCTCCGCTTCCCGGAGCCCGCGCCCTGCGGCAAGACCCCGCTGATGGCGGAGGGCCTGTCGAAGTCGTACGGCTCGCTGGAGATCTTCACCGATGTCGACCTGGCCATCGACAAGGGCTCCCGGGTCGTCATCCTCGGCCTGAACGGCGCCGGCAAGACGACCCTGCTGCGGCTGCTCGGCGGGGCGGAGCAGCCCGACACCGGCGAGGTCGTCGCCGGCCACGGTCTCAAGCTCGGGTACTACGCGCAGGAGCACGAGACCCTCGACCCGGAGCGCACGGTCCTGGAGAACATGCGTTCCGCCGCCCCCGACCTGGATCTGGTCGAGGTCCGCAAGACGCTCGGCTCGTTCCTGTTCTCCGGCGACGACGTCGACAAGCCCGCCGGCGTGCTCTCCGGCGGCGAGAAGACCCGGCTCGCGCTCGCCACCCTGGTGGTCTCCTCGGCGAACGTGCTGCTGCTCGACGAGCCCACCAACAACCTCGACCCGGCCAGCCGCGAGGAGATCCTCGGGGCCCTGCGCACCTACAAGGGCGCGGTCGTCCTCGTCACCCACGACGAGGGCGCCGTGGAGGCGCTCCAGCCCGAGCGGATCATCCTGCTTCCCGACGGCGTCGAGGACCTGTGGGGCGCCGACTACGCGGATCTCGTCGCCCTGGCGTGACCGAAAGCGTGATCCACGGCGTATGGATCATTCGGCCTATCGGTGATCCATCATCTGTGTGAGATCTCCTCGTATCGAGGTGTGTCCTACATCCATTTCGCGGCCGATCCTCCCTTCGACGGAGGATCGGCCGTCGCGCGTCTCTGACCTGGGACTTCGCGGAACAACCCGTTCGGCCGTACGAACATCACCGCCTGGAAGCGGAGGTTCCGCTTGTGGGTACGCACTCCTGTCGTCAAAACCATGTCGCACGGACCTTGCCGAATGGGTGGCCATCGGGGCCCGGAGGGGTGATCATGAGGGGACCAGAGCGCACTTCCCATGAGGAGGCACGGGTGGCCGAGACTCTGAAGAAGGGCAGCCGGGTGACCGGCGCCGCGCGCGACAAGCTCGCGGCAGACCTGAAGAAGAAGTACGACTCCGGTGCGAGCATCCGGGCGCTGGCCGAAGAGACCGGCCGCTCGTATGGCTTCGTACACCGGATGCTCAGCGAGTCGGGCGTCACGCTCCGTGGGCGTGGCGGGGCGACGCGGGGCAAGAAGGCCGCCTCGTCCTGACCCGGGCGGCTCCACCGGGCTTCTGCGGTGGCCACCCGGTCGGTCTCTTCCCAGGCCTTTGAGAGGGGCCCGGGGGGACCACCAGGTCGGCCGGGTGGTTACTGTGCAGTCACTTAGCACCGCTCACAGCATGCTCTGCTGACCGCACCCACCGGAGGCGCCCCATGGCTTCGCCCGACCAGGAACTCGTTCCCCTGCTCGACAAGGACGGCGTACGGCTCACCGTCGACGACACGCTCGCCACGGTGACGCTGACCAGTCCGGCCAAGCGCAACGCGCAGAGCCCCGCGATGTGGCGTGCGTTCGCCGAAGCCGGACGTCAGCTGCCGGGCTCCGTCCGTGTGGTCGTGCTGCGCGGCGAGGGCAAGTCCTTCTCCGCCGGGCTCGACCGGCAGATGTTCACGCCCGAGGGGATCGAGGGCGAACCGTCCTTCATCGAACTCGCGCGCAGTGGCGACGCCGAACTCGACGCCGCCATCGCGGAGTTCCAGGAGGGCTTCACCTGGTGGCGGCGCAACGACATCGTGTCGATCGCCGCCGTGCAGGGGCATGCCATCGGCGCGGGCTTCCAACTCGCGCTCGCCTGTGACCTGCGCGTCGTCGCCGACGACGTGCAGTTCGCCATGCGCGAGACGAGCCTCGGCCTGGTCCCGGACCTCACCGGCACGCACCCCCTCGTCTCCCTGGTCGGCTACGGCCGCGCCGCCGAGATCTGCCTCACCGGCCGCTTCGTGCACGCGGAGGAGGCGGTGAGCTCCGGCCTCGCCAACATCGCCGTACCGGCGGCGGACCTCGACGCGACGGTCCGCGAGCTGGCGGCGGCGATCCTGGCCGCCCCGCGCGAGGCGGTCATCGAGACCAAGGCGCTGCTCCGCGGCGCCGCGGACCGCACCTACGACGAGCAGCGCGGCGCCGAACGCGCCTCGCAGGCCCGCCGTCTGCGGGACCTGGCCGGCCTCGGCGAGTGAACGGCCCGGTCACCGCACGTCGGTGACCAGCACCGCCACCGTCGGATGATCAGGCAACGCCTCCGACACCGCCACACGGACCTGCCGGGCCACGTCCACCGCCCGGCAGGCCGCACTCACGGCAAACTGCACCCGCACATGCCGCCGAGCCAGCGAGACCCCCACGACCTCCCCTTCCTCGATATACACAGCCCTCCCGACCACGGAACTGAGCCCCACCACTCCGGGCACACCCAGAGCCACGGCGCTCACCCGAGCCACGTCGCCTTCTGTGGGCGCGTCACCCACCGAGGCCGCGTCGGCCGCGCCCGCCTCCGGCCCCGCCGCCACCCCCGGTTCCGACCCGGCCGGCGCAGCCTCCTCCCCGGCGTCCAGCAGTGACGTCACCCGTAGGTCGATCTCTGTCACCGTCAGGCCCAGTCGTCGCGCCGCGGCGGAGCTCAGGGCCTCGCGGAGGCGGGAGGCCGTGGCCGGCAGTGGCTCCGACGCCGTCGCGGTGAAGTCGGCCGTCACTCGTAGGGGGCCCGGCGGTAGTCCGGTCGGCGGGGGCGGTACCGCCGGCTCGTGCGCGTCGGACGGATCCGCGAGCGCGATCCGCAACTCCCCCAGCCGCACGCCCGGCAGGCCCCGCACCGCCTGCCGCAGCGCCGCCCGCGCCGCGCCCTCCGCGATCCACGCGCCGTCCCCCGGTCCGCCCAAGGGGAGCAGTCTGCCCAGGCCCAGCTGTTCCCGCACCGCTCGCGTCCACCGATCAGCCGTCATTCCTCCAGCCTGCCGTATCCCCGGGGCGAGGTCGGGCAACGGCGCTTAATGTGGCAGAAGGACGACAATTCACACATGACGTAAATCGCAAAGGACGTACGGCGATGAGCGAGACGACCGAGCAGAACCGGACACAGCCCCCGGACGGCGGCGGGGAACCGGTCCAGACCCGCAAGACCACCCGGCGGGGCGGCGAGGACCCGGCGAGCCGTGGGCGGACCACCATCGCCGACGGAGTCGTGGAGAAGATCGCCGGCCTCGCGGCCCGGGACGTCCTCGGAGTCCACGCGATGGGCAGCGGCGTCAGCCGCACCTTCGGCGCCGTACGGGACCGGGTGCCCGGCGGGAAGTCGGTGACCCGGGGGGTCAAGGCGGAGGTCGGCGAGGTGCAGACCGCGCTCGACCTGGAGATCGTCGTCGACTACGGCGTGTCGATCTCGGACGTCGCCCGGGACGTACGGGAGAACGTCGTCGCGGCGGTGGAACGGATGACCGGTCTGGAGGTCGTCGAGGTCAACATCGCGGTGAGCGACGTGAAGCTGCCCGAGGAAGAGGACGAGGAGCCGGAGCCCCGGATCCAGTGACGCGTCGGCGGCCGGGCGACCGGACCGCTGAGGGGAGTGCACCTTGAGCATGGCCGTGGTCGGCTTGATCGCCGGCATGGCACTGGGCTTCGCCGGATACTTCGGTGGGTTCGGGGCCTTTCTGCTGGTGGCGGCGCTGGGCGCCGTCGGCTTCGTCGTCGGCCGGTTCCTGGAAGGGGACCTGGACTTCGGCGACTTCTTCCACACCCGCACCCGTGACGACCGGCGCCGGTGACACCGGTGAACGAGGGGACCGAGGCCCCCGGCGGACGCCCGCCCGCGGCGGTCGTCCCACCGGGGGAGCGCGGCGCGACCCGGATCGCCGACCGGGTCGTCGCCAAGGTGGCCGCGCAGGCCGCCCGCGAGGCCGTCGGACCGCTGCCGCCCGAGGCAGCCCGTCCGCAGGCCACCGTCGTCGTGCATCACGAGGCGGCCCGCGTCCGCGTACACCTCGAACTCGACTACCCGACCGACATCGGCCCGCGCTGTCATGCGGTGCGTCGTCATGTCACCGAGCGGGTAGGCGCGTTGGTGGGAATGGAGGTGCCGGAGGTCGCCGTGCAGGTCGAACGACTGCATCTGACGGCGGCACACGGCCCGGCGCACGGGAGGACGCGATGAGCGAGCCCCGGAGTTCCGAGGGCAGCACGCAACGACTGCCGGTCCTGGACAAGCCCCCACAGGACCCGCACGACCCGCACGAACCGCAGGACCCGCACGATCCGCAGGGCCCACGGGAAGCAGGGCCGGGCCCCGCCCCGACCACACGCGGCGGACGCTTCTGGTCCGCGCGACGCGTCCCGGCGGCCGTCGTCGCCCTGCTGCTCCTGGCCCTCGCGGGCGTCCTGCTCTACGACGTCGCCGCCGTGCGCGCCGACCGGCCCGCCCTGCACGCGCGGCGCGCGCTCGCCCGGCAGCTCGCCGAACGCCCCCTGGACGACACCTGGGTGCTCGTCGGCGCGGGCGTCGCGGCCGCCGCCGGCCTGTGGCTGGTGGTTCTCGCCGTCACCCCCGGCCTGCGAAAGGTCCTGCCCATGAGCCGCGCCCACCCCGACGTCCGCGCCGGACTCCACCGCGCCGCCGCCGCGCTGGTGCTGCGCGACCGGGCCATGGAGGTCGCCGGCGTGCAGTCGGTGCGGGTGCGCGCGCGCCGCCGCAAGGCCGACGTGCACGCGGTCTCCCACTTCCGCGACCTCGACGACGTACGCGCCGATCTCGACGCCGTGCTCGGCGACGCGGTCCGCGGCCTGGGCCTGTCCCGGCCGCCCGCGCTGTCGGTGCGGGTGCGCCGGCTCGGCAGGAAGGGATGACGACGATGCTCAGGACCGTCAACCGCGTGGTGACCGGACTCGTCGGACTCGTCCTGCTGGCCGTCGGCGGCGCGGTGCTCGCCGTGGGCCTGGGCGCCCCGTCGCCCGCCTGGTGGATCCACGACGGCAAGCGGGACGTGCTGCTCAGCGCCGCCGAACGCACCCGCTGGCGGGACGAGACGTGGTGGTGGCCGGTCGTCATCGCCGTGCTCGCGCTGCTCGTCCTGCTCGCCCTGTGGTGGCTGATCGCCGATCTGCGCCGCCGCCGGCTCGGCGAGGTGCTCGTCGACACCGGGGACGGCGCGGGCGCCCTGCTGCGCGGGCGCGCCCTGGAGGGCGTCCTGAACGGCGACGCCGCCCGCCTGGACGGCGTGGCCCAGGCCCACACCCACCTCAAGGGCCGCCGGCACGCCCCCGAGGCCCACGTGCGCCTCCTCCTGGAACCCCACGTGGACCCGGCGGACGCCCTGAACCACCTGACGACACAGGCGCTGACCCACGCGCGGGACTCGGCCGCCCTGAAGGCCCTGCCCGCGGAGGTACGCCTGAAGACGGCCAAGCACGCGGCGGAAAGGGTGAGTTGAGCGCCGCCGGGACCTGAACCCGCCGGGATCAGAACCCGTGCCGCATGCCCCCGTCGACCGGCACCATGAGGCCCGTCAGATAGGAAGCGGCCGGGGACAGCAGGAACGCCGCCACCCGGCCGAACTCCTCGGGCGCGCCGTACCGGCGCAGCGGGATGCGGGACTCGTTGGCGGCCCGGGTCGCCTCCGGGTCCGCCGACAGCGCGTCCAGCTCGCGCACGCGGTCCGTGTCGATCCGGGCCGGCAGGAGCCCCACCACCCGCACTCCCCGCGGGCCCAGCTCGTCCGAGAGCGACTTCGCGAACCCGGCGAGCCCGGGCCGCAGCCCGTTGGAGATCGTCAGCCCGGGGATCGGCTCGTGCACCGACCCGGACAGCACGAACCCGATGACGCCCCCGGCCTCCAGCTCGGCCGCCGCCGCCCGCGCGAGCCGCACCGCGCCCAGGAACACCGACTCGAACGCCGACTGCCACTGCTCGTCCGTGTTGTCGGCGACGAACCCCGGCGGCGGCCCGCCCACGCTCACCAGGATCCCGTCGAAGCCGCCGAAGGCGTCCCGCGCGGCGGCGATCAGCCGCGCGGCAGCCTCCGGATCGGCGTTGTCCACGGCGACCCCGAGCGCGTTCGGTCCCAGCTCGGCCGCCGCGTCGGCGACCCGCTGCTCGTCCCGCCCGGTGACGACGACCTTCGCACCGTCCGCGACCAGCTCCCGCGCGGCGGCGTTGCCGAGGCCGCGCGTGGCCCCCGTGACGACGTACACCCGGTCCCTCAGTCCAAGATCCATGGTCCCTATCCTGCCCCCTTGCCGCCGAGGAGGGCGAGGGCGGTGTTCACCAGGCCGATGTGGCTGAAGGCCTGCGGGTAGTTGCCGAGGTGGCGGTCCGCCACCGGGTCGTACTCCTCCGCCAGCAGGCCCACGTCGTTGGCGAGGCCCACCAGCCGCTCGAACAGCTCCCGCGCCTCGTCGGTGCGGCCCGTCAGGTGCAGGGCCTCCGCGAGCCAGAACGAGCAGGCCAGGAAGGTGCCCTCGTCGCCCGGCAGGCCGTCGACGGCCGTCCCGTCGGTGCTGTAACGGCGCACCAGCCCGCCGTGGCCGAGTTCCGTGCGGACCGCGTCCACGGTGCCGGTCACCCGCGGGTCCTCGGGCGGCAGGAAGCCCAGGCGCGGGATGAGCAGCAGGGAGGCGTCCAGCTCACGGGAGCCGTAGTACTGGGTGAAGGTGTTCCGCTCGGGGTCGTAGCCCTTCTCGCACACCTCGCGGTGCACCTCGTCGCGCAGCGCCCGCCACCGCTCCAGGTCGCCGTCGAGCGCGGGGTACTCCTCCAGCGTGCGGACGGCCCGGTCGGCGGCCACCCACACCATCACCTTGGAGTGCGTGAACTGGCGGCGCCCGCCGCGCACCTCCCACAGTCCCTCGTCCGGCTGCCGCCAGTGCTCGCACAGCCACTTCATCAGCGAGCACTGGAGCGCCCACATGTGCGGCGGCGGCGTCATGCCGGCGATCCGCGCCAGCGACAGCGAGTCCATGACCTCGCCGTAGACGTCCAGTTGGAGCTGGTCCACGGCCCCGTTGCCGATGCGTACGGGTGTGGAGCCGGAGTAGCCCGACAGCCAGGGCAGCTCGCACTCGGGGAGCCGGCGCTCGCCCGCCAGCCCGTACATGATCTGGAGGTCCGCCGGGTCGCCCGCGACGGCGCGCAGCAGCCAGTTGCGCCAGGCCTCGGCCTCCTCCTGGTAGCCGGCGGCGAGCATGGCGCCCAGGGCGAGGGTGGAGTCGCGCAGCCAGCAGTACCGGTAGTCCCAGTTGCGCACCCCGCCCAGCTCCTCGGGCAGGGAGGTGGTCAGCGCGGCGACGATCCCGCCGGTGGGGACGTAGGTCAGGGCCTTGAGGGTGATGACGGAACGCACGACGACGTCCCGGTGGGGCCCGTCGTAGCGGCAGCGCGCCGCCCACGCCCGCCAGTCGGCGACGCTGAGGCGCAGCGCCTCGTGCGGATCGACCAGCGGCGGACGCGGATGGTGCGAGGGATGCCAGGTCAGGACGAACGCGACGGACTCGCCCTCCTCCACCGTGAACTCGGAGAACGTGCAGAAGTCCTCGCCCCAGGTGCGCACGGCGGGTTCGCTGCGGAGCCAGACCGAGTCCGGCCCGGCGACCGCCACCCGGTGGCCGTCGACCCGGCGCATCCAAGGCACGACCGAGCCGTAGTCGAACCGCAGCCGCAGTGTGCTGCGCACGGTGACCCGGCCGCGCAGGCCCTCCACGACGCGTACGACGTCGGGGGCGCGGTCGCGCTGCGGCATCAGGTCGGTGACCCGGATCGCGCCCTCGGCCGTCTCCCACTCGGTGTCCAGCACCAGGGTGTCGGGTCGGTAGGCGCGGCGGGTGCAGGGGCCCTCGGCGTCCGCGGGCGCGATGCGCCAGTGGCCGTTGTTCTCGTCGCCGAGGAGGCGCGCGAAGCAGGCGCCGGAGTCGAAGCGGGGCAGGCACAGCCAGTCGATCGAGCCGTCCCTGCCGACCAGGGCGGCGGTCTGTTCGTCGCCGATGAGGGCGTAGTCCTCGATACGGGGGTGCACGGGGTGCGGGTTCCCGGCGGGCCCCCCGGGCAATCAGGGGTGCGGCCGGGGGAGTGACGCGGGCCGGGGGAGCGAGGCGTGGCTCACCTCGCCGCCCGCGCCGGAGAAGATCACGCCGGGGTGCGCGGGGGCCTGGTTCAGCACCCACAGCCCGATCAGCGTGGCCAGGGCGAAGACGACGGCGATCAGCACGGCGAGCACGAGCCGCCGCCGGCGCTCGCGGCGCAGCCATTCGCCGCGCGCCGTGCGGTAGGCGTCCGGGGCGGGCCGCACGCCGCCGGCCAGCGCCTCCAACGCCTCGCGCAGTTCCCGCTCGGTGCGGTCCTGACCGGTGCCGTGCGACGGAGTCGCGTCTCGGTGCGTCATCGCCGGGCCTCCATCGCCTGGGTCAGCGCGGCCAGGCCGCGGGAGGTGTGGGTCTTGACGGAGCCGCAGGAGATGCCCATCGCGGCGGCGATCTCGCCCTCCTTCAGCCCGAGCCAGTGTCGCAGCACGAGCGCCTCGCGCTGCCGGGCCGGCAACTGCTGGAGGGCGTCGATCAGGACGCGCTGGTCGTCGCGGAGCAGGGCCGCGCTCTCGGCGGAGGCGACGGTCTCGTCCGGGAGCTCCGGGGGGACCTCCACATGCCGGCGGGCGACCTGGAGGTGGCGTATCCGCATCCGGGTCAGATTGCAGACGGTGGAGCGCAGGTACGCCTCCGCCGCCTGGGTGTCCCGCAGCCGCCGCCACTTGCGGTAGATCTGGTAGTAGGCCTCGGCGACCACGTTCTCCGGGTCGTCGGCGCCGAGCAGCACGGCGAGCCGCAGCATCGAGGAGTAGTGCAGCTCGAAGAGCCGGGCGACACCGGCCTCGCGCTCCCGCTCGCCGGGATCGGCGACGGCGGCGAACGGCTCCGCCTGGCGGGGGACGTCGGCGAGCGGGTCGGCGGCCGGCGGCTCCGCGGTGAACGGGTCGGCGGCGAACGGGTCTGCGGCCTGCGGCTCGGCGGCGAACGGGTCGGCGGCGAAGGGCTCTGCGGTGAACGGGTCGGCGGGACGGGGCACGCCGGTGAGCGGCTCGGCGGCCGGCGGCGCGTCGGCGAACGGGCCGACACGCCCGGTTGGTCGGGTCGGCCCGGTCGGCCCGGTGGGGCCAGCCAGCCCGGTGGGTCCAGCCGGTCCGGCCGATCCGGTCACGGTCGCCGCGAGCGGCTCGGCGGACGGTCCGGTGCCGGGTCGCCGCAGGGGGATGGGGCGTCGTCGTGTCACGGGTTGTTCGCTCCCGTCTCGGGGCGCCGCCTGAGGACCAGGCGGGACGGCAGGTCGGTCGAGTCGGCGCCGCGCGGGACGCCGAGACGCGCGAGGACGGCGCTGCCGGCCACCGCGACGGTCAGGTTCACCACCAGGGCAGCGAGCCCGGCGTAGATCTCCAGCGGTCCGAAGCCCAGCGTCACGATCGACGAGAACCCCTCCCGCACCACCAGGCAGGTCCCCGTCACCATGCCCGCCGCCCACCCGGCGAGCAGCGCCCGCGGACGCAGCCGCCCGGTGAACAGGCCCACGGCCACCGCCGGGAAGATCTGGAGGATCCACACCCCGCCCAGCAGTTGCAGGTTGACGGCGTCCTGGTCGCGCAGCCCGAACACGAACGCCACCGCCCCGGCCTTCGCGGTCAGCGACACCGCCTTCGCGATACGCACCTGCCGCTTCGGCGTGGCCGTCGGATGGACGTACTCGACGTACACGTTCCGCACGAAGCTCGTGGCCGCGGCGATCGACATCACGGCGGCCGGGACCAGCGCGCCCACGGTGATCGCCGCGAACACCAGCCCGGCCAGCGGCGCGGGCATCAGCCGGTCGACCAGCATCGGGACGGCGGACTCGGCGGCGCCCGCCGGAGCGCGCACCCCGGCGGCGAGCGCCCCGACGCCGAGGAACCCGAAGAGGGCGAGCAGCCCGGTCCAGGCCGGCAGCGCCACCGACACCTTGCGCAGGGTGCGCGGACCGTCGGCGGCGAACCCCGCGGTGAGCACGTGCGGGTACATCAGCAGGGCCAGCGCGGAGCCGAGCGCGAGGGTGGCGTACGCGGGCTGCTGCTCGGGGGAGAGCAGCAGCGGCGAGTGGGCCACGTCCGTGCCGCCCAGCCGCCGTGCCGCGCTCTCGAACACCGCCCCGGGCCCGCCCAGCCGCCACAGCACCAGCCAGCAGACGGCGGTCACCGACACGAACACCGCGACCGCCTTCAGCGCCGAGATCACCGTGGGCGCGCGCAGCCCGTGCCGGTAGGTGGCCACCGCGAGCCCCGCGAACAGCGCCACCATCAGCAGATCGCCGGCCACGCCCCGCGGGGAGACGCCCCCGGCCGTCAGCACCGCCCGGATCCCCAGCAGTTGCAGCGCCAGGTACGGCATGGTCGCGAGGATCCCGGTCAGCGCAACCACCAGGGCCAGCGACGGCGACCCGTACCGGCCGCGCACGAAGTCGGCGGCGGTCACGTAACCGTTGCGGCGGGCCACGCTCCACAGCCGGCTCAGCAGGACGAAGGCGAGCGGGCAGACGATCACCGTGTACGGCACGGCGAAGAACGCGGGCGCTCCGTTGCCGTACGCCAGTCCCGGGACGGCCGTGAAGGTGTACGCGGTGAAGATCGTGCCGCCGAGCAGCAGCCAGGTCCACACCGGGCCGAGGGAACGGTCGGCCAGCGCCCAGCCCTCCAGGGAGGGCAGCCGGTCGCTCGGGCGCAGCCGGCGCGCGGTCACGGCGAGCAGCGACGCCCCGCCGATCACGGCGAGGAACGTCGCGGTCATGGCGCCGTCGGCCATGGGTCACCGTCCTTGGTGTGCCTGTGCCCTCACGCGTCAGTTGCGCGGAGGGCCCGTTCGGTTGACGGAGACCTGCGGGAAATGTTCCGGACATTCGCTGTCAACCGGATCCGGCGGGCGGGCAACTCTTGCACAGACCGACAGCGGACGGGAGCCCACGGGCCGCGTCTTCGCTGGTCCGGCCGCTCGCCCGAGCGGCCGGGCGCTTTCACCCCGCAGTCCGAGCGAGGAGCCGCCATGCCTGCGTCCACCCTGCCCGAAACCGGCCGAACGGGGCCGGGAAAGTCGCGTATGTCACTGCGCTCGATCCTGTCGTGGTCCGCCGTCGCCCTGCTGGGCGCGGTGGCCTGGGGCGTGGTCGCGCTGGTCCGGGGCGAGGAGATCTCCGCGGTCTGGCTGGTGGTGGCCGCGCTCGGCTCGTACGCCATCGCCTACCGGTTCTACTCCCGCTTCATCGCCCGGCGCGTGCTGCGGCCCGACGACCGCCGCGCCACCCCGGCCGAGCGGCTGGAGGACGGCGTCGACTTCCAGCCCACCGACCGCCGGGTGCTGCTCGGCCACCACTTCGCCGCGATCGCCGGCGCGGGACCGCTGGTGGGCCCGGTGCTCGCGGCCCAGATGGGCTATCTGCCGGGCACCCTGTGGATCGTCGCCGGCGTGATCTTCGCCGGAGCCGTGCAGGACATGGTGGTGCTGTTCCTGTCGATGCGGCGGGACGGCAAGTCGCTGGGGCAGATGGCCCGGGACGAGATCGGCCGGGCGGGCGGTGCCGCCGCCCTGATCGCCGTCTTCGCCATCATGATCATCCTGCTGGGCGTGCTCGCGCTGGTCGTCGTCAACGCGCTCGCCCACTCCCCGTGGGGCACCTTCTCCGTCGCGATGACCGTCCCGATCGCCCTGTTCATGGGCTTCTGGCTGCACCGTTTCCGTCCGGGCCGGGTCGTCGAGACCAGCCTGATCGGCGTGGCGCTGCTGCTGCTCGCGATCGTCGGCGGCGGCTGGGTGCAGAACTCCTCGCTGGCCGGCGCGTTCACGCTCAGCCCGACGACCCTCGTCTTCTGCCTGGTCGGCTACGGCTTCGTCGCCTCGGTGCTGCCCGTGTGGATGCTGCTCGCGCCGCGCGACTACCTCTCCACCTTCATGAAGATCGGCACCATCGCGCTGCTCGCGGTCGGCGTCGTCGTGGCCGCGCCCGTGCTCAGGGCGGACGCGGTGACCGAGTTCGCCACCTCGGGGACCGGCCCGGTCTTCGCGGGCTCGCTGTTCCCCTTCCTGTTCATCACCATCGCGTGCGGCGCGCTCTCCGGCTTCCACGCCCTGGTCGCCTCCGGGACCACCCCCAAGCTGATCCAGAAGGAGTCCCAGGTCCGGATGATCGGCTACGGCGCCATGCTGATGGAGTCGTTCGTCGCGATCATGGCGCTGATCGCCGCGGCCACGCTGGAGCCGGGCCTCTACTACGCGATGAACGCGCCGGCGGGCCTGCTCGGCGCCACCGCCGAGTCCGCGTCCCAGGCGGTGGCCGGCCTCGGCTTCAGCATCACCCCGGACCAGCTCACCCAGGCCGCGAAGGCGGTCGAGGAGCAGACCCTGATCGCCCGCTCCGGCGGTGCGCCCACCCTGGCCGTCGGCATGTCGGAGATCTTCTCCGGCGTCTTCGGCGGCACGGCGATGAAGGCCTTCTGGTACCACTTCGCCATCATGTTCGAGGCGCTGTTCATCCTGACCACGGTGGACGCGGGCACCCGGGTCGGCCGCTTCATGCTCCAGGACATGCTCGGCAACGTCTGGAAGCCCGTCGGCCGCGTCAACTGGAAGCCCGGCATCTGGCTGTGCAGCGCCCTCGTCGTGGCGGCCTGGGGCTACTTCCTCTACACCGGCGCCACCGACCCCCTCGGCGGGATCAACCAGCTCTTCCCCCTGTTCGGCATCGCCAACCAGCTGCTGGCCGCCATCGCCCTGACCGTCTGCACGACGGTGCTCGTCAAGTCCGGCCGGCTGCGCTGGGCCTGGGTCACGGGCGTCCCGCTGGCCTGGGTGGTCGCGATCACCTTCACCGCGGGCTGGCAGAAGATCTTCTCCGACGACCCCAAGATCGGCTTCTTCGCCCAGCGCACACGGTACGCCGACGCCATCGACGCCGGCCAGGTCCTGCCGCCCGCGAAGTCCCTCGACGACATGCACACGGTGGTCACCAACTCCACGGTCGACGGCGTCCTGATCGCCCTCTTCCTGCTCCTGGTCGCGGTGGTGATCGTGAACGCGGCGGTCGTGTGCGCACGCGCGGTCCGCGCCCCCGGGTCACTCCCGACGACGGAGGCGCCCTACGTCGAGTCCCGCATCGAGCTGCCGGAACAGCGGGAGCGGGAGCCGCTGGCGGGGGCGCGCTCGTGAGGTCGGTGCGTGTGCTGCCGGAGGTGTGCTGGACGGGGGCGGCGCGCGTCCTGCGGGCGGTGCGCTGGTATCTGCGGGAGCTGACCGGGGAGGCGGAGTACGACCGCTACTGCGAACGGCACCGCCGCCGGCATCCGCGGGCCCCGGTCCCCACCCGCCGCGAGTACCAGGTGCTGCGCACGCGCCACCGCGAGGAGCACCCACAGAGCCGCTGCTGCTGAGCCCGCCTGCCTCACCCGCCGCGCCTGCCTCGTCCGCCCATGGTGGCGGGCGGGGCGGTGGCGCGGGAGCTGGGGCGGGGCAGACGTGGACGGTGGGCGTTCGCTCCGCCGCCGCCGGCTCCGTGCGTTCGCTACACCGCCGCCGGCTCCGTCTGCTCGCTCTTCTCCGGTGTGCCGGCCTCCCGGCGGTCGCGCAGTTCGCGCCGGACCAGCACGACCCAGCCGACCGGCACGGCCGCGGAGAACAGCCACCACTGGATGGCGTACGCATAGTTCAGCGCGGCGTCCTCGTCGCCGGGGCGCCCGATCAGCTGCGGGGTGTCGCCCTTGGGCGCGGGCGCGGTCTGCGCGATGTAGCCGCCGAGCACCTCGGCGCCCAGACGCTCCGCCTCCTGCTCGCTGTTGATCAGCATGACCTGCCGGTCGGGCAGCCCCTTGAGGTTTTTGATGCCGCTCGCGGCGGTCGTCTCGTCGGGCATGAGCCGCCCGGTGACGGTGATCTGCCCGGCGGGCGGCGCGGGCACCTTGGGGAACACGGTCTGGCTCGGGCCGTCGGCGGGGATCCAGCCGCGGTTGACCAGCAGCACCTTGCCGTCCGTCAGGACGAACGGGGTGAGGACGTGGAAGCCGACCTCCTCGTCGGCGTTGACGCGCCGCCGGACCACGACTTCCCGCTCGGTGTCGAACCGCCCCGTGGCGGTCACGTTGCGGTACCGCTCGTCCCTGGTCACGACGTGCCCCGGGGACGTCAGCGTCTCCACGGGCGCCGGCGCGGCGGCGAGCGCGTCGGAGACCAGCTGGTTGCGGGCGGTCCGCTCCTCGTAGCGGTGCATCTGCCAGATGCCCAGCCTGATCATCGTGGGGATGAGCAGCAGGGCGACCAGCGTGAGGATCACCCACTGCCGGGACAACAGGAAGCGGTACACCCCACGACCGTACAACTCGGTCGCGGGGCGCACGCGCGTGGGGGGCCGCTTCAGACCCGGTCGACGATGCCCACCTTCCCCTCCGCGCGGGCGCAGTGGGCGCCGCAGTACCAGTGGCCCTCGACCTCGACGCCCTGCCCGATGATCTGCACCCGGCAGTGCTCGCAGATGGGTGCCATGCGGTGGATCGCGCAGGAGAAGCAGTCGAACACGTGCACAGCGCCCTGCGCGTGCACCTCGAAGGTCATGCCGTAGTTGTTGCCGCAGACTTCACATGTCGCCATGCGCCACAGGGTGAGCCGTCGGCGCGGCGCGGGCGAGGCGGCTCCAGGCGAGTCGCCCGTCAATCACCCGTCCGTACGGTCACTCCTCCGAGGCCGGCTCCACGTCCCGCAGCAACTGCCCGAACGCCGCCTCGTCGATCACCGGCGTGCCGTACTGCCGGGCCTTGACCACCTTCGAGGTGCCCGAGCCGGGATCGTTGGTGACGAGCAGGCTGGTCAGCCGGGAGAGGGAGGTCGCGACATGCAGACCGGCCTCGGCCGCACGGTCCTCCAGCAGCTCCCGCTCGACGGACGTGTCCCCGGAGAACGCGACCCGCATGCCCTGCTTGAGTCGTTTGCCCTCTTCATACCGGCCGGGGTTGGGATGGGGGCATGCGGGCCGTTTGCGGGAGGGACGCCAACTGCTCGGCCGGTAGCCGCCGCCCCCGTACCCGCCGCCGTAGCCGCCACGGGCTCCGCCGGGGCCGCTCGCCTGCTGCCCGATGCGCGGCGCGGGCCGGTCCTGCCACTCCGTCAGCGGCCGGCACTCGTGCAGCGGCAGCCGCACCCCGCCCGCCGCCGCGGCCCGCAGACTCGGCCGGAACGCCTCCGCGAGCACGCGCGCGTCGTCCAGCGCGTGGTGCGCCCGCTGCTGCACGACGCCGAAGTGGGCGGCCAGCGACTCCAGCTTGTGGTTGGGCAGCGGCAGCGCCAGCTCCTTGGAGAGCGCGATGGTGCACAGCCGCTGCCGCACCGGCGCCTCGCGCTCCGCGCGCGCGTACTCCCGCGCGATCATCTGCCAGTCGAAGACCGCGTTGTGCGCGACGAGCACCCGGTCCGCGAGCCGTCCCGCGAACTCCTCGGCCACGTCCCGGAAGAGGGGCGCGCCCTCCAGCGCCTCGCTCGTCAGACCGTGTATCCACACCGGCCCGGGATCGCGCTCCGGATTGACCGTCGTGTACCAGTGGTCCTCGACCTCGCCGCGCGCGTCCAGCCGGTAGACGGCGGCGGACACGATCCGGTCGTCGCGTGCCAGCCCGGTGGTCTCCACGTCAACGACCGCGTACCCCTGGGGATAAGCGGCCGGCCACTCCGTGGGGGAGGACGCTGTGGTCATGCGGTCTTCAAGCATGGTCACTGAGGATACGGGCCCTCACTGACACCCCGCGCAAGCATCCCGCCGCCGAACGCCGACGCCCCATACGGGCGTACGAGACGAAACCGGACGGAAGGGGCCAAGCCCGCACGACAGTTCGACCGGGTGCCGGGCACCGGATGCCGGGGGCCAGATGAGGCGCGGAGGGCCGGACGGTGCTCCGTCCGGCCCTTCTGGCTCAACTCACCTCGACTGTCGGCTACTTCACGGCCTTCAGCGCGTTCACCACGCCCGAGCCGTAGAAGCCGTTGAGCTGCTTGTCGCCCTCGCAGGTCGCGTCGACGACGCCGTCACCGTTGCCGTCGTACGGCTCGGTCGGGCAACCCGGGTTGTCCGCCTGCTTCTTGAGCAGCTTCTGGAGAGCCCCCGGCGACGCCCACGGGTGGGTGGACTTCAGCAGCGCGGCCACGCCGGCCACGTGCGGGGACGCCATCGAGGTGCCCTGGAGGAAGCCGTACCCGTTGTTCGGCATCGTCGACAGGATGCGGCCGTTGGCCGACGGGGTGTCCGGGATCTGGTAGCGGTCGCCGCCCGGCGCCGCCACGTCGACCGCGTTCAGGCCGTACGTCGAGTAGTACGACTTGGCGCCCTTGACGCCCGTCGCGCTCACCGTGACGACGCCCTCCAACTGGGTCGGCACGTCGAAGCACTTGTGCGGGTCGATCGTCCGGGTCACCGGGGTGGAGTCGTCCGGGCTGCTGGTGTCGACGATCGCGTCGGAGTCCAGGTCGTGGTTGGAGTTGCCCGCCGAGGCGACGTTGAGCGTGCCCTGCCACTGGGCGTACAGCTGCGCCCTGTTGACCGCGTCGACGATGGCCTTCTGGTCCGGGTCGTCCATGCAGTTGTACAGCCACGGGTCCACGTAGTAGCTGTTGTTGGTGATCTCGACGCTGTGGTCGGCGGCGAACATGAAGGCGCAGACGACGTTCTCCGGGTAGAAGAGGCCGTCCTTCGGGTCGCTGACCTTGATGCTGGAGACCTTGACCCCGGGCGCGACACCGGCGACGCCGATGCCGTTGCGGGCCGCCGCGATCTCACCGGCGACGTGCGTGCCGTGGTAGTCCTGCTCGGTGTACGGACGCCAGGCGCCCTCGGAGGTGTCCGCGACGCCGCCGACGCAGTTGGCCGACTGCGAGGCGGAGAAGTTGGGGGCGAGGTCCGGGTGGGTGTCGTCGACGCCGGTGTCGATCACCGCGACGGTGACCTTCTTGCTGCCCGGGTTGATCTCCGCGGCCTTGTCGGCGCCGATCGCGCGCAGGTCCCACTGGTCGGCCTCGAGGGGCTCGCTCGCGCCCGCCTTCGCCGACGCGCTCGCGGTCTTCGCGGCCTCGGGCGCCGTGAGGAGCTTGGCCGCGCCCTCGTCGGTGGTCCCCGCGAGGCTCAGCGGCGCGGTGCGGGTCGCACCCGCCGACTGCACCCCGCGCACCGCGCGTATCTGCGGGCCGAACTCGGGGTTCGCCGAGTGGACGACGATCACGCCGATCTTCTCGTACGTCGTCACGACCGTGCCGCCGGAGGCGGCGATCGCCTTCTCCACCGACTTGATCGTGCGGGGATCCACCTTCGTGTTGACGACGTACGTCAGGGTGCCGGCGGCCGTCGTCTGCGCGGCGGGGGCCGTGACCGGGGCCGCGGAGGCGGCCGTCGGCAGGAAGCCGAGCGAGGCGGTCAGCGACAGCACGACGGGCACCGCGAGGGCGAGACGGCGTCTGGAAGGCAGATGAGCCATGGGGTCTCCACATCATCCGGAAACGGGACCGGCCCAGACACAGGTAGTGCCTGGACAGGTACATGACGGGTGTACCACCCGAAGCTATCTTCCTGACTCACCGGCCAGCAATGACCTACGGCGACGACTTCCGGAACGACTCGTTCAGCGGCTCCCGGAAAGGCGTCGGAAAACGACCGGCCGACAACTTGCGAAAGAACCCGATCGAGTTGAACCGGCCCTCGCGCGCCGCCGTGACCTTGGGCAGGGAGCCCGAGGACGATCGAGCCCCCCGCACACCCGTCGTCCGCAACGCGAGGAGACTCCGTGGCCACCGAGACACCGCCCCCCTCGAAAACGCAAGCCCGGCTCCCGTCCACCGAGGAGTTCGTCGCGGTGCAGGAGAGCGCGGAGTTCGGTGAACTGCGCCGCTCCTACCGCAGTTTCGCCTTCCCGCTGACCGTCGCCTTCATCGCCTGGTACCTGCTGTACGTCCTGCTGTCCAACTACGCGGGCGACTTCATGGGCACCAAGCTCTTCGGCAACATCAACGTCGCGTTCGTCCTCGGCGTCGCCCAGTTCGTCACCACGTTCCTCATCGCCTGGTGGTACTCGCGGCACGCCGCCGCGAAGCTCGACCCCAAGGCGGAGGCCATCAAGTCCCGGATGGAGGGCGGCGCATGAGCCCCGCGATCACCATGGCGGCCGGCGAGGCCGGCGAGCACCGGCCCCTGATCATCACACTGTTCGGACTGTTCGTCGTCGCGACGCTCATCATCACCGTCTGGGCGGGCCGTCAGACCAAGGACGCCGCCGACTTCTACGCGGGCGGCCGTCAGTTCAGCGCGTTCCAGAACGGTCTGGCGGTCTCCGGCGACTACATGTCGGCGGCGTCGTTCCTCGGCATCGCCGGCGCCATCGCCCTGTTCGGATACGACGGCTTCCTCTACTCCATCGGCTTCCTCGTCGCCTGGCTGGTGGCGCTGCTCCTGGTCGCCGAGCCGCTGCGCAACTCCGGCCGCTACACCATGGGCGACGTCCTCGCGTACCGGATGCGCCAGCGCCCCGTCCGCACCGCGGCCGGCACCTCCACGATCGTCGTCTCGATCTTCTACCTGCTGGCCCAGATGGCGGGCGCGGGCGTCCTCGTCTCCCTGCTGCTCGGCATCACCTCCGACGCCGGCAAGATCCTCATCGTCGCCCTCGTCGGCATCCTGATGATCGTCTATGTCTCCATCGGCGGCATGAAGGGCACCACCTGGGTCCAGATGGTCAAGGCGGTGCTGCTCATCGGCGGCACCCTGCTGATCACCTTCCTGGTGCTGCTGAAGTTCGACTTCAACATCTCGGACCTGCTGGGCTCGGCCGCCGAGAACAGCGGCAAGGGCGCCGCCTTCCTGGAGCCCGGCCTCCAGTACGGCGCGACCGGCACCTCCAAGCTGGACTTCATGTCCCTGGGCATCGCCCTGGTCCTCGGCACCGCGGGCCTGCCGCACATCCTGATCCGCTTCTACACCGTCCCCAACGCGAAGGCGGCCCGGAAGTCGGTCAACTGGGCGATCGGCATCATCGGCGGCTTCTACCTGATGACCATCGCCCTCGGCTTCGGCGCGGCGGCCCTGATCTCCCAGGAGGAGATCATCGCCTCCAACCCGTCCGGCAACACGGCCGCGCCCCTGCTCGCCCTGCACCTCGGCGGCGTGGACTCCACCTGGGGCGCGATCCTGCTCGCGACGATCTCCGCGGTCGCCTTCGCGACGATCCTCGCCGTGGTCGCCGGCCTCACCCTGGCCTCGTCGTCGTCCTTCGCGCACGACATCTACGCCAACGTCATCCGCAAGGGGAAGGCCACGGAGAAGGAGGAGATGAGGGCGGCCCGCTGGGCGACCGTCTTCATCGGCGTCGTCTCCATCGGCCTGGGCGCCCTCGCCCGCGACCTCAACGTGGCCGGCCTGGTCGCCCTGGCCTTCGCGGTCGCCGCCTCCGCCAACCTGCCGACCATCCTCTACAGCCTGTTCTGGAAGAAGTTCACCACCCAGGGCGCCCTGTGGTCGATCTACGGCGGCCTGATCGTCGCCGTCGGCCTGGTGCTGTTCTCGCCGGTCGTCTCCGGCGACCCCAAGGCGATGTTCCCCGACGCCGACTTCGCCTGGTTCCCGCTGAAGAACCCCGGCATCATCTCCATCCCGTTCGGCTTCCTGATGGGCTGGCTGGGCACCGTCCTGTCGAAGGAGGGCCCCGACACCGGCAAGTACGCCGAACTGGAGGTGCGCTCGCTCACCGGAACCGGCGCCCACTGAGCCGACCCGCCGAACCACCCCACGCGGGGGCCGTCGTAGATCCCTACGGCGGCCCCCGCGCTGTCGGCGCCGTCACGTAGGCTCGCAAGTGACGACAGAGGACTGATCCACCACGAGGGAGGGGGCCCACGTGCTCATCGACACCTTCGGCCGAGTGGCCACCGACCTGAGGGTCTCGCTGACCGACCGCTGCAACCTGCGCTGCACGTACTGCATGCCCGAGGAGGGCTTGCAGTGGCTGGCCAAGCCAGACCTCCTCACGGACGACGAGATCGTCCGCCTGATCGACATCGCGGTCACCTCCCTGGGAATCGAGGAGGTCCGCTTCACCGGCGGCGAGCCCCTGCTGCGCCCCGGCCTGGTCGGCATCGTCGAGCGGGTCGCCGCCATGACCCCGCGCCCCCAGATGTCGCTGACGACCAACGGCATCGGCCTCAAGCGCACGGCGGCGGCCCTGAAGGCCGTCGGCCTGGACCGCGTCAACGTCTCCCTGGACACGCTCCGCCCGGACGTCTTCAAGGCGCTCACCCGCCGCGACCGCCACAAGGACGTCCTCGAAGGCCTCCAGGCCGCCCGCGACGCCGATCTCAACCCGGTCAAGGTCAACACCGTCCTGATGCCCGGCCTGAACGAGGACGAGGCCCCCGACCTGCTGGCCTGGGCCGTCGAGCACGACTACGAGCTGCGGTTCATCGAGCAGATGCCCCTGGACGCCCAGCACGGCTGGAAGCGCGACGGCATGGTCACGGCCGGCGACATCCTGGCCGCCCTGCGCACCCGCTTCGACCTCACCCCCGAGGGCTCCGAGGAGCGCGGCTCGGCCCCGGCGGAACGCTGGATCGTCGACGGCGGCCCGCACCGCGTGGGCGTGATCGCCTCGGTCACCCGCCCGTTCTGCTCGGCCTGCGACCGCACCCGCCTCACCGCCGACGGCCAGGTCCGCACCTGCCTCTTCGCCCGCGAGGAGACCGACCTCAGGGCGGCCCTGCGCTCCGGCGCCCCCGACGAGGAGATAGCCCGTATCTGGCGGCTGGCGATGTGGGGCAAGAAGACCGGCGCGGGCCTGGACGACCCCTCGTTCGTCCAGCCGGACCGACCGATGTCCGCGATCGGCGGCTGAGGCCCTGAGACCTGGAGCCCCGGAGCTCTGGAGCCCTAGGACCCCGCGGGCGCCTGCCAGTCCTCGAAGCGGACCACGTCCTTCAGGAACCCCCGGACGCCGAGGAACTGCGACAGGTGCTCGCGGTGCTCCTCGCAGGCCAGCCACGTCTTCCGCCGCTCCGGCGTGTGGATCTTCGGGTTGTTCCACGCCAGCACCCACACCGCGTCGACACGGCAGCCCTTGGCGGAACAGATGGGGGTCTCGTCACTCACGGACGTCACTCACAGATTCGTCTCGCCGACACGCGCACAAAAGGCGACGCCGAGCAGCCACGGGGGGAGCTGCCCGGCGTCGGTCTGTCGCTCCGACGGGGGATGCGGAGCGTCGTACGAAGTATGTCACGGCCAACTGGCCGCAGGGCACCGGAACAACATGATTGATCTGAGCTTTTCCTGAGCTTGGCGCACAGTCGACCCATGGCCGACTCACGGCCTGCGCTCAGCCTGATCGGCCTGCGCCTCCCCCTCGCGGGGCCCCGGGTCCTCCCGCCCGGCTTCCGCGGAGCGCTCCTCTTGCGGGCCGCGCCCGTCCGTCCCGGGCGGCGTGATCATCGGCGGCGTCGGCACCGTCACGAACGTCGTCGGCAGCCCCGGCGCGTTCTCCCGCCCGGCGTTGGCGATCACCACCGCGATGTACGGCAGCACCAGGCCGAGGACCAGCGCCACGATCGCCACATGCCGTTCCACGTTCCACAGCACCGCGGAAAGGATCACCGACACCGTACGGACCGACATCGAGATCACATACCGTCGCTGCCGCGCCCGGACATCGTCCTGGAGCCCCTGCCGGGCCCCGGTGATCCGGAACACCTGGACGTTCCCGCCGCCACCCTGCTTCCGCATCGCGTTCCACCATCCGCCCGCGTCGAACTCTCCCCGGTCTCCACGGTACGCCGCGGCTGCGCCGCCTTCGAGACCGGGCCCTCTCCCGCCCGCACGGACACCGCTACGCCGGAACGTGTACGACATCACCCGACATGCGCCGTACGGCGGACGGGCCGAAACTGGGGGCAATGCTCACGTCGAGCCGTACAAGGAGGCAGCCATGGGCTGGTTGTGGGCGATCATCGTGGGATTCATACTCGGCCTGATCGCCAAGGCGATCATTCCGGGCAAGCAGCACAGTCCGCTCTGGCTGGTCACCATCTTCGGCATCCTCGGTGCGGTCGTCGGCAACGCCGTCGCCCGGGGCTTCGGCGTCGCCGAGACCCCCGGCATCGACTGGAGCCGCCACATCTTCCAACTGATCGCAGCGATCATCATCGTCGCCCTCGGCGACATGCTGTACATGAAGACACTGGGCAAGAGGAAGCAACGGGTCTGAGCCCCCGTCGCAGGCGCCCGAAGGGCACCGCAAAAGGGGCGCGGGGCAGTGTCGACATGCGGCTCCGCCGCGGGGCGCGACCAGCCACGACGCACGCGCGGCCCGCAGAACACCCGCACCCCTACGGCGCACCCCGCGGAGCGAACCTCAGCTCCCGCTGACGACCTCCACCGCGGCCAGATTCTTCTTCCCCCGCCGCAGCACGAGCCACCGCCCGTGCAGCAACTCCTCCCGCCCCGGGACGGAGTCCTCCGCGGCGACCTTCACGTTGTTCACGTAGGCCCCGCCCTCCTTCACCGTGCGCCGCGCCGCGGACTTGCTGGCCACCAGCCCGACCTCGGCGAACAGGTCCACGACCGGACGGAGCTCGGCGACCTGGATGTGCGGCAGCTCCGACAGCGCCGCCGCCAGCGTCCGGTCGTCGAGGCCGGCCAGCTCGCCCTGCCCGAAGAGGGCACGGCTCGCGTCGATCACGGCGGCCGTCTGCTCGGCGCCGTGCACCAGCGTGGTCAGCTCCTCGGCCAGCGCCCGCTGCGCGGCCCGCGCCTGCGGCCGCTCCTCGGTCTGCCGCTCCAGCTCCTCCAGCTCCGCACGGGACCTGAAGGACAGGATCCGCAGGTACCGGGAGATGTCCCGGTCGTCCACGTTCAGCCAGAACTGGTAGAACGCGTACGGGGTCGTCATCTCCGGGTCGAGCCAGACCGCGCCGCCCTCGGTCTTGCCGAACTTGGTGCCGTCGGCCTTCGTCATCAGCGGCGTCGCGATCGCGTGCGCGGACGCGTCCGGCTCCAGCCGGTGGATCAGATCCAGGCCGGCCGTGAGGTTGCCCCACTGGTCGCTGCCGCCCTGCTGGAGCGTGCAGCCGTAGCGCCGGTAGAGCTGGAGGAAGTCCATGCCCTGGAGGATCTGGTAGCTGAACTCGGTGTAGCTGATGCCCTGGTCGGACTCCAGCCGGCGGGCCACGGAGTCCTTCGTCAGCATCTTGTTGACGCGGAAGTGCTTGCCGATGTCCCGCAGGAACTCGATCGCGGACAGACCGGCCGTCCAGTCGAGGTTGTTGACCATCACGGCCGCGTTCTCGCCCTCGAAGGACAGGAACGGCTCGATCTGGCCGCGCAGCTTGCCGACCCAGCCGGCGACCGTCTCCGGGTCGTTCAGCGTGCGCTCCGCCGTCGGGCGCGGGTCGCCGATCAGGCCCGTCGCCCCGCCGACCAGTGCCAGCGGCCGGTGACCGGCCTGCTGGAGCCGGCGCACGGTGAGCACCTGCACCAGATGCCCGACGTGCAGGGACGGGGCGGTCGGGTCGAAGCCGCAATAGAACGTGACGGGACCGTCCGCGAGCGCCTTGCGCAAAGCGTCCTCGTCGGTGGACAGGGCGAACAGCCCCCGCCACTTCAGCTCGTCGACGATGTCCGTCACGGTTCTCGTGTCTCCTCGGTGATCTTCTTGACGTTCTCGGGCAGTCGAGTGACTACCGGCTACGAGGTTATACGCCCTGGCTGACAGAGCTCATATTGAAATCCGGCACCCGCAGCGCGGGCATCGCGGCCCTGGTGAACCAGTCGCTCCACTCCCTGGGCAGCGTCTTCTCCGTGCGCCCGGCCTCGGTCGCCCGGCCCAGCAGGTCGACCGGCGACTCGTTGAACCGGAAGTTGTTGACCTCGCCGACGACCTCGCCGTCCTCCACGAGGTACACGCCGTCCCGAGTCAGACCGGTCAGCAGCAGCGTCGCCGGATCGACCTCGCGGATGTACCAGAGGCAGGTCAGCAGCAGCCCGCGCGTGGTGCCCGCGACCATCTCCTCCAGGGAGCGGTCGTCGCCGCCGTCCAGGATCAGGCTGTCGCCGCCGGGGGCCACCGGGAGACCGGTCAGACCGGCGCTGTGCCGGCTGGTGGTGAGGTGCTTCAGCTCGCCCCCGGCGACCCACTCCGTGGAGGCGATCGTCAGCCCGTTGTCGAAGACGGACTGGTCGCCGCCGGAGGAGTGCGCGATCACGAACGGCGCCGACTCCAGGCCCGGCTCGTGAGGGTCGCTGCGCAGCGACAGCGGCAGCTCGGTCAGCCGCTCGCCGACACGGGTACCGCCGCCCGGCTTGGAGAACACCGTCCGACCCTCCGCCGCGTCCCGGCCCGACGCCGACCACAGCTGGTAGATCATCAGGTCGGCGACGGCCGTCGGCGGCAGCAGCGTCTCGTACCGCCCCGCGGGCAGCTCGATCCGCCGCCGCGCCCAGCCCAGCCGTACGGCCAGCTCCGCGTCGAGCGCCGCCGGGTCGACGTCCTTGAAGTCCCGCGTGGACCGGCCGGCCCACGCCGAGCGCGTACGGTCCGGCGACTTGGCGTTGAGCTCCAGCGTCCCGTTCGGCTGGTCGTGCCGCAGCCGCAGCCCCGTCGAGGTGCCCAGGTACGTCGACACCACCTCGTGGTTGGCGAAGCCGTACAGCTCACGCCCGCCCGCACGCGCGCGTGCGAACGCCTCGCCCAGCGCCGGCGCGAAGTCGGCGAACACGGCGGAGGAGGTCTCGGCCGGCGCCTCCGTGAACTCGGGGGACCGCGCCACGCCCGTCACCAGCGGCTGCGCGTCCTCGGCTGGGGCGGCGCCGCGCGCGGCGGCCTCGGCGGCCCGCACCAGCGGCTCCAGCTCGTCCGGCGTCACGGCCGCCCGGGAGACGACCCCGGAGGCGGTGCCCTCCTTGCCGTCGACCGTCGCGATCACGGTGAGCGTGCGCGAGCGCGTGACGCCGTTGGTGGTGAGCGCGTTGCCCGCCCAGCGCAGGTTGGCGGTCGACTGCTCGTCCGCGATGACGACGCAGCCGTCGGCCCGCGACAACTCCAGCGCCCGCTCCACGATCTCGTGCGGCTTGTTGATACGGGCGCTCATCGACCGGCCTCCTGCGTCGTGTTGAGGATGTTGACGCCCTTGAACAGGGCGGAGGGGCAGCCGTGCGACACGGCGGCGACCTGTCCCGGCTGGGCCTTGCCGCAGTTGAAGGCGCCGCCGAGGACGTAGGTCTGCGGGCCGCCGACCGCCGCCATCGAGCCCCAGAAGTCGGTCGTCGTCGCCTGGTAGGCCACGTCCCGCAGCTGCCCGGTGATCCGCCCGTTCTCGATCTTGAAGAACCGCTGGCCGGTGAACTGGAAGTTGTAGCGCTGCATGTCGATGGACCACGACCGGTCGCCGACGACGTAGACGCCCCGGTCGACGCTCCCGATCAGATCCTCGGTCGACATCCCCGCCGGATCCGGCTGGAGCGACACGTTCGCCATGCGCTGCACGGGCACGTGCCCGGGGGAGTCGGCGAAGGCGCAGCCGTTGGAGCGCCCCAGCCCGGTGAGCTTCGCGATCCGCCGGTCCAGCTGGTAGCCGACGAGCGTGCCGTCCTTCACCAGGTCCCAGGACTGGCCCTCGACGCCCTCGTCGTCGAACCCGACCGTGGCGAGACCGTGCTCGGCGGTGCGGTCGCCGGTGACGTTCATCAGCTCGGAGCCGTAGCGCAGCTTGCCGAGCTGGTCGAAGGTGGCGAACGAGGTGCCGGCGTAGGCGGCCTCGTAGCCGAGCGCCCGGTCCAGCTCGGTGGCGTGCCCGATGGACTCGTGGATGGTCAGCCACAGGTTGGACGGGTCGACGACCAGGTCGTACAGCCCCGGCTCCACGCTCGGCGCCCGCATCTTCTCGGCGAGCAGCCCCGGAATCCGCTCCAGCTCGTCGTCCCAGTCCCAGCCGGTCCCCGTCAGGTACTCCCAGCCCCGCCCGACCGGCGGCGCGATCGTCCGCATCGAGTCGAACTCACCGCTGGACTCGTCCACCGACACCGCCGTCAGCGCCGGGTGCAGCCGCACCCGCTGCTGCGTGGTCACCGTCCCCGCGGTGTCGGCGTAGAACTTGTTCTCGTGGACGGTGAGCAGCGAGGCGTCCACATGATCGACCCCGTCGGCCGCCAGCAGCCGCGCGCTCCACTGCGCGAGCAGCCCCGCCTTGTCCTCGTCCGGCACGGTGAACGGATCGATCTCGTACGACGACACCCACGTCTTCTCGGCGTGCACGGGCTCGTGGGCGAGCTCCACCCTCTCGTCCGACCCGGCCGCCTTGATCACCTGCGCCGACAGCTTGGCCATCGCCACCGCCTGCGAGGCCACCCGGGCCGCCGCGTCCATGCTCAGATCCACGCCCGAGGCGAACCCCCACGTCCCGCCGTGCACCACCCGCACCGCGTACCCGAGGTCCGTGGTGTCCGATGACCCGGCCGGCTTGGCGTCCCTCAGCCGCCACGACGCGCTGCGCACCCGCTCGAACCGGAAGTCCGCGTGCTCGGCCCCGAGCGCCCGCGCCCGCGCGAGCGCGGCGTCGGCAAGGGCGCGCAGGGGTAGTGCCAGAAATGACTGATCGATTTCATGGGGCACGGATGGGGTTCCCTTCGCGCTGTCGCGTGTGAAGACCGTTCCTCGGAGTGAATCATGTACCTCCGGCCGCGGGCGCAGGAAGATCGTGCCACCCCGCGCCTCGACTCCGCGTGATTTCCCGTGACTCGGGGTGCTTTGTCGGCGGCGAGTGCCAGTATCTGTCCATGCAGGCTTGGGGGCTTGAGTTTCGGACGTGGCTGCTGTCGCTCGACAAGCGAGGTATGCGGGGGTTGTTGGCCCAGCACCCCTGTCTGCGGCGCAGACACTGCTTGCACCGGCGGCCCCGGGACGGGACGAAAGACGCCCGTACGGCGGCCTGTTCCTCGCGCCGCGACACGCAGTCGGTGCGCGTCTGGCTGACCAACGCGACGGACCACATGCTCCAGTCGGCGGCGGCGTGCGGTGTCACCTGGGCGTCCCGGGCGCTGGTGGGCGCCTACGGGTTTCCGGGGCAGGTGGTGGCTCATCCCACCGAGGACCAGTTGCTCCTGATGCTGGAAGTCCTCGATCCGCCCCTGGCCCGCTGCGCCGTCTACGGCCTGCTCGCGCCGGACGCCCTGGGGAGGCTGCCCGCGGCGGAGGTGGCCGTACGGCACAAGGACCGGTGCCTGGCCGCGGCCGACCGGGAACCGCAGCCCGGAGCGCTGGGCGTCGGTCCGGCGCTCGCCCGGGAGCTGGGCGAACGCAAGCAGCCGCGTGCGCCGGTGGATCAGCGGGGAGACAAGGCGGGAGACGGCTGCCGGCACCGCGCGGCGCCGGGTGATGGCGAGGGGCGAAGGGGGACGGGGATGACGACGGCCGGGACACGGACGGCGGACGGCGACAGCGGTGCCGGTGGTGTCAGCGGCGACGGCGAGAACACCGACGCGGTACGGGGCGCCGTGGACGCGCTGCGCTCGTCCGGTGCCGAACTCGCGGCAGAGTTAGGCGACTTGGCCGCTGCCGTGGCGGAGGGCCGGCTGCCCGGGACGGCCGACGGGCTCACCGGCCGGCTGGCCGCGTGGGTCGAGGAGCGCGGACGTCTCGCCGACGCTGTGTCCGCGCGGCGGGGGCAGTGGCCTGCCGACGCCGGCTACACGGAACTCGAGGCCGAACTCGACCGCCTCCGCCGCGCCCGTGCCGAACAGGCCGAAGCCCGCGCCCAGTTGGAGCGGCTCCGGCTGCGCGCCGCGCAGTACGAGGAGCTGATCGCCGGGGCGGTCGCCGAGGCGGAGGCCGACGGTCTGCGCATGGCGCTGGACGGCATACGCGGCCAGCTGGACCGATGGGAGGCGCTGGCGGGCTACGAGTCGTCGCCGACCGCGGACGGGGACGCGGTGACGGAGCCGGCAGGGGAACCGGCCTCCGCCGAACCGCCGGCGAAGCCGTCGCCCGCGGAGCCGTCGCCCGCGGAGCCCGGGGCCGCTCCCGTCGCGCCGGGAACGCACCCCGGGCCGGAAGACGCCGACGCACCCGCCGCGGACGGCGGCCCCGGCCCGACGGCGCAGACCGAGACCACCGAGTCGGCGACCACGCCGCACGGTGCAGGGGCCGCCCCGCAGGGTGCAGCGGGCGAACTTCGCACGGCGGAGAGCGCCGCCGCCCGCGTCGACCGGACCGGCTCGCCCACGGCGGAGAGTGTCGCCGACCGGACCGACCCGCGCACCGCGGAGAGTGTCGTCGGCCGCGCGGCCCGGACCGGTTCTCCCTCGCTGGAGAGCGTCCCCGCCCGCCCCGCCCGGACCAGCCCGCCCACGGCGGAGAGCGTCGCCGCCCGCGCTGCCAGAACCGGCCCGCCCTCGGCGGAGAGCATCGCCGCCCGCCCCGCCCGGACCAGCCCGCCCACGGCGGAGAGCGTCGCCGCCCAAACCGGCTCGCCCTCGGCGGAGAGCATCGCCGGCCGCGCCGACGGGACCGACCTGCGCACGGCGGAGAGCGTCGCCGCCCGCGCCGCCCGCTCCGCCCCGCCCTCGGCGGCGGACGCGCGGACGCCCGCCGAGGCGATCCCCGCCGTCCCTGAGGACACCGACCCACCCGCCCCCGCCCCCGCCCCGGCCGAACCGGCGGCGCCGGCCGTGCTGCCCCCGACGAGCACCGAGCACCGTCCGGCCGCCAGGTCCGCCAGTGTCGCCGCGCCCGCGGAGCAGCTCACCGAGGAAGTGGTCCACCCCTGGACGGCGTCGGAGAACGGCCCCTCCCCGCTGGCGCGACTCCTCACCCGCGGACACCTCGCGCAGGCGTACTGGATGACGGCGGCGTCCGGGGAGCACCCGCATCGCACCAAGGCGCTCTCGTTCCTCACGGCCGCGTTCGCCGCCGTGGACGTGGACGGCGCCACCCAGGTGCAGATGGAGCACGACATCACCACCCTCGACCTCGTCGAGGACCGTGAGGCGCATCTCGTGGCCCTCGTCGCCGCGATGAGGTCAGGACTCACCGCCGGCTGGCCGCATGCCCTCGTCAGCGACTTCGGGCTGCCCTCCGGGCTCTCCCAGCCCTGGCAGTTGCTGCTGATGGTGCTCAAGGAGGCCGTGCGCGAGTGCCACGTCTTCGTGCCCGGCGCGGCCCAGGAACGTTCCGAACTGGACCACCAGCTCACCGTCCGGGACATCGAGGAGTCCGCGCGGGTCCTCCTGGAGGACCTCCCGCGCCGGAAGATCAAGTACCAGCGCGCCTCCCGGGTCCTCCAGTACCTGACCGGCCCCTCGGGAGAGCTCCACCAGGCGCTGCGCACGGTGCTGGACTGGGCGCGCGGCACCGCCGACGCGACCGCGCTCAGGGCGTTCGGCGAGAACCTGCGCCGCGGCGAGTACGTCGACCGGCTCATCGAGGACGCCGACAGCCGCTTCCGCACCCCGAAGCAGGCCAGGGAAGCCATCCACTCGGGCGCGCTGCGCCAACTGCACGCCACGATCCGCTCGGTGGGGGAGCTGACGGCCAAGGCCGAGGCGATGGCCGCCGCGGCCCAGGCCAGGGATGCCGCCTCCGGCTCCAAGGTGCCCCAGCTCGAGTCCGCCGTGGCGGAACTCGCCGCCTGCGACGACCCGCCCGGCATCGGCGGCGCGGCCCTCGGCCTCCTGCGCCGGTGGCTGGCCGCCCAACCCGTGGTCCACACCGCCGCGTTGGTCGCACCGGACGGCTCCATGCGCCCCTCCGAATCCTGTCTGCTGCTCCTGCCGAACCTCCCGCGCGACGCCTTCGGCCGGCCCGACCTCACCGACCCGCGCACCGCCCCCGCCCTGGCCGGCCTGCTCGCCCCGGCCTCCCCGCAGACGGCCCTGGCCGAGTACCTGGACCGCGGCGACCTGCATCTGGCACGGGCGCTCGTCCGGACGGCCGGCGAGTCCGGCGTGGAGCCGGACGCACAGCCCGACTGGCTCGAGGACGCCGTACGGCGGTGCCGCGAGGCGGAGAAGGCATGGCGCCGCGAGATCGGTGAGCACCACCGGCTGGCCGCCTCGCACCTGGCCCAGATCCGGACGCTCAACCTCATGCCCTCCGACACCGAACGCGAGTTCACCGGCCGGCTCCAGGAGTTCGCGGACGGCGACGAGGCGGGCCGCTACCGCTACGCCCTCGACGCCCTGCGCGACCTGGCGGCCGAACTGACCGGTCGGGTCGCGGAGTCGACCGACCGCCTGCGCGAACGCCTCGAAGCGGTGTGGCTCGACCCCGAACGCCCCCTCTCGGAACCCGACCACGAGCGGATCCTGCGCCTGATCGACGAGGGCGACACCGTCACCGCGCAGGAGTTCCTCGCCCTGGTGGAGAGCGGACAGCGGCTCCCCGACCGCTCCGACGAGGAGGGCGCCGAACTGCGCGAGTTCCTGGCCGGCCTGGCCGGCCCCGGAGCCCCCGCGCCCGGCGGCGACGGCGTCCCCGCCGGCTGGTGGGTCGACCGCTACGGCCGCGGCGAGAAGGTCACGCCCAACGCCGATCTCGGCCTCGCCTCCTGGAAGGCCCTCTGCACGAAGAAGGGCCGCAACGGTGACTGGCGCCACCACATCTCCCGCGTGCTGCGGCTGCTCGGACTGAAGCCCACCGGCCAGTTCCAGGCCGAGCGCACGAGCCAGGGCGTCCGCCGCTTCAAGGGACGCGCGCTCGTCGCCGAGGCGCCGGGGTACGTCGCCGCCCTCGGTTCCCGCGCCACCTCCTACACTGTCCTGCTGATCTGGGAGGAGCAGCGCGCCGACGGGCCCCTCGCCCACCTGGAGGACTCCGACGTCGACGCGAACATCGTCCTCTACCTGCACCCGCTCGGGCGGGAGGGCCGCCGCGCCCTCACCGAGGCCTCCCGCCGGAAGGCGCAGCAGGCCCTCGTCGTCGACCCCGCCGTCCTCGGCTGGATGGCGGCCCGCGCTCCCGGCGCCTTCCGCGCGCTGCAACGGGTGACGCTGCCTTGGGCGTCCTACGACCCGTACACCCCGTTCGTCGCGGGCGCCGTCCCGCCCGAGGTCTTCTACGGCCGCGACCAGGAACTGCGCGAGGTGATGAACCCGGAGGGCGGGCTCTTCCTCTACGGGGGCCGGCAGCTGGGCAAGTCGGCGCTGCTGCGCCGGGTGGCGGAGCTGTTCCCGAGCAACTCCGACGCCAACGTCGCCGTCTACCTGGACCTCGTCAAGGCCGAGATCGGCCAGGCCGAGTCCCCGGAGCGGATCTGGAACCTGCTCGCCGAGGACCTGAAGCGGCAGAAGGTCATCGACCCGCGGAAGGTGTCCGACCAGGCGGGCCCCGACGTGGTGGCCAAGGCGATCCGCAGCTGGCTGGACGCCGACGACTCGCGCCGGCTGCTGATCCTCGCCGACGAGGCGGACGCGTTCCTCACCGCCGACTCCCGCCGGGTCTTCCGCTCCGGCGGCGAGTCCACGTTCCAGAACGTCAAGCGCTTCCAGCACCTGATGGAGCAGACGGACCGCCGCCTGAAGGTCGTGTTCGCGGGCCTCCACCAGGTGCAGCGCTTCGGCGAGCTGTCCAACGTCTCGACCGCGCACGGCGGTCCGGACGTCCTGGTCGGCCCGCTCAACCCGACCGCGGCCGTACGCCTGGTCACCGAACCCATGGCGGCCCTGGGCTTCGTCTTCGAACGCCCGGAGCTGGTGTGGCGCATCCTGGCGATCACCAACTACCAGGCCAACCTGGTGCAGATATTCTGCAGCGAGCTCGTCCGGACCCTCCAGGGACGCTCCCAGCGCGGCCACGACCGCCCGACCCGCATCACCGAGAGCGACGTCCAGGACGTCGCGGCCTCGGAGACCGTACGCACCCGGCTGGCCGAGCGGCTGCGGTTCACCATCAACCTGGAGGACCGCTACCGCGTCCTGACCCTGGTCATCGCCCTGCGCAGCCTCGACGACGGCTACCGGGGCGACTACTCCGCGGAGGAACTCCTCCAGTGGGCCGTGGAGGCCTGGGAGGAGGGCTTCCGTGAACTGGGCGTCAAACAGGTGCAGATCTACCTCCGGGAGATGGTCGGCCTGGGCCTGCTCGTGCAGTTGGGCGACCGCTCCCGGTTCGCCGTCCGCAGCCCCAACGTCGTCAACATGCTGGGCACCCGCGACGAACTGCTGCTGGAGCTGAGGGAGACCGAGTTCAGCCAGCCCTACGAGTACGACCCCCGGGCGGCCCGCAGGCTCCTCGGCCGCTACACGGGCAGCGACCCCAACCGCTATGTCACCCGCTACAGCCCGCTCACCGAGGGCCAGTTGCACGAGGCCGCCCAGCCGGGCGTCACGGTGATCGGCACCACCAGACTGCACCGGCCGGAGCTGATGATCACCGCCACCGAGCGGTTCGCGGAGACGCGCGGCGTGGAGGTCCGCCGGGCCACGGCCGCCCACGACCTGCGCGCGGTCCTCACCGACGCCTCACGCCTGCGCAAGAACTACGTCCTCGCCCTCGACCTGCGCGGCCTGGAGGGCGTGCCCCTGGCCGAGGCGGTGCGGCTGTGCGTGGAGCACGCGGGCCCCGCGGCCGACACCCTCGTCCACCAGGCCGAGGGCCGCAAACGCTCCAACCACCGGTCCGTGTTCGTCATCGCCGACGCCCCGGCCGCGGGCACGCTGCGCGAGCCGCGAGAGGCGGCGGACGCGGAACCGCTGCCGGTGCGCTTCCTGCGCCCCGAGCGGTGGTCGGTGGAGAGCCTGCGGGCCTGGCCGGAGTGCCCGTTCGTGTCCACCGCCGACCGCACGCGACTCATCCAGGTGACCGGAGGCTGGGCCACCTGGGTGGAACCCGCCATCGCGGAGGTCACCGTCAACGGCGCGACCTTCGACAGCGCCCTCGACAAGATCGGCCGGGTGATCCGGCAGCCGGACAACCTCGACCGGCACTGCGAGGCGTCCGGCCTGGAGCGCGGGGACCTGGACCTGCTCGCCCTGTGGAACGGGTATGTGAGCGAGGGCCAGGGCATCCCCATCGACCAGGTCGCCGAGGCGGTCGAACTGCCCGAGGCGGAGACCGAGACCTGGCTCACGCGCCTGGAACGGCTCGGCCTGATCGACGAGCTCGCGGACGGCATCGCGGTGGACCCGGTGACCTTCCGCGCCGTGGCCGCCCGTCGCGCCGGGGAGTGAGGCGTGCTCCCGACCGGAGAGGAACTGGCCCGGCTGCCCGGTGTGCGCGGCCAGATCGAACGCATCGCGGCCGATCTGGCCGCCGGCCGTACCTGCGTGTGGCTGATGCCGGACGACCTCGTCGACCAGGGCGTCGCCGAGGAGCTGCACCGCGCGGTGATGGCGCGCTGGCCGGAACAGGTCGAGCTGCCCGAGCCCGCGGCCCCGGCCCCGCAGACCGCCGCCTGGCACGACGAACCGGCACGGCCCGTCGCCGACGTGCCGCTCCTCGACGGGTTCGACGACGGCTTCGACATCGGCTGGGACCTGCCGACGCCCACGCCCACGCGCACCCCGCCGACGTCCGCGCCGGTGGAAGGCGGACCGTCGGAGCTGGTGACCCGGCTGGCCAAGGAGCTCTCCGTCGACCCGGACCACGCGCTCGACGAGCTGACCGACCCGGCCGCGCACTGGCGGCCGGTCATCGGCATCAGAGCCTGGACCGAACCCGGACCCCGGCAGGGCGGCGCCGGGCGGGCGGGAGAGCGCGGCCACGACATCGCCCGGCTGGTCCGCGCCCTCGGAGCGGCGGTCAAGGAGGCGGGCCTCCTCCCCGATCAGCGGCCCCGGCTGATGGTCACCGGCCGACTCGGGGACCTGCCTCCCCAGCTCCCCGACGAATGCGAACGGGAACTGGGCGCCGCCGCCGTCCACTGGTGGTGGGGCACGATCGGCCGGCTCGACAGCGCCACCCTCCTGAGCGGGTCGGGCGGACACCGGGACCGGGGCAGGACCGCCCAGGGCGGCGCGGTGCTGCGCACCCGGGTCGTGCGCGCGGTGCGCGCCGAGGTGATAGGCGAGGTGTGCGGGGCCGACCTCGCCCTCGCCGTGGACCTCCACGCCCGCTGGGACGGCAGCGACCGCAGCCTGGACGACTGTCTGCGCGCCTGCCTGGCCGCCCGGACACGGAAGGCGCACGTCGAATGCCCGACGGTGCGCGGCGGGGCGGGCCTTCAGCACAAGCCCCCGTCCGGACTGCGCCGCGCCTGGGCGGACGGGATCGTGCAGGCCTGGGAAGGCCGGCCCCGCCTCCACCCCGCCCTGTGGCACAGCGACGGCGGCGCGGGGCGCACCGACCGGCTCAACGCCTTGGTCGGCCTGGCCCAGGCCCGCGTGCTGATGCCGTGGATCGAGGAGGCCCGGTACCGGCTGGCCGACCTGGCGCTGTCCTTCGCCAACCGGCCTGCGGCCGAACTGGTGAAGCTCCACATGCGGGCCCGGCTCCCCGACTGCGACGCCCGCCCGGAGCGCACCTTCCGGTGCGCCGAGGCCGCCGAGCTCCAGCACGCCTGCCTCAGCGGCCATGTCGCCCTGCCGCTCGACGAAAGGGTCCTGCTGGCGGCTCTGGTCAAAGCCCGCAACACGCTCTCGCACCGCGACGTCCTCGGGGACGAGGAGCTCGACGATCTGTGCGCCAAGCTGTCCGCCGCCGATCTCCGATGGGGGCGGGACGGGTGACGACTGTAGAAACCCCACAGCGACTCCCGTGCCCCACTGTCGGTGCCCGAATGTCCGTGAGCAGGGGCCGACCGATAGGTTTCGAAGGAAGCCGCCTGTCATCCAGCGTTCGGGCGGGTGTGTTCAGATCCCTATCGAAAGGGTGATCCGTTGAGCCGCTCGGTTCTCGTCACCGGAGGAAACCGGGGCATCGGCCTCGCCATCGCCCGCGCGTTCGCCGACGCCGGCGACAAGGTCGCGATCACGTACCGCTCGGGGGAGCCGCCCGCGGGCTTCCTGGCCGTCAAGTGCGACATCACCGACCCCGAGCAGGTGGAGCAGGCCTACAAGGAGATCGAGGACGCCCACGGCAACGTCGAGGTCCTGGTCGCCAACGCCGGCGTCACCAAGGACCAGCTGCTGATGCGCATGTCCGAGGAGGACTTCACCTCGGTCGTCGACACCAACCTCACCGGCACCTTCCGCGTCGTCAAGCGCGCCAACCGCGGCATGCTGCGCGCCAAGAAGGGCCGCGTCGTGCTGATCTCCTCGGTCGTGGGCCTGTACGGCTCGCCCGGACAGGCCAACTACGCAGCCTCCAAGGCCGGACTGGTCGGCTTCGCGCGCTCCCTCGCCCGTGAGCTGGGCTCGCGCAACATCACTTTCAACGTCGTCGCGCCCGGCTTCGTCGACACCGACATGACCAAGGTGCTCACCGACGAGCAGCGCGAGGGCATCGTCTCCCAGGTGCCGCTCGGCCGGTACGCGCGGCCGGAGGAGATCGCCGCGGCGGTGCGCTTCCTCGCCTCGGACGACGCCTCGTACATCACTGGAGCCGTCATCCCCGTTGACGGCGGACTGGGAATGGGTCACTGATCACCATGAGCGGAATTCTCGAGGGCAAGCGCGTCCTGATCACCGGTGTGCTGATGGAGTCCTCCATCGCCTTCCACACCGCCAAGCTGGCCCAGGAGCAGGGCGCCGAGATCATCCTGACCGCCTTCCCGCGGCCCACGCTGACCGAGCGCATCGCCAAGAAGCTGCCCAAGCCCACCAAGGTCATCGAGCTGGACGTCACGAACGACGAGCACCTCGGGCGCCTGGCCGACATCGTGGGCGAGGAGCTCGGCGGCCTCGACGGCGTCGTCCACTCCATCGGCTTCGCCCCGCAGGACGCCCTCGGCGGCAACTTCCTCAACACGCCGTTCGAGTCCGTCGCCACGGCCATGCACGTCTCGGCGTACTCCCTGAAGTCGCTGACCATGGCCTGCCTGCCGCTGATGCAGAACGGCGGCTCGGTCGTGGGTCTGACCTTCGATGCGAAGTTCGCATGGCCGCAGTACGACTGGATGGGGCCGGCCAAGGCCGCCCTGGAGGCCACCAGCCGTTACGTCGCCCGGGACCTCGGCAAGCAGAACATCCGCTGCAACCTCGTCTCCGCGGGCCCTCTCGCCTCCATGGCCGCCAAGTCCATCCCGGGCTTCGGCGAGCTGGCCGCCGTGTGGGACGACCGCTCCCCGCTGGAGTGGGACCTCAAGGACCCCGAGCCGGCCGGCCGCGGTGTGGTCGCCCTGCTGAGCGACTGGTTCCCGAAGACCACGGGCGAGATCATCCACGTCGACGGCGGTCTGCACGCCATCGGCGCGTGACGCCGCCGGGGCGCTGAGGGTCTCACGGGACGCCGAGCCCACGGTTTCCACGGGTGAGGGCCCGCGTCCGAGCGACGCGGGCCCTCACCCGTTCGGCCCAGCTGACCGGGCGCGGGGCGGGCCTGACAAGCCACTCTGAAGTGCGGGTCCGTTACCGCGCTTCCCTCCCCAGCTCGGCCGAGGAGGTCCCCTTGTGCGCCTGTCTCGCAGCCTGGTCCCACTGACCGTCGCCGTCTGTCTCGTCCTCTCCCTGCCGTACGACGCGCTGTCCCACACGCGCGTGGAGGCACGGGAACCCACCGCCCCGCCGGAGCTGTTCGGCGCGGAATGCCGGATCGACGTCCGCGGCTCCCATGTGGTCGCCCATTGCCACAACCCCTACGCCCGCACCGACCGCGTACGCCTGCACATCGAGTGCGAACGCTGGTGGGACCTCGACACCGACGGCGCCCCCGCCGACGCGGGCCCCGCCGTGACCGTGCGGCTGAGCGGCCGCTGCTGGAAGGAGGTCGCCACGGTCTGGGTCAGCCACCAGCGGCGGTGAACCGTCCGGGCCGGCACTGGAACGGATAGCTCGCCGCCTCCACGCCGGCCGCCTCCGCGTCCCCGGCCCGGATCGCGTCCACCAGCCGCGTGTGCTCCATGAACGTCTCCGGCTTCAGCTCCTCGCCGACGTCGGCGCGCAGCCAGTCCCGCAGCACCTCGCCTAGGTCCGCGTACATCGCGGTCATCGCGTCGTTGTGGGAGGCGGCCACCACCGCCATGTGGAAGCTGGTGTCCGCCGCGACGAACGCCTCCGCGTCGCCCGACTCCCACGCCTCCTCGCGCCGCAGCAGCAGCGCGTCGAGCTGCTTCAGATCCCGCTCGGTACGCCGCTCGGCGGCCAGCTTCGCCGCCCCCGACTCCAGCGTGGAGCGCAGTTCGGCGATGTGCCGGGGGTCGGCGCCGGCGAAGCGGCGGTGCATCACGCCGGCCAGCTCGCTCGTCGCGACGACATAGGTGCCCGAGCCCTGCCGGATGTCCAGCAGGCCGTTGTGCGCGAGCGCGCGGACGGCCTCACGGACCGTGTTCCGGGCGACGCCGAGCTGCTCCACCAGCTCCGGCTCCGTCGGGATGCGCGCGCCGACCGGCCACTCGCCCGAGGTGATCTGATGACGCAGCGCGGCGATGACCTGCTCGGACAGCGCCGAGCGACGGGGATGACTCAGAGGCATGGCACACCTTCGCACGGACGGGGCGGCGCGGGCACGGCCGGGGACGGTGACCCGGGTGGACAACCAATCATCCCATGATTCTATGATGGGCGGCATGGCGCGTGAGGAGACACGGACGATTTCCCGGACGACTTCCCCGAGTCCGGGTGGTGCACCGGCGACGGGGGAGCCCCCGGCGGTGGAGGAGCCCCGGGTCGATGCGCGGGTGCCGCGCACGTCCACGCGTGCGTGGACGCGGCGGCTGCTCGTCGTCGGCATCGTGCTGGCCGCCCTCAACCTCCGCCCCGCCATCACCAGCCTCGGCGCCCTGCTCGAAGAGGTCCGCGACGGCCTCGGCATGAGCGGCACCGTGGCCGGCCTGCTCACCTCCGTGCCGCCGCTCTGCTTCGCCGTCTTCGGCGTCACCGCGCCCCGGCTCGCCCGCCGCTTCGGCGCGGGCGCCGTCGTCTGCGCGGGCATGGTCGCCATCGGCGCGGGGCTGCTCGTACGGCCGTACACGCACAGCACGGCCGGCTTCGTGGCCGCCAGCGCCCTCGCTCTGATGGGCATCGCCGTCAGCAACGTCCTGATGCCCGCGATCGTCAAGCGCTGGTTCCCCGACCGGGTCGGCTCCATGACCGGGCTGTACTCGATGGCCCTCGCCCTCGGCACCTCGATCGCCGCCGCGGCCACCGTGCCCGTGACCGAGGCGCTCGGCGGCGGCTGGCAGTCCGGGCTCGCGATCTGGGCGGGCCTCGCCGCGGCGGCCGTGCTCGCCTGGCTGCCGCTGGCCCGCGAGCGGGGGGAGAGGGCGACGGTACGGCGCACCGCGCGCGGGGGGACGCCGGGTGCCGACGCGTCGGCCCCGGACCCGGATGCCTCGGGCCCGGACGCGTCGGACCCCGGCGGGTCGGACCCGGGCGCGGCGGGCGGCCTGCGGATGACGCGCAGCCGTACCGCCTGGGCGCTCGCCGTCTTCTTCGGGCTCCAGGCCACCGCCGCCTACATCACCATGGGCTGGATGGCGCAGATCTTCCGCGACGCGGGCGTGGCCGCGGGCGCGGCCGGACTCCTGCTCGCCGTCACGATGGCGATGGGCGTGCCCCTGGCCTTCGTCATCCCGCGCGTGGCGACCCGGCTGCCGCACCAGGGACCGATCGTGATCGCGCTGGGCGTCTGCGGCCTCGTCGGGTACGCCGGCCTCTACTTCGCGCCCGCCGGCGGCGCCTTGGCGTGGGCGCTGCTGCTCGGCGTCTCCAACTGCGCCTTCCCGCTGGCGCTCACGATGGTCGGGATGCGCGCCAGGACCGGTGCGGGAGTGGCCCAGCTGTCGGCCTTCGCGCAGAGCACGGGCTATCTGATCTCGATCCCCGGTCCGCTGCTGGTCGGGGTGCTCTACCAGCACAGCGGCGGCTGGGGGCTGCCGCTCGCGCTGATGGCGGTGCTCATGGTCCCGCAGATGGCGGTGGGCGTCCTGGCGGGACGCGACCGCACGGTGGAGGACGAGGCCGCGCGCTGACCCCGGGGGAGTCGCCGTCCCCGCCGGGTGCGAGACTTGACCCATGCCAGTGCTCGATCCGAATCCCCGGAACGGTCAGAAGAAGATGCTGCTCGTCTTCGGCTCGTTCTTCCTCATCTTCGTGATCATCGGCGTCATCGCGACGATCGCCTCGCCCTGACGCCGCCCCGACGGATCCGCCCCGCCCCTCACGGAGGGTGGGGTTAACCCCCCGTCCCCTAGGGGGTCAGGGTCAGGGTCAAGTGGGTGGATCACCGGATGGGCCGAGGGCCTCCGCGTCCGTACCTTCGAAGTGTGACCGCAGGCGGCGGTCCACGGACGACTCGCAGACCAGCGGAGGCACCCATGGCGGCGCGCACGCACACCCGGCCCCACCCGGCCGCCCCGGGCGGCGGCCTCGGCACCCTGCTGCCCTGGTGGGCCCTCGCCCTGCCCACCCTGGCCTTCGTCAGCCTGCTCCTGCTCATCCTGAACCCGTCCGAGGCCCACGCGAGCGCGGGCGACCCGGTCCTCATACAGCTCGTGGACCGCGTGCGGGAACTCGTCGCGCGCTAGAAGGCCGATGAAGATCTTGGGGTTCTGGCCCTGCCGCGTCAGCGGCAGGGCCAGACTCGTCATGTGGCGATGGGTGAGTGGGTCGGCGAGACGGTCGGGCCTGACGTATGGGAAACCT